>URMK01000018.1 GCA_900548905.1 uncultured Lachnospiraceae bacterium | reverse complement strand
TCCTTTTCAGTCCCGGGAGCGCCCCACAGACAGCGGGCGGAGGGCCATTTGGCACCTGCGAAATTTGAGTAATTAATCCTGATAAATTTGTTCTTTTCTCTTTAAATAATAGTAAAAACCATTCACAAATTCCCTGTCATTATTATTTCCAAGGGGATCTGCATTCAATATCTCCCTTATTTTATCCAACCGGTAAATCAATGTATTTTTATGAACATGCAGCAGCTTGCTCGCATCATTCAGGTTGAAATTGGCCATACGGAGGGCTTCTATGATTTCTTTGAAGTTTTCAACAAATTTATCTCCGAAATTCCTTTCAATGGTATAGTACGCAACCTGAAGCTCCGTGAGCGGCAGAATGGACATGAAATACATACTGGTATGATCATAAAAATAAAAGCTTCCTCCGGTTCCCATATTTTTTTTGAGCCATAAGCAATGTCCGTATCCCATTCTGTAATACAGGAAATCACTTTGAAAAGCACCCACATAGATAGTATAGGAGCACCCTGCGCTTCTCATATACCGCAGACCGTCTGCAATAGCTTCTCCTATCACATATTTATAATTTTTCATTAGCTCGGGCAGTGGATTATTCAGTGCTTTATACAGAAGAATATCCCCGTCTCTTGTCATACATATCAAATCCTGAGGAGAATGCTCCCTGCCGTTGCGAAAAGCACTCAGAACATTTTCCCTCACATCTCTGTCGCTCTGAATACTAATCAGAACCGGCATCCGGATAATGTCTTCTTTCAGCTGAAGGGGCTGCATAAAACGTTCCCAGTCACCTTTCTGTAAATCTTCATTGTACAGGATAATGTTCAACAGCTGCTCTTTCAGATTTCGTCGCTGCATTTTCTCATATTTGAACAGTTCATGCTCCAGCATAACCTCCACCGACATTCTTATCACCAGCGCTATGGGCATAACTTCTTTCGGATCCCCTGTAATTCCAATAACCCCTTCTTTGCGTTTTTTATAGTAAATAGCCATGTTGACTCCCTTTTTTACACCGAACTGGGTATTTTCATTGTCAACAATTATGGTATCTTTTGCTCCCTGTATAATCTGTAATGCCACTTCATGAAACGTACCTATCCGGGAAGTATTTTTACTGGCAATGATTATCCCCTTTTCATCCATAATGTTAACATTGTACTCTGTGTATTGGGTGATTCTTTCAATAAACTTTTTTGCCAGTAATGCATCTATCATTGTACTCTCCAAATTCTTCTGTTTTATATTAATGTTACAACATTATTAATGTATAATAACATTTCCTAATTATAATCATTAGTTTTTTAATTACAAAACAGATTGTTCAATTTGGTTTAAAAATACAAAATTAGAGGCAGGCGGATTTTACTCCGTCTGCCCCTGACTATTTACCAGCCGTTCCTGTCATTATACCCACGACTTAATTGCTGCGATAGAGTTTCCCATATCACATAATTGTTCTTTTACACAAATTGCATCAATTACATAGGTCTTACCCGCTGCTTTTGCCCTTTCAAGGGCATCACGTAATTCTTCAGGAGTAAAAACACGCTCGCCCATACATCCAAAGCCTTCAGCTACCTTGACATAATCAATCGTTCCGTCCTGGTTGCAGGGCATTCCAACCGCATATTCAAAGCCATAAGCACCCTTCTGGTTCTGGCGTATCAACCCCAGATTTGCATTGTTTACAATAACAACAATAATAGGTTTATCAAAAACCGTTGTTACAGCGATTTCTTCTCCCATAAAAGTAAATCCAAAATCGCCGAGAACTGTGACCGCATAATTTTCCGGATGTGCTACTTTTGCTCCAAATGCAGCCGGAATCTCAAAACCAAGTGTGCCAGCACCTCCGGAAGGTAAATATTTACCGGGTTTATCTATCTTCTGTAACTGTCCTGACCAAATCTGTACAATTCCACATCCTGTAGTGAACATAGTATTCCCATCAAAGGCTCTGTTTATTTCATGGAATACTCTGTGGGGCATAATTGGGATACTGTCATAATCCGTCTTTCTTGCCATTTCCTCCCGTAATATCGGAAGAACAGCCACACGTTCATTAGAAAAATTCTTAAGCTTCTTCGTCCTGGCAGCTTCTTCAAGCTGCTTAATCGCTTCGGCAGCATCAGAAACAATACCAAGATCCGGTTCAAATACCTTTCCTATTTGTGTTTCACAGATATCAATATGTATAAATTTTCTTTCTCCGCGGTACACCTTCAGGTCCCCTGTATGTCTATCAGAGAAACGACATCCGATACCCAATACAACATCCGATTCAAGCAGATATTTATTTCCGATTGGCTGCCCGACCTGTATTCCTGCATGGCCAGCATTTAACGGATGATTTTCGGGAATTCCGCCTTTAGCCATATAGGTTGTTATTACAGGAATCTGATATTCTTCTGCAAAATGAATTAATGCCTCTTCCGCTTCAGCAAGGCGTACGCCACCTCCCATGATGATAACCGGATTTTCGGCCTCAGAAAGCATTTCTATCGCCTTCCCTATTTTTTCAAGGTCTGGCATCGCTTTACTGATTCCTTTCGGTTCATAGGAATCTATCTCAAACTCCAGCTCTCCCATCTGTACATCCAGAGGAAAATCTATCAGTACCGGCCCGGGCTTTCCTTCTCTCATCAAATAAAAAGCTTCTCTCATCATATCCGGTATTTCTTCGGCCTTCATGGGGCGGAACACTTTCTTTGTTACTGTATCCGCAATGCTTACCATATCAACACACTGGAATGGATCCTGATTCAGCTGCCATGTGTTTGCCTGTCCTACAATTGCCAGGAGCGGAATAGAATCAATGTTGGCCGTATATAATCCCGTAACAAAGTTAGTTGCCCCAGGACCTGCTGTACAGATAGCAAGTGCAATTTTATGACTGGCCCTGAAATAAGCGTCTGCCGCATGGGTACAAGCCTCTTCATGCCTCATCCCATAATGTGAAATTGGTGCGTTTTCTAAATATTTATACACCGGGTTAATGCCCGCCCCCGGTATACCAAAAGCATCAGTAATTCCTTCTTTTACCATAATCTGGACGATTGCTTCTGCTGCTTTTATTCTCATAATTACTCCCATCTACATGCTTAAGAGCACATTGAATTTGTTATTTTATACAATAAGTTCCTATTGCCGATCCTGATCAAACCATACGTTATCCGTTTTGAGAGCTGTATAAAGTTCCTTATAAGGCAAATCTCTAACGTTATCCTTTTTCAGTGTGACGCACAGTGCCGCAGCAGTTCCTGCCGCCTGTCCCTGTGCCATACAGGATACTGTATTTCTTGTTGACATATGTGCATGGTGATCAGAAGTAACCATCATACCAACGGCAAACAGATTTTCCATGTTCTTAACCAGCATTGCCCGATAGGGGAATCCATAGGTTTCACCATTTTTTACCTGGAAATGGGGCGCTTCATCATGGAAACCATAGGAAAACACGTCATCACTGAAATGAACGCCATTTATTACTTCCTCATTGCTGATGTCATACTCGCACGTAATACATCTTGCTCTTCTGATAGTCACGGCAGGACTGGTTCTCGCAATAAATGCATTCTCACTTCCCGGAATAACCTCTTTCAAAAGCTTTAATGCTTCAAACTGCCTTCTGCGCAGTTCAAACTCGGCTGCAGATAACTCTTTTGCATCTGTCGGGCTTGCCGGCATATGGTAATTCAGCTTAATAAACATAAAATAATTATCATGTAACGTGGTTGTCACCGTGTGCATTCCAAGTTCAGCCGCTCTTTTCCCAAAACTGGGCTCAAGCTTATTCCAGTTACCGTCAACTCGTATGAGCTGTCCGTCACGGCCGCTTCGGGGACCAAGCGCATATTCTTTTAAAGCATCGTTCTTCTTCAGGAACTGGTAATACTTATCAATATCTATACCTCCAATACCCATGCTGTTCGCAACTGCATAATCATTGGGTTCCGTATAGCCGGCACCGGCTCTGGCACATACATCTCCATATCCGGTGGAATCAATAACCATTTTAGCAAGCAATACCTGACTGCCCTGATGATTGACAATAACCACTCCGGTAATTCTGCTGCCTTCCGTCAATACCTCCGCAACCATAGTATTGACATAGATATCAACGCCTTCTTCCCGAAGCATCTGCATTGCTACGTATTTGTATACTTCCACATCCACGCAAAGGGTATCGGAATCATATCCATAATTCATTAACGTCTCATTATGTCCGGATGCACCATGCAGCGCTGTCAGTCTGTTAATCATCTCTTCAGGCAGTCCCCTTACGACTTTTCTTTTCTCAATTCCGGGAAACGCTTTCCATAGGTTATAAAAGCTGTGAAGTCCGCAGCCTCCCTCTGCCGCAATTCCTCCCACATAACCTTTACTTTCGATAAGTGCTGTTTTAACGCCTTTGCGGGCTGCTGATATAGCCGCAAATACACCGCTGGTTCCACCCCCGCAGATAATAACATCATACTTACTCGCAGGAAATTTTCTTTCTGATTGCAGTACATATTCCATAATAATGCCCCCTTTTCTTAATCTAAAAAGACATTCTGTTCCTTCAAAACCCCTCTCAGCTTATCAACATCAAGCTGTCTTGGCTGACATCCCTGCTTGGCACAAAGCGCTGCCGCAGTCCCTGCCGCCTGCCCCTGGGCCATACAGGACACTGTATTCCTTGTTGACATATGGGCATCCCATTCACTGGTAATCATACGGCCGGCAACAAGCAATCCTTCCACTTTTTTGGGCAGAAGAGCACGATAAGGAAGTCCATAATATTTCCCATCCTTAATCATGATACGTGGCGCACAATCATGAAATCCATACAGCATTACTTCATCCGGGAATCTCGTTCCATTCACGATCTCATCAAGAGACATATCGTGCTCACACTCTATCACCCTTGTCAGCCTTACGCCAACTCCCACAGGTGTCCAACTCACATAAGCTTTTTCAAATCCCGGTACGTGTTCCCGAAGCATCCTGGACAATGTCATAACCTGACGGCGGAGCTTGATCTCTGCTGCACTTAACTCTTCTGTATCAGTTGCATCCACAGACTTCAGGTTCGCAGAATTAATATAACCATAATTTCCCTCATACAGCGAGAATCCCAAAGGTCCCCACATTCCGCTTTTTTCCATATATTCCTTGAAAAGAGGGAGCTTTTTCAATTCAAACCCCAAACGTATTACATCATCTGTTTCACTTCCCTTATCCGCTCGGATCAGTTGGTTAACCATATTATTTTCTTCCAGAAAATGCATAAGTTTCGGCATATCCACGTTCATCATTCCAAAAGGCATACCGACAGAAGTTGTATTATGTCGTTTGATAAACGGAGCACCTGCCATAGCAGCTACATCTCCATCACCGGTAGTATCAATCACATTTTCTGCCAATATGGCTTCTCTTCCGGATTTTCCCTCAATAATAACACCAGTAATCCTATTTCCATCTTTAATAACATCCGCAACCATCGTGTGCAGAAGTACTGTCACCTTACATTCTTCCAGCATCTCGAATGCCACTTCTTTAAATATTTCCCAATCGATCAACGTAATAACTGAGTCATAGCTGCCGCCCTTTTCCTGCTCCAGATGGCCGGGTGACCCTCCCTTCTGTTTCATACGTTCTATTATTTCATCGGGAATTCCTCTGACTACCTGAACTTTCTCCACACCTGGAAAGGCCTTATACAGGTTAAAAAAACTATGCAGCGGGCCTGCCCCGTTAATCATGGTTCCTCCCACAAAGCCATATCTGTCTATTAAAATGGTTTTGGCTCCATTTCTCGCGGCAGCAATTGCTGCCACGATCCCGGCTGTTCCTCCTCCGGCTACAATCGTATCATATAAATAATTAACAGGGGTCTGTTTTTCTTCCTTTATATATCTTTTTTCCATCACAAATCCTACCTTTATGTTCTGTTACGTTTATAATTTCACTCTTTTATCATAATGTATTATTTATTAACGGTAATTACATGATAAGGATAAGGATAAACCGAATTGTAGATTCCTGGATACATACTGCAGATACCATCCTTTTTCTGAACAGTAATATATACCATCAAATCCCAGTCTTCTGTTACATATTCGCCCGGAATTACCGCTTCATAATTCTCTCCTGCTTCCTCCATTACTGATGTAAGGAATAATCCTTCCGTCTGATTAACGTGTCTGTAATGAATTACCGGGGCCGCCGGCCACCTTCCAATTCCGGCTTTACTTACTTTAATTCTGATATCAATGCCGGCTTTTGCCTCAGACGGAAAATCTGAAAACAAACACAACTCGTTTTCCTCTTTTTCAACATTATCCAAAATACCCGTCACATCGGAGGAGACTACTAATTTTTCAATTGTTCTCAGGTCTGCATCAAGTTCTTTTTTCAAATCTCTCCAAGTACCGCGTCTTGTGGTGGAACCTGCTGAACTGAAATCCAAATCATGATAGTAAGCCTTATCTCCTTTTTCCGAAAGAAGCTCCCAATAGCTTATTGCCTTCCTGAAAAACAACTCGCATTTTTTTAAGCGGGCCGTATTTCTATTCTGTTTCCACCAGGCCAATTCCAACGCCGCTCTTATTTTATAAGAATGGTATCGGGCCATATCGCAAAGCATATGAAGATCAACCATTAAGGCCTTGTATTCCGCATTATCCTCTTTTTCCGATATGGCCTGCACCTGTTTAATTTTCTCCTCCACATCCCCTGCCAATGTCTGAAGCCACCCCGCATACTGCATTGGTGTATATTTTCCGGCCATTGTACCATTCACACAATCCTTCACATACTCTTCTATGCCGTAAAACATACCATGATCACTTGGCTCTGTGGAACCGTATGTAATTTGTTTCTGAAAATCATACGGTTGGGGTGTGTACAAATTATTTTCATCAAACAGCGCAAAACCGGTGCTCATCTCAGTCCAATAACGCAGCGATGGGTGAACAGGCATATGTACTGTTGTAATCATCGGAATAATCTTGCTTGCCTCTGCAAGCGCCTGTTCCAGAATACGGCCTCTTCTTTTCCCAAAATGAGCTTCAAATTCTCTTAGCCATACCTTTTCCGGAGTATCTGTCCGGTAGCCCAACCGACCAAACATCGTATACCACATCCAGAATCTCTCATCTTCCCATGTACCGGAACGCAATGTCTCATCTGCAAAAGTGTCCCATGCTTCCTTATGTGATAACTCATGACCATATTTCAGAGATAAAGGTGCATTAACCTGGAACCCCGCCGCCTGGGATAAACTGCAGCTCTTGGAAAAACGTCTTGCATAATCTGCATCTCCCCACAAAAATAAATTCGTTGACCCATAATTCCATAATCTGAAAATCACATTATAATACCGGGGCTTTTTTAACATATCAGCATAGGAATATCTCCGTGAATGATTGAAGTTGTCAAGCTGCGCCAACTCTTCGCTTCTCATTGTGGAAAGATGATATGGCAAAGCTGCATGTTCACACCAATATTTTGTAGGTACTTCTACCTTCAGACCTCTTCCGAACGCATGTCTGACCATTGCTTCTGTCAGACCTTTTGCCCGTAAATCAAGCGTAAAAATTTTTCCCAGTTCATTTCCTGCATCTGCTACTGCATCTGCGCAATGATTCCAGAAGGCTTCTGCAGACACCTGCGTTCCCACTCCCGACTCATGATTCACCCTGAACTGTACAATGTCAATGTCCGGAACCGCCTTTAGCAGGGCCTTCATCCCGCAATAGCAATATTCACTGAGTACATTTTCATCTTCCGGCAGGCCGGATACAAGCTCATCCTGTTCTGTCGTCCATGGTCTTTGCTGCCAGGTTGCCAGAACAAACTGAATTCCATACTCATGACACAGTGAAACAATTTTGCGAAGCATATTCAAATTCTGTTCTCTTTGTTCAGAACTGAATACCTTCATCCTGATTTGAGGATATTCTTTTACTTCTGTAAAAAAAGGATAAGGAGGAGACATATAAGCCGTGTCAAACCCCAAAATCAAACAGAAACGGTTAAATCTTGCCTGCGCCAGTCTTTCAAGATAATAATGCCAAAATTCTTCCGCCAGAAACCACTCATTATCCAGATGCCCCAAAAGATACCGATCCATACACCTTACTTCATTCTCAGGAATCTCTGTTCTGTCCTCTGCGTTAACAAGTGCATCGATTCCCTCTGCCCGTATCTGCTCAGCCATTTCTAAAAGCGTGTACATAAGTCCTGTCTGATCCGAACCAGAAAGAAGAAGTATGTTCCCAGCCACAGTCCCGCACCATTTTTGAATCGTACTTTGAGGCTCCCTTACCAATTTTGCTCCGGCGCTTTTCAGAAGAACTTCTATCCGTTGATCCTCTATACTTCCCACAACAAGAACAAAACCATCCGTATCTTTTTTCTCTGTAAAATGATTTAAGACTTCAATCTGATATCCCGCTTCCTTGATGGCTGTTTCCATTCTATTTTTACCGTAAACTGCACAGCCCTCAACATCAAGATAACAGATACTTAGTTTTCTGTTTTCTCCCATAATTCTTTTTCCTCCACTATTCTTTCATCCCTGAAGTCGCAATTCCAGCCACAAACTGTTTCTGGAATATGAGAAATACTGTAAATATAGGAATCAATGAACAAACAGACGCTGCCATGATTGCCCCATAACTGGATGCATTTTCATCTTTAAAAAAATTCAATCCCAAAGGAATGGTAGCCAGTTCTTTACTTCTGATATATACTAATGCTGATTCATATTCATTCCACGAAGATACAAACTGAAAAATAATCAGGGCACTGAATGCAGGTACGGCAAGCGGTAATATAATCTTTGAAAATATTGTAAAATGATTAGCCCCGTCAATTTTTGCAGATTCGCTCAGTTCTTCCGGTATTGACATAAAAAACTGTCTGAGCATAAACGTTCCGAATGCAGTAAACATACCAGGAAGTATCAGTGCCCAATGTGTATTATAAAGTCCAATAGTCCTGAACATAGTAAATCTTGGTATTAACATCATTTGCGCAGGAAACGCAAGTGTCGACAGATAAATCAGAAATATTACGTCTCTCCCTTTAAATTTAATCTTGGCAAACGCATATGCTGCCAGGGAACTTGTAAATACTTCACCTGCAACCGATAATATAGTCACCTTTAGGGAATTACCAAAAAAAGTAGAAAAAGGAACGTCGGAATTCCATACTCTGTTATAATTATTCAAGGTAAAATTATCCGGAATCCAGTCGATCGGAAATGCAAATATAGTATTATCAGGTTTAAAAGAAGCTGAAAGCATCCAAGCAAACGGTAGCAGCATCGCAACTGAAATAACTCCCATCACTATGGTAAATATAATTTTGACTATCAGTCTTTTTTTACTGTAACTCAATCCAATCCCCCCTATCATCCTTCATTTTTTCTTGTGAATATCATCCTGCCTATTGTAAATATAAACACCAGGAAGAACAATATCCAAGCCATCGCTGTTGCATATCCTATTTCATTATATTGGAATGCATTTTTATAAATATAATATACCAGTACTGAAGATGAATTTCCCGGTCCTCCCTTTGTCATAACCTGTACCGGAGTAAATACTTGAAATGAACTTATGAAGGATATCATCGTCAAAAAGAACATCGTATTGCTCAGGGAAGGAATGGTAATATAGAAAAATTTCTGAATACCATTGGCTCCGTCAATTTCTGCAGATTCATACAAAGATTTGGATATCCCCTGCAAACCTGCAAGTACCACAATAATATTGTAACCTATACGCTGCCAAATACCTACAATAATAATTGAAAGTAAAGATGTACCCGTAGCATTTAACCAACGAGGCGGATTTTCAATTCCCAGCGTCATCAATACCTGATTAATCGGACCATATGCCGGAAGAAATAAAATCATCCAGACCACAGATACTGCTACCATTGAAGATACGTTGGGCAAATAAAATGCCAGCCTCAGAATTCCTTTTCCAAACACATATTCATTCAAAATTACCGCAAATATCAATGCCAAAAAAATAGCAACAGGCACAAGTACGATACCATATATTAATGTATTGATAAGTGAACGGATAAATACTTCATCATGTAATAATCTTGCATAATTATCAAGTCCGACAAATTCCATATTTTTAAAGCCTGACGCAAAATTCCACTTAACCACACTTAAACCAAGCGCTAATATCAACGGTATTAATTTGAATGCAACATATCCTATGAAGTTTAATGCCAGAAACGAATAGCCCGCAAGATTCTCTTTTGTCTGGAGCTTCATTGTTCCTAGTTTTGTTTTTCCTTTCCATTTTGATCCAGAAATCATAATCACTTCCTATCAGACCGATGGCTCTTTAGAGCAGCGTGCTCCTCAATAAGCAAAACATTTTATCAATTATAATGCTTATCATATGAGGAGCACATCAGCCTGCGGGAATCCCCGCCATCGTCATACTTTTATGAATTAACCAGTTTTTATTTTGCCAAATCTGCCGTAATTGCCTCATCTACACTCTGCTGCAGCTTGCTTAATGCCTCTTCAACACCCATCTCACCACTGAATACAAGGGTCATTATGTTTTCCAAACCTTCCTGAATCGCTACATATCCCTGCTTGATCGTACAGTCTTTGCTTACAAGTACCCGATCCTTCATCATTGTATCCATCGCCATATCATAATCAAGCCCTGGTTTCTCACTGAAAATAATTTCGTTAAATGCACGTTTATCTTCTTCGTTGTCAAACTCAACAGCGGGATGCATTGCTTTGGGTCCTGCAAATAAATCTGCTCTGTCTATACAGATATATTTTAAAAGTTCCCATGCTGCTTCCGGATTTTCCACATTAGCCGGTATACTTGCTGTTGATGAATAGCAGGTAGTAATTGTCTGCCCTCCGTCAGGCGTAGGCATATCCACCATACCAATATCTGTTCCCTCCGGTATTTCGCCATAACTAGATTTCAAATAAAGGCATCCGTAAACCGGTGCAACCCACATTGCATACTTTCCATTATAAAGGCCGGCCATACCAACCGGATCACTATAATACTGCAATGCAGTAATCTCATCAACCGGGACAATACACTGATCCTTAAAAGTCATATCTACAAAAAACTGAAGGCTTTCGCGCATCTCATCACTACCAAAGGTTGATGCTGTCAGATCATCATTATAATATGCATTGTTACCTAATTTCTGTCTTGCTATCAAATCCCAGTAATTATCCCCATTGTTCCCTGCGGTATCAAGCATTGCACCATATACCTTATCTGCACCGCTACCGCTGGTTAACTTAATTGCGGTTTCACGGAATTCTTCCCATGTCCATCCAGACTGAGGATATTCAAGGCCCGCTTCATCAAACATTTTTTTATTAAAGAATACCATATTAATATTATTGCAATACGGAACCGAATAATAATCGCCGTCGATATTCTGCGTTTCCTCAATCGCCGTTCCCAGCTTTTCTCCGTATTCCCATCCTTCTTTATCAAAAAACTGTTTTAATCCAAGATATACGCCATCATCGGCTCTCTGCCTTAAATCGGTATGACTTGCCTGCGTCATTACGTCGATTTTCTCTCCTGAAGCTAACGCTGTATTTATTGTCAATGTCGCGGCATCCGCAAGTTTTTGATAAACCAAATTATATTTTCCTGCATAATCGGTATTAAAACTTTCAAGCAACGGGGTAAGGTTTTCCGGGTTAGACCATGCATAAAAATCAAGTTCATACACATCTCCCGTCCCTTTATTTTCCTGTCCTCCATCTGCCGCCGCGGCCTGCGGGGAGCTTTCTGCTGTTGATGCTGTCTCACTGCTGTTTCCACAGGCGATTGTCATACCTGTTGTTACTGCCACTGTAAGTAAGATTGCTACAAACTTTTTCCATCTGTTCATTATAAAATCCTCCCAATTTTAATTTATTGTTTTTTACCTCTGTTGCTTTCCTGCCCTCCCTTCTTCATTCATTTTCAGACTTTGATGATACTTGTCAGCCCATCCGGAATAACCGTAACCTTCTTTTTCCCGCCAAGCAGTGTATCAGCCATTGCCAAGGCCTGTTCTAAATTATCTGCAGGAATCATATGCATCTGTCTGACAAGTTCCGGCTCTGCCTTACTTACCAGAACAACCTGGAATTTGTTTACAATTCTTGCAAATATCTGTGACTGCCATTGATCCTCGAATGTTTCATTCCTACCGGTTGCCAGAATTTTATCCAGTATTTTTCCTGAATCCTTCTCTTGACTAAATGTCTTGTAAAATCCCTCTGCTCCGCATCCATCTCTGCATTCTGATACCATAATAATAACGCCGCCTTCTTCACAGCAGGTCTCTGCAGTTGCCATTCCTTTTACCGATTGATATATATTTTGATCCATTGGAAAACCATTATTAGATGTAATGACAACAGGGGATATTACCTTATCGGTTTTACATAATTTTTCAATAAATTCTACCCCCTTTAAATGCGCAGCTTCCACATCTCCCGCAAATGCACCAATTACCCTGTGCCTTGAGTTAATTACCACATTAACTATATAGTCAAGTCCTCCTTTACGAGCTGCAAAAACCATATCTCTATGAATGGGATTCCCCTCCAGAACACCATATTGAGCCATCGGATCAGCAATAAATTCCGCACAATGATTTGCATATACTGTTCTTCGCGACGCAATCCCCGGAAGAACACTTTTTCTTCCTCCTGAATAGCCAGCAAAGAAATGGGGTTCTATAAAACCTTCCGCAACAAGCAAATCAGCTTCCGCGGCTGTTTTATTAATAAACAACTCTCCTCCGGATGGCAGTATTCCCAAAAAGGCCTGTTCCTCGTCATCACAGTCATGAATCATAATGGGAACACGTTTTACCATTTCCTCCCCGAATTTTTCATTCAGCTCATTTTGTGTTGTCGCTCTATGGCATCCGGTAGCAACAAGAATTGTAACCTCAGCATTTGGATTTCCTCTTTTAATTTCCTCCAGCATAAGGGGAAGAATTAATCGGCTGGGTACCGGTCGTGTATGGTCGCTGGCAATTATTACTACTTTATTCTTACCTTTTGATAACTCTTCCAACTTGCAGCTTCCATGAGGTCGTTCCATTGCCATTTTAATAATTTCAATTTCTGATTCCTGTCTTTCGTACCGATCTAAATTACTCGTTATAAGTCCCGCTATTCGATCATCACTGATTGTGGTTTCCAAAAAGCTTTTTCCAAAAGGCATCCTGATTTTCATATCTACTCCAGACATAGCGCAGTTAATTTACTACATTATTCCACTTTCCTTCAACAAAAGCTTTCAAATTGGCAACAGCAATATCCATAAGCCTTTGTCTGCTCTCTTTGGAGGCCCATGCAATATGAGGCGTTAATATACTGTTATAACAACCCAACAGAGGATTATCCGGACGAATCGGTTCAGCAGACACAACATCGCACGCTGCAGCATAAACTTTCTTTGTTCTCAATGCCTTTGCCAAATCTTCTTCTTTAATTAAAGCCCCTCTGCTGGTATTAATAAGAATAACGCCATCTTTCATTTTGCTGATATTTTTCTCATTAATAATTCCTTCCGTTTCTGGAAACAGCGGGCAATTAAGTGAAATTACATCTGATTCCTTCAGTAATTCATCAAGCGTTACATATTGACCGATTTCCTTTCCTGAGTCATTTTGATAAGCATCATATGCAATGACCTGCATTCCAAAGGCTTTTGCCAGTTTACCAACAGCCTGTCCGATACGTCCAAACCCGATTATTCCCATTTTCTTTCCCGTAAGCTCCATTAGCGGGTACTTCCAGAAACACCAGTCCTCATTATCAGACCATTCTCCCTTTTTTACAGCGTCCGAATGTTCTGCAACATGATGACAGATCTCTAACAGTAAGGCAAAGGTCATTTGGGCAACCGCTGTGGTGCCATATGTCGGGATATTGCATACGGGTATTCCCTTTTCTCTTGCTGCATTTATATCCACTACGTTATACCCCGTAGCCAGCACTCCAACATATCTAATCTGCGGACAAGTCTCAAAAACATCTCTGTCTAAGGGTGTTTTATTAACTATTACAGCTTCTGCATCTCCTATGCGGGAAATAACATCTTCTTTCGCTGTTCTGTCATATACCGTCAGAACCCCCAGTTTTTCAAATCCTTCCCAGCTTAAATCACCGGGATTCTCTGTATAACCATCCAAAATTACTATTTTCATAATTAATCCTTTCCATGGCTTCCATCTCTAAAGTCATTTAATCTTCCAAAAGAGCCCAAGCTCTGTTAATCACCCTTTTAGTACCGGCAAGCACCAAATCCCCGTCCTCTTCCTTCCACGGCTTTACTTCAAAAGAAAGAACATACGGATTGGCTGCATCCAGGAATCCTTCTTCTTTTATTACCCTGAAAAAATCCAATAACTGAACAATATCATTGGCACTGTCCGGAAATCCAAACCGGGGATGCTGATCTCCATATGCCTCATACCCCTTTTTTACCACTGCATTGCCTATATGAAAGTGCGTAATATAAGGTTTTAGTGTCTGAATTACAAACCTTGATGTTTCATATGTAGTTGGGAAATGAGATAAATCAACAATTAGGCCAAAATTACTACATTTGTTTCTCACGTCTGCAGCAAACCGTGCGGCATAGGGAGCCGGACCGATTAAAGCAGCTTTATCCATATCATAATCAAATACTTCCAATTCTACATACATATCCTTTGAAGCCGCATATTCACATATATTTTCAGTTGTTTTAAGTAACTGTAAATATGCCTCTTCTCTGGTATCTTTTTCCCATTTTCCAGCCAGAAATGCAATACCCTTTGCTCCCAGATATTCTGCTTCATCTACTGCTTCCAGGAGTGTCTGTTCCGCTTTTTTCCTGCCTTCCTCATCCACATTATTAGGATTCAGCGCCGGCCCCAACAGTCTTGGCTGTGCTCCATAGCAAACTTTCATATGAGCCTGTTCCAGCATTTTTTTAACCTGTTCACGAAGAACAGTATCTTTCACCTGAGTCACTTCCAGTGCATCGAAATAATCATCACAGCAAATTGTTTTAATAGAATCTAACAGTTCATATCCTGCGGGGGGATGGCTCATCCATTGGATAGTTCCAATTTGAAAATACTTATGAATTGAATCTCTCATATACCTTACCTCACATTATTTACATAGAATAACTGCTATATCATTTACATTGGTTCCTGTAGCTCCTGTCCTGATTAGATTCCCGATTTTATCAAGTGCATGATAAGAATCGTTATTTTTTAATACATCTTCACAGCTAACTCCTAATGCTTCCAGCTTTTCTGCAGTTCTGCCATCCACAATTCCTCCGGCCGCATCCGTGGGGCCGTCCGTTCCGTCAGAACTGATTGCAAAAATAACCACATTATCCAACCCTCGTATTCCCTCTGCTGCACTCAATACAATTTCCTGATTCCTGCCGCCTTTCCCATTACCAAAAACTTTTACAATAGTTTCTCCTCCCACAATGATCGCACAGGGTGGTTTTATGCTATAATCTTTCTTTTCCACTACAGTATGTGCTATAGAAGCAATGAATTTTCCCGCCTCCCTCGCCTCACAATCAAGGGTATTGGATAAAATATATGGCTTATATCCTAATTCATTCGCGTATTTAGCCGCAGCTTTGCAAAACTCGCTGACACTGCCTGTCAAATATGTTTCCACATTATCCACACATCTAGGCGTTTCCTTTTTTAAAGCATATAAAATATGCTCCTTTAACTTTAATCCATATTTTTGTATAATACTGAATGCATCTTCACACGTAGAAGTATCCGCATAAGCCGGCCCTGAAGCAATCATATCCAGTTTATCACCCAGAATATCAGACAATACAATCGCATATATTTTTGCCGGTGCACAGTACGCTGCAAACTTTCCACCTTTTACATCGGATAACCTTTTTCTTATTGTATTAATTTCCGTAATACTTGCTCCACAATTTAAACACTGTTGAGTAACTTCCTGAATATCTTTTAAAGTAATTCCCTGAACGGGTTTCTCAAATAAAGAAGAACCGCCGCCAGAGAGCAGGAATAAGATATTATCTTTTGCTGATAATCCCTTTACCAAATCAATTATTTTTTGAGTACCCATAATTGAATTATCGTCCGGAATCGGATGACCAGCTTCAATAATTTCAAAGTTCTTCAACTTCTGCTTTGAATGTCCATACTTTGTCAGGATAACTCCTTTACGAATCTGATCTCCCAGTATCTCCTGACATGTATTGGCCATTTTCCATGCTGCTTTCCCTACTGCTACAACATAAACATTCTCTATGCTTTTTCTGTCACTCAATACGGTACGGACCGCCTTATCAGGCAATACCTCTTTAATTGCCTTTTGGATTATTATTTCAGCGTCCCGATATTCTATATCCATTTTCTGTTTATACACCTCTGCTTTCCTCACTTAAGCAAGGTAAAGATTTGCTTACTGCTTTTTGTATGTCCTAATTATAGCTGTACCATTTTCTTTTCTCTCGTCCTCCTTCACCAAAGATTCTCATGATTTTTTGTGTCGGCGGCACAAAAAAATAGAGTAAAGAAATTCCATCTTTCTTTACTCTACTTATCATTATTTTCTCAACAGATAATAATAAAAACATTCCATGAATTCCCTGTCCGAATTTTTCGCAAGAGGATTCATGTTCAGTATTTCCCTGATTTTATCCAACCTGTATACCAGCGTATTTTTATGAACGTGCAGCCAGTCACTGGCTTTATTCAGGTTATATTCATTTTCAATTAAAGCACCTATTGTCTCAAGGTAATTATCAATAAATTTTTGTCCCAGCTTTTGTTTCAGCATCAAAAACAAAGTATGGAACTCCGTCATGGACGCCATTGATTCCAAATATTTTACTATATAATCATAAAAATAATAGCTTCCTGGCTTTCTTATATTTTTCTGCATCCACAGGCAGTACAGATAGGCCTGGCGGTAATACATAATATCATTCTGCAGAGGCCCTATGTATATCCCTGACTGAATATCCGCATTTCTTATATATTTCAGGAATGAGGCAAGGTATTCTGCGATCATATACTTATAATCCTGCATGATATAGCCGATTGGGCAATCTATGGATTTAAATATTACAAGAAAACCTTCTCTCGTAATATCCACAAAGTCCTGTCTCGAAAAGAATTTATTATCCTCCAGCAGTATTCTGAGTTTTTCTCCGCTTACTGAACTATCCTTACATTCTATCAAAATAGGAACTCTGACCATATCCTCTTCCAGGTTCAATGCAACAATATATTTAGTCAAATCCTCTCGGACATAATCATCACTATACAGTATCAGGTGAACCAACTGCTCTTTTAAATTATATTTTCTCAGGCTTTCGAATTTATAGGATTCATACTCCAGCATTAATTCCACAGACATTTTTACAATTTTTGCCACCGGCATTATTTCCCTTGGATCACCTGACAAGCCAACTACGCCTTCTTTTCTTTTGTTTACATGAACCACCATATTGACACCGCATTTTACGCCTTTATCCGAATCTTCTTTCGTTACAACCCTGCTGTCCTCATCCCCTTTCATCAGCTGAAATGCTACCTCATGGAAAGTACCGACCCTTTCCTTCATTCTGCTCGCTATGATAATCCCATCCTCGTCCATAATATTAATATTATATTCCGTAAACTGTGATAGTTTATCTATTAATCGTTCTGCAAACAACCTGTCAATCATCTTTATTATACCTGCCAGTTCTATTTACTACTAATTAATAGTATAGTTGTTTTTTCTTCATCTGGCTAGAAATAATTTTTAACATTAGTATATAATATTTACCAAATTTGCTGGAACTTCTGCATCTTCCATTATTTACCACCTATATCCGATGTTTCAATAGTTCACAGCTGCCGGTGTATGCACTTTTCCCATTACAAGTAATCCTACAACTTTTCCCATTACATACTTGACTTTTACGCTTTACCAGTTTATAGTAAATAAGAATTTAATACAGATGCACGCTAGGGGAGCCGATTGCTGAGACTGAAACCTATGGTTTCTGACCCTTACCACTTGACCCGGGTAATACCGGCGTAAGGAAGCACCTTTGTAAAAGCAAATAAAACCAACTTATACCTTCTATTATTTGACTTTACATAGGAACGTCATATGATTGTAATTGTCTGCGTAATAATTATAAAAGTTATTGCTGCCGTTGCAGTCATTGTTTCCCCTCTTTGCGTACAAATACCAAGGAGGTTTTTTTATGAGCAAAAGTTCTATCACTGTAAAGCAAGTCGTTTATTCCGGCGTTGCCATTGCCCTGGCAACCGTCATCGCCACCGTTATCAAGCTGCCCAGCCTGCCTAACGGCGGATCCATCACCCTTTTTTCCATGTTAATTGTATGTCTGGTCGGTTACTGGTATGGCCCGAAAGTCGGCATTATAGCCGCTCTGGCTTATGGTGTGCTGCAGTTTATTACCGGGCCTTATGTGGTTCATCCCGCCCAGGTACTTCTGGACTTTCCGCTGGCGTTCGGCGCCCTCGGTCTTTCCGGATTCTTCAGCAAATCAAAGCACGGCCTTCTGAAGGGTTATCTCGTGGGCGTTGCCGGTCGGTTCCTTTTCCATGAAATTTCCGGATTTATCTTCTATACCACTTATGTGGGTGACTTTGGGGGAAATATGGCCGCCATCTGGGCATCTACCCTTTATAATCTGAGCTATATTCTTCCGGAAGCGATTCTTACCGTTATCCTTATTGCCCTGCCCCCGGTGGAGAAGGTTATGGGAAGGCTGAAGGTTATGGCTGCAAGCAATAACTGATTCCATGAAAAGGTATGAGGTGCAAAAGCGCTTCTTTCTCCGCCCCTTCCATAGAAAACGTGCCTTACGGCACACTGAAAAACGGCCCTGTCTAACATTCAGACAGGGCCGCCATATTGCAAAATTTTATACAGTTTTGGGAATCTTACTGAATCTCAATACTCCAGCTGTTCCGGTACACACCGCCGGCCTTCAGGCTTACCAGGCCCGGCTGGGCGGAAAGCTCCTCCACAACTCCCTGTCTTGAAGGAAGGGATGACCAGGGTTCTATACAAACATAAGGTGCTTCGGTTAATGTGGCATGCCAGAAACCGATATAGTCCATATCCGGGTAACTCACTGTCACACGGCGCGTACCCCTGTCTGATTTTAATGACACCATTTTCGGCACCTGTGTCAGAACAATGGCGTCATTATCAAAGAGGCTGTGCCGTAACGGTATCTTTTTCCCGTCTTCCAAAGGGAAAGGTTCTGTAGTGCCATCCACGAAGCACTCCGGGGAAAATCCGATTCTGACAGGTTCGTCATACTCTTTTCTGCCGGCAAATTCCAGATAATAATCTTCAAAGCCGAGAGAATCCTCCATGGGAACCAGAAAACCGGGATGTCCGCCGATTCCGAAAAACATGGTCTTTTCATCATGATTCTCCACCTGATAAGTTATCTGAAGGACATCCCCGTCCAGTTCATATATTACCCGGTAGGTAAACGCATAGGGGTAATGCTTCCGTGTCTCTTCCCCGGCGTCCAGCCGGAAAACGATGCGATCCTCCGTCTGTTCTTCCGCAATAAGTTCCGTCACATGTACAAAGCCGTGGAGCGGCATGGGATAACTTTTACCGTCCAGCGTATATCTTCCTTCCGTCATCCGGGCAATATAAGGAAAGAGGTTAGGCGCTTTTTCATCCCAGTATTGCGGATCGGCCTGCCACAGGTACTCCCTGCCGTCCCGTATAACTGACTGCATTTCTCCCCCTCTGCTGCTTATCTGTACCTGCAGTTTTTCGTTTTTTATGGTTATAATCATAACTGTTCTCCTTATTCCTCTTCGTTCCGCGCTGTCGGTAAATGGCGCAGGGCTTTTGTATTCATCCGTTACCGGAAGGGATTATAAAACCGGTCGCCGTCATAGAACGTAATCACCAGCGCCGCCACAACAAAACAGATGACAAAAGCCAGAGTCAGATAATCATTGCGTTCCAGGGACTTCCCCATGTACCACGTCCTTTTTTTCTTCTTCCCGAAGCCTCTCAGCTCCATGGCATTACTCACCACATCGATGCGATCCATACTGGAAAAAATGAGAGGGAAAATAATGTTAGCCATATTTTTAAGGCGTTTAAACAAGGATGCCTTATTGGACATTTCAATTCCCCTTGCTTCCTGGGCATGTTTTATTTTGGTAAAATCGGATTGTACATCCGGCACATAACGCAGGGCAATAGCGATGGCATATCCCACATTATAGCTGATTCCGAGACGGTTCATACTCGCTGCAAATTCACTGGGATTGGTGGTCACCATGAACATCAGCACCACCGGCACCACCGTGAAATATTTCAGCATGATATTGAACTCGTAAAACAACTGCTCGGTGGTAACGCTGTAACGTCCTGCAATGTGGAACAACACCGTCTTGGTTCCGTAGATTTCCGTTCCCTGGTAAGGGGAAAAAAGGAAAACGGTCAGCAGGTTCAGAAACAGGAAAAAAAGGATAAACTTGAATACCGTCCCCACCTGCTTCCATTCGGTTTTGGACACCTTGAAGATCAGCAGGCTGACGGCCAGCATGACAGCAAGAATCCTGGTATCATAGGTGAGCATGCCCGCGATGGACCAGAGAATAAAAAACAGCATCTTCGTCACGCCGCTCAGACGGTGGATCCAGGTATTCTTGGGCGTATAAGTCAGAAGTCTAGCCATTGGCTCTCTCCTCTCTTTCATAATAGATAAACCGTTCTACAAAACCGGAAGGATCCGGGATCCCGCATCTCACCGCCAGATCATACAGCGATGTTTTTTTCAGGTATGCTTTATCCGCTATGGTTTCACTCGTCAATACTCTGGCGGGGATATCGTCCGCTATCAGCTCACCGTCCGCAATGACAATGGCCCGGTCCGTATATTCCAGCATCAGATGCATATCGTGGGTAATCATGATAATGGTAATCCCCAGGCGGTCATTGATTTCCTTCAGGAAGTCCATGATTTCCGTATAATGCCTGAAATCCTGTCCGGCCGTAGGCTCGTCCAGAATCAGGACCTCCGGATTCATTACGAGGATAGAGGCGATGGTCACCCTCTTTTTCTGTCCGAAGCTCAGTGCGGAGACGGGCCAGTTACGGAAAGGATATAAGCCGCAGATCTTCAGAGTTTCATAGACCCGTTCCTTCACTTCTTCTTCGGGAACGCCCCGTACCACCAGCCCCAATGCCACTTCATCATATATCATAGGTTTGCTGATCATCTGATTGGGATTCTGCATGACAAGGCCGATTACCTCGCCACGTTCCTTTATGGATTTGGTGGAAATGTCGGTACCGCCCAGCAGAATGCTCCCTCTGTCCGGGTTAATAAAACCGCACACCAGATTGGAAAGGGTACTTTTTCCTGCACCGTTTTTCCCTACAATGCTGAGCATTTCCCCTTTTTCTATTTTAAATGCAATATTCCGGAGAACCGGATTTCCTGTAATATAGGAGAAATCCAAATCCAGCACCTCCAGGGCCGATTCCTTTCCGGGCCGGGCAGGAGGAAGCTGGGCCTTTCGGAACCATGCCTGTATCTTTTCCTTGTAAGGCTCCAGATCCATACTTTCAATATGCTGGGGACAGGTTTCCCGTAGAATTTCGCAGCCGGCATGCTTTAGAGCCGTGATATACAGCGGCTCCCGGATACCTTCTTTCTCAAGGATGTCCGTACAGAGCAGCTCGTCCGGCTTTTTGTCCGCGACTATCCGGCCTTCTCCCACTACCACAATCCGATCCACATCCCGGTATAGGGCATCCTCCAGCCTGTGTTCGATAATAAGCACGGTTTTACCGGTCGTCCGGCTAATTTTATCTATTAAGTCTATGGCTTTTTTCCCGGTAGCCGGATCAAGATTGGCCAAAGGTTCATCAAATAACAGAATGTCCACGTCATCTATCAGCACGCCGGCCATGGAAACTCTTTGCTTCTGCCCGCCTGACAGTTCCGTGGGGGCATGGCTTAACAGTGATTTTACATCCACGATTTCTGCCACTTCATCAACCTTTGAAAACATTTCCTCCTGAGGCACACAATCATTCTCCAAGGCGAACGCGATATCCTCCGCCACAGTGAGGCCGATGAACTGTCCGTCCGTATCCTGGAGCACAGTGCCGACCAGCTTGGACATACCAAAAATCCCTGCTTTCGAAGGATCCTCTCCCCCCACAATCAGCGTCCCCTGGCTTTCCCCCGGAAATGAAAAAGGAACCAGACCGTTGATACAATGGGCCAGTGTGGATTTTCCGGATCCGGAGGGTCCCACTATCAGGACTTTCTCACCCGGATATATCGCAAGGTCTATATTGTACAGCGTCGGTTCTACCTGAGAACGGTATTTAAATGTATAATCCTTGAATTCAATAATCGGGGTCATATTTTACCTCACTTTATTTCCGCGGGCTACGAGCCGGGCCGCTATGCCTGCCATCCATCCCGGCCGCTGCGGAGTGTTTTCCTTCCTGCGTACAGCGATCCGCGGCAACGGATTCTATCCGGTCGGGAAGTCCCGGAGGCACAGGCCCTGAACCGTTTCCACGGCAGAACCTATGCCTCCCGGTATTCTTCCCTTATGCCTCCGAATTTAAGTTCGTGGGGCCTGCTGTGCCGCAGGTATGGTGCCCTGCCAGCTAAACTTCTTAGGAAATTAATCTTCTGAGGAAGTTAATCTTCTGAGGAAGTTAATCTTCCTTGGATAAACTTGACGATTTCGCCCCAATCTTGGAATATGCCAGGGCGAGCAGTGTCCCCAGTACAGCCGCTACCAGAATATTACCGATAAATGCAAGAACCCCCTGGGTAAATACCTTGTTGGAAGGCTCCGCATAA
Source organism: uncultured Lachnospiraceae bacterium (assembly GCA_900548905.1). GTDB lineage: Bacteria > Bacillota > Clostridia > Lachnospirales > Lachnospiraceae > Eisenbergiella. The sequence goes on along the minus strand of URMK01000018.1, from coordinate 79,824 downwards.
ATCAAAATATCAAGGATAGGAGCGAGGACAATCCAGGCAAGGGCATTGGCAATAATCTGTACAACATTGAACAGGGCAATCGCTTTACCGTTAAAGCCTCCGTCCTTAATGGCATACTTGGATGCAAACAATCCCATCAGGATACCGAACAGGGCATCCGGGAACACCCAGCTCCACCAAACGCTTCCATAAAAAAGCGCATCCCCCAGTGCATGTCCGATCAGGCCGATAGCCCCGCCGACGATAGGACCGAAAACTGCCGAGAAAAAAGTCAGGACAGCAACTCTGGACTGCAAAGCGGTGTTGGGGATGATGGCGAAAGGAACCTGTACATTGGTGAGAACGATGAAAAGTGCGGTTCCGATGCCGATTGCTACGACTTCTTTGATACCGAATTTCTGTTTCATTTGGGTCTCCTCCTCATAAAAAAGTGTGTTACGGCGCTGCTGCGGATTTTTCCGGCAAGGCGGACACTCCCCGGCAGGCCATTCTTATGTAGCCTTTTGCCGGAAACCCTCAGTTCCCGGGAGCGGTTGCTCCTGGAAATTGAAGTTCCCTACTCAACTAACTATATCGGATTTTCATTCCTTTTGCAATGGTTTCCCTGAATTTCCCGGTCATTTCATTACCGTTCACGGCCCCCTTGCCCGAATCCGGCAGTACTGTCAAGTACCACTTCCTCCGCCAGCGCAAACGAATAAATAATCTTCTCCTTCACCCGCCTGCCCGTCAGCTGCTCCAATGCCCTGGCATAATAATCCAGCTGTACCCGGTACCGGTTCACCAGCTCCTGCGCCCGGGTGACCGCATCCGTTTTATAATCGGCAACCACCAGGCCGTCCTCCTCTTCCAGATATACGTCAATAATCCCCTGGATAAGCAGGGTTTCCTCCTGGGGAAATTCGGGATTCAGCGTGCTTGCCGGCAGCCCCAGCACAAAGGGCTGCTCTTTATGAAGCTTGTTCCCAACCGCAGCCCGGGCCATCCGTAAGGCAAGGCCGGACGACAGGAACCCGGCCATTTTATCCGGGCTTACCGCAGCCCGGAATTCCCGGCTGAGCCTGCCCTCCCCGACCATCTGATTAAGCAGCTCCTCCACTCTTTCCCGGCTTACAGGTCCGGATTCCGTTTCCTGTATCAGGCATTCAAAAGGGAACACCTCCAGAGCTTTATGGTAGGCGCTTCCTCTGGCTGTTGGGCTCACCTTCTCTTCTTCCCGGATAAAACGGGGCAGGTAAGGAACTATCTCTTTTTCTTTAAACAGATGCCAGGCTTCTTCCGCCGCTTCCTCCATACCCGCTTTTTTCAGTTCGGAAACCGTCGTCTTGGTATACAAATTTTTCAGGTTCTCATGGGGATACACACTTTCCATCCGTTCCCGGAGCAGACGGACCTCCTCCCCTTCTTCCTGCTTTCCCTCCAGCGCTTCCTTTTCAAAACGCTGCAGTCTCTGTTTCAGAGATTCCTTCCCCTGTTCCTCTTCCATATGATCCTGCAGCAGATCCGCCGCCGTAAGTATTTCCACCTCCTGACCGCAGACAGCCCAGGCGGGAAGAAGCCAGTCCAGGTAGGAGGATGCCTCGCTGCGTGTCAGGAAGCGCAGACGGTTGTCTGCCATGTTCCTCTTCATAGCCCCCTCTTCCAGGATCCGGTCCACCTTTTCCCCATCCTTGCAGCTGCCGGTAAGGATCAGTTTTTCCTGGGGCCTGGTCATGGCCACATATAAAACACGAAGCTCTTCTCCCAGACTGTCCCTGCGCAGCTTGCCGGAAAGCACGCTTTTCTTCAGGGTGTTTCCCTTCACCCGGGATTCTATGTCAATAAAATCAAGGGCAATTCCGTAATCCATGTCCATTATCACCGGCTTGCTGGTATCCTGCATGTTGAATTTCTTGGACAGCCCGGAAACGAAGCAGACGGGAAATTCCAGTCCCTTGGATTTATGGATGCTCATGATCCGCACGGTGTCCGCATTTTCGTCCTGTATGTTGGCTTCCCCGTAATCGATATTGTATTTTTCCACCTGCTCCATGTAGCGGATAAAATGGAACAGACCGAAATAGCTTGTTTTCTCGAAATTTTCCGCCTTTGCAAGAAGCATTTCCACATTGGCCCTGCGCTGCTCCCCGCCGGGCAGGGCGGATATGGTGTACAGGTAACCGGTTTCCCGAAGGAACTGTTCCATAAGCTGATGGATAGGCATATAAGCAACATACCGCCGGAACCGATCCAGCATGTCGTGAAAACGGGCGGCTTTCCTACAAAGCTCCTCCCTGCTGCCTTGCCGGGCATAGTCGGTCAGGCAGGTATAAAGCCGCCGCCCCACGCCGCCCATTTCCGCCTTCATGCAGGCAATATCCTCATCGGTAAAACCTGCCGCATCCGATTTCAGCACACCGAAAAGAGGGATGTCCTGAAGGGAGTTTCCAAGCACTTTCAGGAAATTCAGTATGGTCTGCACCTCCGTCGCCGCAAAATAGCCGGTTTTCGAAGTGATATAAACAGGAATGCCGCTTTTCTCCAGCACCGTTTTGAATACCTCATCCCAACCTGCCGTGGTCCTAAGCAGGATGACAATATCCCCATAGCCGGCAGGCCGCAGGCCGCCGGTGTCCTTATCCGCCACCGGCAGTCTCCCCACTATCCGGCGGATTTTACCCGCAACTGCCAGCGCTTCCCGTTCCCGGTCCTCCAGACCGTCCTCTTCCGCCAGGGTGAGCAGCACTTCGGTACGGTACACGTCCTCTTCTCCCCCTTCCGGCTCCGGGAAAACGGCTCCGGGATACAGCGCGGCATCCTTATCGTATTCCACGCCCCCCAAATCCCGTCCCATCAGCACGGAAAAGCAGGCATTGACGCTGTCCGTCACCTGATGCCGGCTTCTGAAATTCTGTTTCAGGTCAATGCGGCGTTCTTTCCCCCCGTCTTTCCCGTAGCGTTCAAACTTCTCCATGAACAGCTCCGGCCTGGCCAGACGGAATTTATAAATGCTCTGCTTCACATCCCCGACCATAAACCGGTTGAATCTGCCGTCCTCTTCCCCGGAAATACTTTTCAGCAGATATTCCTGCACCAGGTTGCTGTCCTGGTATTCGTCGATCATGATTTCCGCGTAATAATCCCGCATATCCCGGGCTGCAGCTGTGGGATATACCCCATCCTCCCTTTTTTCCGTGAGTATCCGCAGGGCCATATGCTCCATATCATGGAAATCCATGAGATTTTTTTCCCGCTTTTTCGCATCCAGACGGATCCGGAAATCGTCGGTCAAAGATAAAAGGCAGGATACATACGGGGCGCAGGCCGCCATACGTTCCGCCTGGGACCGGGGAGAGGCATAAAAATATTTCTTCGCCAGCCCGCCCAGCAAATCCTTCACAACACCCCGTATTTCCTTGGCCCGTTCCCTTTTTTCAGGGGACACGCCGGTATCTTTTTTGGAGCTGATCCTGCCGAAGGACAGCCCGGAAAAGCCTTCATACAGCTCCTGAAGGCTTTTTGCCGCCATCAGGCGTTCCAGGGTACTTTTGTCCTCCTCCAGGGTATCCAGATACATATAAGGGCCATCCGGCTCCCTGCTGATCGTCAGGGCCTGTTCCAGGCTGTCCGCCGCTTCTCCCAGCATGGTATACACATATTCCTCAAGCAGTTCCACCCATCGGCATTGTTCCATATTCTCCGGGGAAACCGCATAATCCCCGCCGTGTTCTTCCAGCCATTCGCCCGGCCAGGGATAGCTCATGGCGAATTCATACAGTCCTAAAATCTGTTCCTCCAGACGTTTTTCCTTCCCTGTCGGTGCAAAATATTCCACACAGGCGAGAAAATCTTCTTCCCCCTTTGTAAAATATTCCTCCAGCATCTGAGCCAGCACGTCCTGCATCAGCAGCCTGATTTCCCCGTCATCCGCCACCCGGAAATCCGGATCCAGATCGATTTCATCAAAATGATTCCGTATAATATAGAGGCAGAAGCTGTCTATCGTCGTTATCTGGGCATTATGAATCAGCGTCAGCTGCTTAAGCAGATGGGCGTTGCCCGGATTCTCATCCACTCTGGCGGAAAGCGCCTGGGTAATCCGTTCCCTCATCTGGGCCGCCGCCGCATTGGTAAAGGTAACCACCAGAAGCCTGTCAATATCCACCGGATGTTTCCCATCGCTCACCATCTGTATGATCCGTTCCACCAAAACGGCCGTCTTTCCGCTGCCGGCTGCCGCCGATACCAGAATGCTGCTGTTTCTTGCCTCAATGGTCGCCTGCTGATCCGGTGTAAATGTCACTGCCATTTCCTGCTCCTTCCAACGCTTTCTTAATCTTTTCCAGCGCTTCCTCTTCCTCCAGTTTTTCCAGCTCACGCTTCCGGAACCCCGGTATTTTCCGGTCGAATCCGCACACCCTGCTATAAGGGCAGTATGTGCATGCATCCTTTGCCGACTGGCCGCTCCCCTGTACATACGGGTTCAGGGCAATGTTTCCGTCCAGGATGCCCTTGCCGATTTCTTTGATTTTCAGATTGACATAATCGGAAATAACCCGGAAATCATTTTCCTGCAAAATGCTGGATCGGGCGCTGAAAGAACCGTCTTTTTTGCGTTCCACGGGAATGACATCGGATTTGGTCCCGAATGCCCCGTCCAGGCTGGCTACAACAGCCTCGTCCGCGTTCACCACACCGGTCATGCGCAGCCCTGCCAGGATTTTTTCCCGGATCTGTTCCTCATCTAATGTTTCGTCCCCCTCCACAATGGGGTCATGCACCCGGTAATACAGCATGGCCGCAGGCACCACCAACCGATCCGGATACCGTTTTTCTTCCATTTCCACAGCGGCGTTCATATAGACCACCAGCTGCAGCTGCAGCCCGTAATACAAGGCCGCAAGGCTGAAATCCCGGTTCCCGGACTTATAATCAATAACTTTTACGTAGACCTTTTCTTCCTCTTCACATACGTCCACACGGTCAATCCGCCCCCGCAGGCGCAGCTTTTCTTCCCCCGTAAGGGCAATATTCACCGATTCCAGATCCTCCAGGACGGAGAAGGAGACTTCAAACTGTTCCGGGCGGAATGCCCCTTTCTTCAACTGATACTGCAGCGTCGCCACCGTCCGTTTCAGGATCCGCTTCAGCCTCGTTATCACATACTGGTTCCGTGCATTGTCAAAAAGGACAGCCTCCCCATAGGTCACCGCGTAGGCCTCCACCGCTTCCTCCACCAGCCGTTCCCCTTCTTCTTTGGGAAAATCAAACCAGTTCCAGCCGTGTTCCTTCAGCTTGTCCCCGAAAATCTCCAGAACCCCATGAAATATATTTCCCATATCCACATCCTCAAAGCTGTACCCGTCCCGTTCCTTCAGCATCAGTCCATACTGCAGGAAATGGGCATAGGCACAGGATGCATACTGCTCCAGGCGGCTTACACTTCCCAAAAGTGTGCGCCCGAACAAAGCCAGGGCCGCCTCTCTGGCCAGAGGCCTGTCCCGGTAGCTGTAAAAGGCCTTATCACTCATGCTCCCGGCCCATTCCCGGGTTTTCTCCGCCCCGGCATAGATCTGATAAAGGTGCCGGAAATTCTGTTCGTCCTCCCCGCCCCTTTCCATCCTGCCGTCCGCAAACCTGCGCAGCCCCTGGACAAATCCGTCCCTGCCGTCCTCCAGCGTCTGCACCTGGACAAGCTTTGGAAGCTCCTCCGGCTTTTCCACCCGAATGGAAGGAAACAGCTTTTTCACCGTATCGATCAAATAAGCAGGCCTCATGGAACGCCCTTCGCTGCTCATCCTGGCATAGGACAGATACAGCGTGTCCGACGGCTTTGTCATATTCATATACAGGTAAAGCTTCTGGATATACATCTGCTGCCTGGGAGTAGGCGCCAGCTCCATCCCGCTTTCCGCCAGGAATTCCCGATCCATATCCGATATGATCCCGCCGCTTCCCGCCGCTTTGGGGATATAGCCGTCATTGACCCCAAGGAAAAACAGCGCTTTCACCTGTTTCAGACGGGTCCGCTCCATATCCCCCGCCACAACGCGATCCACGTTCCGGGGAATGGTCCCTACCTGGATTTCCTGGAAGCCGGCCTCCAGAATCTGGGAAAATTCATCCATTTTTACCGGCTCATCCCCGATCAGTTCCACAAAGCTGTCCAGAAGATCCATAACAAGCCTGTAAATCTGGGCATATTCCCTTTCCTTAACCGCATCCCCTTCCTCCGCAAACTGCTCCTCATAGACCCCCAGCTTACGCTGTACCTCATTTTTTTCTATAAAAGAATACAGCCCCGTCACAAGAGAACGGGTATCCGTAAAGGACTGCATCAGAGGCTCCATCTGATCCATCAGCCTCCGCCTGCTCTCATTCAGCTCTTCCAGCATTTCCAGTTCATTATCCATATCGGGCGTTTTGCGCACAAACATGGCCTGCCATCTTTTTTTCCCCCTCACCCCGGTGGCGAGCACATAATTTTCCAGCCGGTCGGCTTCCTCCGGCGTAAAATCCGCCAGCCCGCTGCGGATATAGTGAAAGACCGATTCATAGGTAAAATTCCTGGTCACAATCTGCAGGGCGCTTTTCAGATATTCAATAAAAGGGTTCAGGACAATCCCTCTTGTCTGATCCAGGTAAAGAGGAATGTCATACAGGGCCGCCGTCCGTTCCAGAAAGCTGGCATACGCCCCCAGATCCCCGGCAATCACAGCCACATCCCGGTAACAGTTCCCTGTCCGGCGTAAATATTCCCGGATGGCAATGCACACCTGCCGGACCTCCTCCTGCTGGGTGGACGCCTCCATAATCCGTATCCGGGCTTCTCCTTCGTAAGGCTTGCAGGGATAACGGAACAGCTGCTTTTCCAGATGTGCCATAGAAGGATTCTCCCGGAATCTGGGTACCGGATTCTGGTTCAGGATGACATCCTCCCCCCGTGCCACACCTGCCTCCGCCGCCAGGCGGCTTAAAGACACCACCGTCTTTTTACTCAGATGAAAAAGGTTCTGCTCCTCCTTCTCCTCATACATATCCTCTGATCCGTCCATAACCACAGAAACGATCACCTCGTCCGCCAGCCCCATCAGCTGCTGCAGCACCCGGTTCTGTACCGGCGTAAACCCGGTAAACCCGTCGAATGCGATCACGCTCCCCCTCACCAGGGTCGACCGGGGAAGCAGCCTGGCCAGCACATCCAGTGTTTCCTCGGTGGTGATATATTTTTCCCGTATATATTCACGGAACCCCTGATAAAGAACGCCAAGATCCTTCAGCTTGTGATAGAGCTGCCCTTTTTTACGGGCATAATCCGTCAGCTTCTCCAGTTCCTCCATACCGATCCCGTACTGCATGAACTCCGATATCGCCGATTTCACTTCATGGATATATCCGGTCTTATTCAGGTTCCCTCCGATAACGGATGTCTCCCCCTTCAGTTTCCCTGCTATTTTACGGAGCACAAGGCTCTTGCCCGTATCGTCCAGCACCGGCCTCTCATCCGCCCCCACCTCTTCCATAATCCTGTGGGAAAGCCTTCCGAAGCTGAGTACGTCGATATTCATAATCCCCCTGTCAGGATGCATCGTCACCAGATCCATCTGGGTCTGCATCGTAAACTGGTCGGGCACGATAATAAAAAAATTCCGGTTCGGCTCCTCCATGGAACGACGGGTAATTTCCCGGTAAAGCCCTGTGCTTTTCCCTGCCCCGGACGCTCCTGTATAAAAACGCAATGACACGATTATCCCTCCTGTATCTGTGCATCAGACTCCTGAAACATATTATTTACTATACCATATTTCCCATGCCCTGACATCTTCCAATTTCTATCTCGCAGTCCCAGGTTACGCAGAACGGGGACTTTATTTCCCCTATCGGCATGAAACAATATCAAATAATCCCGGCTCTTTCCAAAGCGTCTGCTGTTACAATCCGATAGAAAAATACGACGTTTTCCGGTGGATAAGCCTATAATTTCAAGGCAACACTATCACTGACTGCATACGTGCCCGAAGCCGGATACCCAGACATGAAAACGGGCTGTCCCCAGCCAAAGCCGGCGGCATATTCCACGACAAAAAGGAGGATAACATGAGAAACCTAATCCCATTTAACGAAAACTGGTATTTTTCCCGGGAGGACATCGGACTCCCCCGCAGCCTTCCCTCCGACTGGGAAAAAATAACTCTTCCCCACACCTGGAACGCCATAGACGGGCAGGACGGCAGGGGAGATTATTACCGGGGCGCCTGCTGGTACGCCAAAGAATTCCCCACGCCGCCCGATGCGGAAGGGAAAAAAGTATTTCTGGAGGTACTGGCCGCTTCCCTGTCCGGGAAGGTCTTTGTAAATGGCCGGGAAGCGGCTTACCATGAGGGAGGATTTTCTTCCTTTACCGCTGAAATCACCGGTTATCTGCACCCGGCTGCTTCGAAGGATCCGAACCTTCTCGTAATATGCGCAGACAATTCCGACCGGTCTCATATCTATCCCCGTATGGCTGATTTTACCTTTTATGGAGGGTTATACCGGGGGGTAAATCTGATCGTTGTTCCGCAGGTTCACTTTGATCTGGAATTCTGGGGTGCCCCCGGCCTCTCGGTCACCTCCCTGCCGGAAGGGGATTGTGCTTTCCTGAAGCTGCAGACCTGGATCAAACATGCGGATGACGATTATACAGTACGCTATCTTATCACAGACGCTGCGGGTGAGGTAACAGGAGAAGCCTGGCGGCCCGCCGGCGATCCCGGCACCAGCCTCTTTCTGCCCAAAGCCCATCTGTGGCAGGGTGTGGAGGATCCCTACCTGTATACCTGCACGGCCTCTTTGGTTTACCGGAACGAAACCGTGGATGAAATCAGCTGCCGCTTCGGCATCCGCAGCTTTTCCGTGGATCCGGAAAAAGGCTTCTTCCTGAACGGAAAACCCATGATGCTCCGGGGCGTATCCCGCCACCAGGACCGGCTGTACCGGGGAAATGCCCTTACTAGAGAAGAACATTATGAAGATGCCGGTCTGATACGGGAAATCGGCGCCAATACCGTACGGCTGGCCCACTACCAGCACAGCCGCGATTTCTACGATGCCTGCGACGAATACGGCTTTGTCGTATGGGCGGAAATCCCCTATATCAGCAGCCAGAGCGAGGACCGAAACGCCCATGAAAACTGCCGCACCCAAATGCAGGAGCTGGTCTATCAGAATTACAACCACCCTTCCATCTGCTTCTGGGGTATATCCAACGAAATCACCATTGCGGGTGAAAAGCCCGGTCTGGCGGAAAACCACAAAGACTTGAATTCTCTGGTAAAAAGCATCGATCCCACCCGTCTGACCACCATGGCTCATGTGAGCATGGTCCCCCCGGAAAGCAGGCTGCACGGTATTACGGATTTGGAAAGTTATAACCATTACTTCGGCTGGTACGGCGGGGTGTATACCGACAACGAAAAATGGCTGGATCACTTCCACGAGGTACATCCGGAAATCTGCCTCGGCCTTTCCGAGTACGGCGCGGAAGGAATTATCACCTACCAGCCCGATGTCCCGAAATGCAGGGATTATTCGGAGAGCTATCAGGCCGAATACCATGAACACATGGCGGCTGTCCTCATGGAACGCCCCTATCTGTGGAGCACTTATGTCTGGAATATGTTTGATTTCGGCTGTGCCGCCCGGAGCGAAGGCGGGACCGCCGGCCGCAACAACAAGGGCCTGGTAACCCTGGACAGGAAAATAAAAAAGGACGCGTTTTATCTGTATAAGGCTTACTGGAGCAGCGAACCTTTTGTCCACATCTGCGGACGCCGTTATGCCCTGCGCACGGATTTTCCTGCCGGAAGCGGCACGATTACCCTCAAAGTATACTCCAACCGGCCGGAGGTAAGTCTGTACTGTAATGGGGATCTTTTCCTCACCCTCACGGGCAGTCGTGTATTTATATTTGAACAGGTCCCCCTGAAGGATGGCTTCACCTGCTTTACCGCCTGCGCCGGGGACTGTTCGGATACCATATCCCTGCAGCGGACCGATGAAAAACCTGCCGTTTATACCCTGCCCCCGGAAGAAGAGGAGGAAACCGACGGCGCAGCCAACTGGTTTGACGAAGCTGCCGCAACAGAAGCCAATGCCCCCATGGAATTCCCGGAGGACCGGTTTTCCGTAAAAGATCCGGTCAGGGATATCTTGCGGCAGGAAGAAGCCGCCCGGATACTGACCGGCGCCCTGTCCTCCATGACCGGCATGAAGCTGAAAAAAGGAATGCTGGGTATGCTGGGGGAAAAGACGGCGGAGGAACTGGTGGATATGATAGGTTCCATGGGTATGGCCAAAACGATTCCGGAGGGTGCTTCCAGGATCATCAATGCGGAATTGAATAAAATCCCGAAAAACAGGTAACCCCCCGGCTCCGGTAAAGGACGGCGGCCTATCTGCACATCAAAAAACAGGCAAGGTGTCTCCGTGCACCTTGCCTGTTACTATCATTATAATTATTGGTGATGTTTTATCATCCCCGCCGCTTTCGCAATTTCCAGTACAATAATAGGAATAAATGCCAGCCCCAGCGCCGTCAGGTACAGATGTACCGGAAGGGCCGTCAGGCCGAAAACAAGGGCAAAGGGCGGAATAAAGGTGATCAGCGCAATCAGAACCAGGGAGAGCGCCGCCGCTGCGTTTAGATATTTATTCGTAAAAAAGCCGGTCTTGAAAAGGGAGTGGTTGGAACGCATATTAAAGGCATGGAACACCTGGGTGGTCGCCAATACCATAAAGGCCATGGTACGTCCGGCCTCTATGGTTCCGGTTTCCTTCCAGCCAAGCCAGAAACCGAATAAGGTCAGAGCCGCAAACATAACACCCTGCAATACGATCCGAATCCCCAGGCCATGTGCAAAAATGCCTTCATTCTTCGGCTTCGGACTCTTTTCCATCACATCGTCGGGAACCTTTTCCATGCCCAGCGCAATAGCGGGAAGGCTGTCTGTTACCAGGTTGATCCACAGAAGCTGCATGGAGAGAAGAGGGCTCTGTTTCCAGAACAGCATGGAAAGGAATACGGTTAATACCTCCCCGATATTGGTACCAAGCAAAAAGGCCACCGCATGCTTGATATTTCCGTAAATACCGCGTCCTTCTTTTACAGCGGACACAATAGTCGTAAAGTTATCATCCGTCAGTGTCATATCCGCCGCGCCTTTTGCCACATCGGTACCGGTAATTCCCATGGCACAGCCGATATCCGCGGCCTTTAAGGCCGGCGCATCGTTCACGCCGTCACCGGTCATCGCAACGATTTCTCCCTGATTCTGCCATGCCTTCACAATGCGTATTTTATCTTCCGGAGACACACGGGCATATACCGAGATATGCCGTACCTTTCCGGTCAGTTCTTCCTCGCTCATTGCCGCCAGCTGTGCGCCGGTAATCGCGTTGTCGCCTTCCTCCAGGATGCCCAGATCCCGGGCAATCGCCGATGCGGTAACCACATGGTCGCCGGTGATCATAACAGGCTTGATCCCCGCCTTCCTGCATACCGCAACCGCATCGCGTACCTCCGGGCGGGGCGGATCGATCATCCCTACCAGCCCCATAAAGGTAAGCCCGTTTTCCAGTTCTTCGATAGAAGGATTTTCAGGTACTTCTTCTATTTCCTTATACCCTATCGCCAGAACACGGAGTGCGCCCTCGCTCATGGTATTCACCAGCTCCTGGGCCTTATCCATATCCCCATGGGTACAGATGGGGAGCATGGAATCAAAAGCACCCTTGGTAATGACTACATTCCTGCCATGCATTCTGCATACCACGGTCATGAGTTTTCTGTCGGAGTCAAAAGGAAGCTCGGTAAGCCGTGGATATTCCTGAGCCAGCTTTTCCTTGGGACTTCCGTTTTTCATGGCCGCATATACAATGGAGGTTTCCGTTGGATCTCCGATATGCTGTACCTCTCCGTCCTTTTCGATCACAGAACCGTCACAGCAGAGGGCGCCGTATTCCAGAAGCTTTTTAATCTCGGAGGAATCCTGTCCGGATATGTCCGCAAGGCTGCCGCTCACCGCATCATAAGCTTTTACCAGGGTCATACGGTTCTGGGTGAGGGTTCCTGTTTTATCGGAACAGATAACGGATGCACTTCCCAGCGTTTCCACGGCGGGCAGCCTTCTTATAATGGCATTCTGCTTCACCATGCGCTGGACACCGATGGAAAGGACAATGGTGACGATTGCGGGAAGTCCTTCCGGGATAGCCGAAACGGCAAGGGAAACCGCCGTCATAAAAATTTCCATAACCGCCATGCCGTCAATCAGGCCGATAATAAAGATGACCGCACACACGGCAATTGCCAGAAAGCCCAGATATTTTCCAAGCTGGGCAAGTTTTTGCTGCAAAGGGGTCTGGCTGTCCGTTTCCCCTTCCAGAAGCCCTGCAATATGTCCCATTTCCGTATTCATCCCGGTAGCCGTAACCACCGCACGTGCACGTCCGTATGCCACGCTGCAGCCGGAGTAGATCATATTCGCCCGATCTCCCAAAGGCGCTTTTTCTTCTATTAAAAGGGCGGCATTCTTTTCACTGGGAACGGATTCCCCTGTCAGTGCGGATTCTTCCGACTTCAGGCTCGCCGATTCTATCAGCCTGGCATCGGCAGGGATATTATCGCCGGCTTCCACCAGGATGATATCTCCGGGTACCACCTGCACGGCGTCAATCACGACCTCTTTGCCGTCGCGGATCACTCTTGCCCGCGGTGCCGACATGTTCTGCAGCGCTTCCATGGCTTTTTCCGCCTTGCTTTCCTGCACCATGCCCATGACGGCATTGAGGACGACAATCAGCAGAATCAGAAGAGGTTCAAAAAATTCGGACGAATCATGTCCGTTGCACGCAACCACAAACGATACCGCTGCTGCAGCGATCAGGATGAGTATCATCACATCCTTGAACTGTTCAAAAAAACGCTGCAGATTGGTTTTCTTTTTCTTGGCCCGCAGCTGGTTAGGGCCGTATTCCTGCAGGCGTTCCTCCGCCCGCGCACTTGTAAGCCCCTCTGTCCTGCTGCTGTGCAGGCCGCTTATTACCGAATCCAACGGTTCACTGTACTGTGTCATATCATTCTCCTCCTCCCTTTTTCAGGGAACCGGCAGGCATATGCATGGCCTGCTCAATAATGGTCATAATCTGCTCCATAGAAAGAAGCTGTTTCCTGGACTGGGCCAGTAATCCCAAAATAAGAATCCGTATGGTTTCCTCCGGATAGGCCGTCGTGAGTATATTCTCCTTTACCCCCTGTTCAAGCAGACGGCTGATCTGCTCCTGCAGCAGATCATTGGCATCCTGGGCGATGGAATTTCTGGAAAAGACCTCCAGCATGTTCGCCAGATTCTCTTCTTCATCTCCGGAAAACTGGTCGATCATATCCATATAGAGTGCCAGAAATTCAGAAGCCTTCTGATAAAAAGTAAGGGTGTCATCCGCGAGAATCCTTTCGGAAGCTTCCCGCAGTTCGGACATTACCACGCTCACCACCTCATTCACAATCTCTTCCTTAGATTTGAAATAATAATAGAAAAGGCCTTTGGCGACTCCCACCTTATCCACTATCTGGCTGACCTGCGTATTCTTGATTCCGTTTTTGTCAAACAGCTCCCGGGCCGCCTCCACCAGTTCCGCCCGGCGTATTTCCGGTTCCTTGCTTATCCGCATCCTGTCACCTGCCTTCCGCCTTTTTGTGTATTATAGCAACTGACTGACTTTTTGTAAATAGTAAGTCAATTTTATTCTCTTAACTTTTTATAAATCATTTTCCCCCAAAGAATAGTTTTTATCAATTAAGATTCTTTAAAGAATTCTTTTATACATTTAATAAGTTTTTTTGAATTGCGACACACTTTTGACACAATTATCCGGTATCATAAATGACAGATAGATGAACAACAGCTCACAAGTTTTGTTGAAACTATCTCCCCCCTCATAAGATAAGAAGCCTCCACATTTTGTGGAGGCTTCTTATTTTTTAAGTTTCGACAATGATGATGAATGAACAGATGCAATTTACTTTGCTTTTTTATCAGAAACAGCCAGTTCACCGCAGGCATAACGCAGCAGTTCGTCCGGCGTAGGGGCCTCTCCTTTTCTGGGGACCTTATTCTGCCAGGCGCCTGTAACGCCGTCATCGGGGGTATTCCGATAGGAATAATCCAGCGCTGCCTGCATCTCCTGCTTTACTTCCTGTACACTCACTCCATATTCTTTTGCCACTTTTCGGTAAATCTTTTTTTTATTCATTGTATATTCTCCTATGGCATGTGTATATTATATGCATCTTTCTTTTACAATTATAGACGATTTAAGCGTATGTTTCAACAATATCAGACGCTATAAATATTCGAAAATCTGACTATTGTATATTATGATTATCACATAGGAGGAGGCGGATGACAATGGACGAAAAATTTATTCGTGATCGTATTACCGAACTTCGACTCCAGAAGGATGTTCCGGAAAGAAAAATGAGTTTGGATTTAGGGCACAGCACAAGTTATATACACAGTATTGCCTCCGGCCGTGCCTTACCTTCTATGCCGGAATTCCTCTACATATGTGATTATCTGGGTGTTACTCCTATGGAATTCTTTAATGAGTCGGAGCGTACCACGCAATTGCAGCAAAGAGCAATGCAATACATACGTCAGCTGGACGAAGATGAGGCCCGGCTGATTGTAGATCTTCTGGAAAGGATAAAAAAATAAAGTAATATCCCGTATTCCGGCAGCTGCACCCGGTTTATTAAGTTGGACGCAGTTACCGGAATACCGGTCTTTTTTTATAATATCGACAGATTTCCCCGAAAGTTAAGCCTTTTTATAACATATATTCCGAAGCCGCTTTCGCCGACAGCTTCTGTTTCCGGTTCCCTTTCCGGACAAAGTCAAAGGAAAACAGGATCATCAGTTCGTGGGCCAGCAGGGGGAAGGCCGCCAGGAAGGTCAGACGCAGCCATTCCTTTAAGGACAGATGGGCCGTCCCGAAGGCCGCCGTGAGAAAAGGGATTTCCGTTACGGCAAACTGCAGGAGGAAACCAAGGACACAGGCTGCTATCATCAGCTTATTGTCAAAATGCTTCATCTTGAATACAGATTTGCGCACGTCCCTCATACCCACCGCATGAAACAGCTGGGACATCCCCAGAACCGTAAACGCATAGGTCTGCGCGCGGTTCAATATGGCTTCATGCTGGAGCACCGTAGCAAAATTGGCTATGGTAAGAGGGATCTGTTTCTCCAGAATCACCGCATAGGGAATGGTAAAAAAGGCTGCGAGGCTGATCCCTGCTATCAGCAGGCCGTAAAAGCCGGTGCAGGCAAAGCCTCCTCCCGCAAAAAGACTCTCTTTAGGATCCCGTGGCGGTCGTTTCATCAGGCTGTCGGCATCATTATTATCCACACCGAGTGCCAGTGCCGGAAGGGAATCGGTAATCAGGTTAATCCAGAGGATATGGCTGGATTTCAGAGGGGAAGCCAGGCCGCATAATACAGCCAGGAACATGGTCATAATCTCCCCCAGGTTGGAGGAAAGAAGGAAGATGACGGATTTCTTGATATTCTCGTATACGCCCCGCCCTTCCACAATGGCTTTTTCTATGGTGGCAAAGTTATCGTCGGTAAGAATGATATCCGAAGCCTGCTTCGCCACATCTGTTCCCGTCATTCCCATGGCAATGCCGATATCCGCCGCTTTGAGGGAAGGCGCGTCGTTGACGCCGTCGCCTGTCATAGCCACAATATTCCCTTTTTCCTTAAAGCCTTTTACGATACGTACCTTATGTTCCGGGGAAACCCTGGCAAATACCCGTACCGTATCCAGTTTGTGCAGGAAATTTTCCTCATCCAGATGGGCAACCGCATCTCCGGTGAGGCACTGCTCCGGACGGGTCACTATCCCCAGCTGCTTTCCGATGGCAAAGGCGGTATCCACATGATCGCCGGTAATCATCACAGTGGATACCCCCGCGTCCCGGAAACGCGCCACCGCGTCGGCCGCCTCGGGACGCGCCGGATCCTTCATTCCCACCATACCTACAAAGGTAAGCCCCTCTTCCAACGGCACGCTGCCGCCGGTCCGCATGGCAATCGCCAGCGTCCGCAGGGCCTGGGAGGACATATTCTCCACCGCCTGTCTGATTTGCCTTCGCTGCTGTTCCGTCATGGCTGCGGTCCTGCCGTATAGCAGAATACTGCTGCATTTTTTCAGGATCTCGTCGGGCGCCCCTTTTGTATAGGTAACCGTCTGGTTTCCTCTCTGATGGAAGGTGGACATCATCTTGCGGTTGGAATCAAAAGCCAGCTCCTTTGTGCGGGGAAATTCCTTTTCCAGTTCCTCCCTGCGCATACCGAACCGGGCCGACAGATCCAGCAGAGCCAGTTCGGTGGGATCCCCGATGCGTTCTCCCCCGTCCAGTACTCCATCGTTGCACAGAGTCATTCCTTTTAAAAATTCCCTGTGTTCTTCCTTTCCCAGATCTTTTTTCCCCAGCATCTTCTGATTGGTAAAGCAGCTTTCCACAGTCATTTTATTCTGGGTCAGGGTGCCGGTCTTGTCGGAGCAGACCACACTTACCGCTCCCAGCGTTTCCACGGAAGGAAGCTTTCTGACTATGGTATGTACCTTTACCATCTTGGTAACGCTCAGGGCCAGACAGATGGTGACCACCGCCGGAAGCCCTTCGGGAACCGCGGCTACTGCCAGGGATATGGCCGTGATCAACATTTCTATCAGGTTTCTTTTCTGCACCAGTGCGATGACGAAAAGAGCCGCACAGAGAAGCAGGGAGAGTATACTTAACAGTTTTCCCAGATCTCCCAGCCTTTTTTGCAGTGGGGTGAGCTCTTCATGGCTTTCATTGATGAGAGAAGCGATTTTCCCGATTTCCGTATCCATACCGGTGGCGGTCACGATTCCTTCTCCCCGGCCGTAGGTCACTATGGTGGACATATATGCCATATTATAGCGATCCCCCAGAGGGATATGGGTTTCTTTCCCTGCCCTTGCCTCCCTCTTCCCGGCCGCTTCCAGCCCTTTTCCCTTCTCCGCATACTCCTCTCTGCGTGCAAAGACCGCCCCTCTCGCAACAAAGGAAGCGTCCTTTTCAATCGGTACCGATTCCCCTGTCAGGGCCGACTCCTCCACCTTCAGGCTGCTGGTTCTGGTAAGGCGCAGATCCGCCGGGATCTGGCAGCCGGCATCCAGACATACAATGTCCCCCACCACAAGCTGGGACGCCGGAATCTCCTTTTCCCTGCCCTCCCGGATCACATAGGCATGAGGGCTTGTCAGCTTTTTCAGGGAATCCAGGGCCTTCTGGGCTTTCCCCTCCTGTATCATGCCTACAAAAGCGTTCATCAGCACCACCACCGCAATGATCACGGCATCACTCACTTCATGGAGCAGGAGGGATATAACAGCTGCCGCAAGAAGTACATATATCAGCGGATCATTCAGCTGTTCCAGAAAAGACTCCACCACCGTCTTTTTCCGCGGTTCCTTCAGCTCATTCTTCCCGTTCTCCTGATAACGCCTTGCGGCTTCTTTTTCCGTCAGTCCTTTGTCTATATCACTGTCCAGCTGTACACATGTTTCTCTGATACTCTTTGTCTCAAACACAATCCCACTCCTTTATCTTGTCCTGGAAAGTGACTGTACGTTTCCAACAGCCACAGTCTTTTAGTAACAGTTCAGATAAGTCTCAACTGTTATGTCCTATATACCTTATGAAAAGAAGGACAGGAATATGTCCGGGCCGGAAATTTTTATGACAGGCCTTTTTACAGCTATATTCTTTCAAAAATTTTTCTTAAAAAGCTTAAGAATTCCTTATATGTGTTGACAGTATATATTATACAAAATATAATATACTTAATTCATAGATATGCCTGATTGAAATATATATAGAGAGAAGGAGGGATTACATGATATATCCGCTCAGTACACCGCTGCTGGAATTCCTGATTTTATCTGTCGTTTCCAGAAATGACAGCTATGGTTATGAAATAAGCCAGCAGCTGAAAACCGTATCAAACACGAAGGATTCCACGCTGTATCCCATCTTGAAAAGGCTGCAGGAAAACGGAATGGTGGATACCTATGACCAGCAATTCCAGGGACGCAACCGGAGATATTACCGGATTACGCCGGATGGGCGGGGAACCTGTGAATACCTTGACAACGAATGGAAAAAGTACGTGGATGCTATCAATGAAATTGCCCATGGAGGTGAGGAAAAGTGAACAAGACCGAATATATGAGCGCGTTGGAAAAGCGGCTTCGGATTTTGCCCAGAGAAAATTATTATGAGGCCATGGCTTATTTTGAAGAATATTTTGAAGATGCCGGACCGGAAAGAGAACAGCAGGCCATCGACGATTTAGGAAGCCCGGAAGCGGCGGCGGAACAAATCATCACCAATATGGCTATCCAAAAAGCTTCCGTTCCCCAAAAGGGCCTTCGCAAAAATATGAATGCCCTGTGGATCGGTATCCTTGCCGTCTGCGCGGTTCCCATAGCGCTTCCTTTTGCCGTGCTGTTCCTGGGTGTGATTGTCCTGTTAATATTCTGCGTGCTTTTGGTGCTGGCAGCCTTTATCATGGCGGCCCTCGCCTTTGTTGTATGCGGCCCCCTCGCCGTAGCCGCCAGCTTTACCGTCCTGTTCAGCGCTCCCGCCACTGCGCTCAGCTGTTTTGGTGCCGGCCTGTTCTGCACCGGACTGGGACTTTTGGCCGTATACGGTGTATTAAAACTCTGCCGCCTAATCCTGAGCAGTCTGGTAAAGCTTTTCGGAAATATCTTAAAAATGAAAGGAGAGCGTCATGCGTAAACGCAATAAATTATTTATACTTTGCGGCTCCCTGTGTGCTGCCGGACTGCTTCTGTCCGTCATAGGCTGGGTGCTGGGAGGCCGTTTCAACGGCATCGGTTTCCAGCCCGGAAACGGTCTTACCGTCTATTCCCTGAATAACACTACCGGCGAGGGACCGTCCGTCCTGTCCGATACTATCGACGATCTGGATGCCTTCACCAGCCTGGATATTCAGATGGATTATGCCGATATCACCATACAGCCCTCTGACCACTACGGGCTGGAATACCAGCTTGTGGCCTGGAGCGCTCCCGATATCCAGGTAAAAGATGGGAAACTCACTGTCAGGGAAAGCAAACACAGCAGCGGACAGGTCGTTTTCCTGTCCGGTTTCTCCACCGCCTTTTCCGTGGATTGGCCCTCCGCCAAAGAATATGTGACCATTTACGTCCCCGCCGATACACAGCTTGGCTCCGTATCCGTTTCCACCTCCTCCGGTGATACCGGCCTCTCCGGGCTGAAGGCAGAAGAACTTACCCTGATGAATGACTACGGAAATGCATCCCTCACTGACATTACCTGCTCCGATATGGATCTCACCCTCAACTCCGGTAAATTCAAAGGAGAAAATTTGAGCGGGAATACCCTGAAGGTAACAAACGACTATGGTCACTGTACCCTGGACAATGCGGATATCAAAACAAGCACGGATCTGGTACTGAACAGCGGTACCCTCAAACTAAAACAGGCCGCATTGGGACAGCTTACGGTTAGCAGCGATTACGGCTCTGTGGATATGAACGGAGTTACCGCCGCCGATGCCAGCCTTAAGCTAAGCAGCGGGGATATGGATGCAGAAGCCTTCAGCTTCCGGAATCTTACCGTCAAATCCGATTACGGCCATGTGGACATCACCCCCATCCTGACCCAAACCTATGGTTATGATTTAAAAACCGACTACGGTGAAATCAAAGTAGGCAGCCACAAGCTCGGCGATGTTTATTATACCTTTGAAAACGAATATGAAAACTGGATCCGCATCGAATGCAGCTCCGGAGACATCACAATCCGGAATTAATAAAATAACGGCGCAGCAAAGTGAATTCCTTCACTGCTGCGCCGTTTCTCATGAAACAGGAGGATGGCTCACGAAGCGAGGCATCCTCCTGTTCCGCAGGTTTCTATCTGAAAAAGTCAAACTGCCCCCAGCAAGAAGGCGGAAAGATCTCCCAGCTTCTGTGCATCTACCAGAGCCGGTATGTCTTTTTCCGTATGAAGCACTTCTTCCGTCAGTTCAAATATACCGGAGGAAGTTATCGCCACTGCCGGTACGCCGGAAAAGGAAAACAGGGTGTGATCCCCCTGCGGCCACGGCTCGGTTTCTGAAAAACCTTCCAAACGGGATGCGAAGCTTCTTATACTGTTGCTCAGCTTTTCAGGACATTCATAAAACGAATAGGTAATATCCTTCCCTTTCAGCCCCGCCCCATCCACGTTAAACGCACAGACGTAATCCTCCGGCCTGGATAAATGGGAAGCCAGATATGCCATTTCCCCCGGCGTGGAGTAATAATCTTCTCCGTTAAAAAGGACGAACTCCAGCCGGTACGGATACGTTTTTCCCTGCAGCTGTGAAGCCATGGCAAGCAGTACCGCCGTCCCGGAGGCATTATCCAAAGCGCCCGGCGTTATGCTGCCGGTATCAATATGGGCGGAAAAGCAGACCTTGTGTACGCCGCTTCCATAGGAAGCAATCACATTTGCCCCCTTCGCCGCTTTTCTCTCCGCATCCAGCTTCAGTACCGCCCGGATACCGCTGTCAAGCAGGGGAAGATTTTCCGGCAGGACAATCCCGCAGGGCAGTTCAAAATCCCCATCCTCAATGATAGGCAGATACTGTCCGGCGGAAAGGCTTACGGTAAGAACTGCCAGCGCGCCGCCGTTTTCCAGAAGGGAAATGATTTCCTTATGCTCATCCGGATTCCAGAAAACAAAGCTTTTGGGCATGAGCGGTTCGGATGCCAGGCTGTCACAAAGCAATACAATTTTTCCGGATAGCGGGGCTTTCCGCAGTTCTTCCAGAGAACCTGCCCGGATGATTTCCCCCTGTACCCCGCAGCCTTTGGAATAAGGCGCGGGCATCACAGGGATCTCCTTTCCCTCTGTCTTTAGAGTACCCTCGTTCCTGCTCCAGTCCATACAGTCAAATTCCTGCAGCTGCGTGGTGAGGCCATAGGCTTCGAATTGCCTGCGGACATAAGAAACCGCGTCCCGGTTTGCCTGTGAGCCGGTGGGACGCGGGCCGATTTCTTCGCACAGGGCTTGTAAATGCCGTTGGATTTCACTTTTTTGATCCATATTTTCCTCCATGTAGGTGGGAACGTGAAACTTGTGTCCCCGGATGTTGTTCTTTTATTATAGCAATGGAGGAAACGGTTCTCTTGACCGCAACGGACATTCTCCTACAGGATCCACATGATAATTTTTCCGGTCAAAACCCATTACCGTAAGAAGGTTGGTTACAATCCCGTCCGTATCAATAAAGGAAATAACCATCCCGGCAACCACCACTGTGGAAATGAAGTAAGGCATATAGCTGGCCGTCTGGATAAACTTTTTAAAACGGGTATGCTTGATTTGATCCAGCAGCAGCGCAAAGAAAATAGGAGCTGTGAAACCAAATAAAAGATTCAGGCCGCTCAGTATCAGGGTATTTTTAATCAGCCTGGAAAAATAGTGGACGGAAATGAATTTATCAAACCACCTGAGGCCGACCCATTTCACCCCTTCTCCTAAAAACGGCGCTCCCGGGACACAATCCTGAAAAGCGATGACCAGCCCGTACATAGGTATGTAGCAAAAAATAAATATCAGTATCAGCGTGTGAAGCATCAGGCTGTAAATCTGCAGGTTTTCCTTTATGACCCCTCTTCCGTATTTCTTTTTTCTCCGGCTCCCTTTGGCCTTCCCAAAAAAACTGCCGTCCTCTCTTTCATAATAATCCTCCAATCCTTTTGGCGGACATCCTCTTTTTCCGTATTCCTTCGTTTTGGGATATCCGTTTGACTGGCCCCAGTATAAAGCGCCTCTGCCTGCCTTTTCAACTGCCAGAAAATTCTCCGGCGCACAAAATGTTCTTCCAGGCTTTCCGGAACATTTTGTAATTTCGGATGCTCATAAACAGTTAAAAATATTATTGTATTTCGGACAGTTATGTGATAGGCTGAACATAAGCATAAACTTCTGTGAATCTGGGCATTTTGCCGTCTTTCTTCTATTTCTATTCAGAGACTCTATGCTTTAATCCATTGAAACAGGCAGGAGCCATCTGGGAGAAAAGGAAATATGGCATTCCCTTTCAGCTGCTTCCTGCAACCATTGCAAAAGAAAGGAGCAGTTAATGGGCGAAACACAAAAAGAACGATATGTCGTAAGAAATCACAAGGACACTGTATTCCGGTTGCTTTATAAAGATCCGGAGAAGCTGCTGGAGCTGTACAATGCTTTAAATGAAACACAATATGAGGATGCAGGATACCCTCTATTCCAGCAAACAAATTAAAATCCCGGTTCCCCGTTTCGTTGTCTTTTATAACGGAACGGATACCCAGCCGGAGCGTAGGATTATGAAGCTCTCGGATTCTTTTGAAAAAAAAGTATCCTCACCGGATCTGGAATTAAATGTACTGATGCTCAATATAAATCTCGGGAATAACCGGGATTTGATGGATAAATGCAAAACGCTGAAGGAATACTGCATGTTCGTAGACTGCATACGGCAATACACTAAAGATATGGAGATTACGGAAGCGGTGGAAAAAGCCGTGAAGGAATGTATTCAGAACGCAATCCTGGCGGAGTTTTTAGCCGCGCAAAGGGCGGAGGTTATAGCTATGTCGATTTTTGAATATAATGAAGAAGAAGAAATGAAAAAAATCCGTGCCGCAGAATACAGTGTCGGATGGCAGGCTGGTGCTGCGGATGGAAAAACAAAAGGAATAGCACTTGGAAAAGCAATAGGACAAGCAGAATCCGTTCTGGAATTACTGGATGATTTGGGCGAAATTCCGGAAAGTCTGCGTGATGGTATTTTAAAAGAAACTGATGTAATCCTGCTTAAAAAATGGCTCAAAGAAGCTGCAAAGGCAGAATCCATACAAATGTTCCTGGAGCGGATCGGCCTGGATTGATCTCAAACAATGGAACTGTTCCGCCCTTCACATTTCCCAAAAGGGACATCCCGCTACCGGCAAAACCGTATGGTATAAAATACAGGACATCACCCGCACATAAAGGAGGAAATTGCGAATGAGAAAAACAGAAATCCTGGAACAGCTTATGGAAGAGATGCAGGAACCGGAAAAAAAAGATGCACTGAAATGGGCACTGGAGAAGCTGGAAGGTCTGATTACCCTGGAGGATTTGGATAAAGACTGCGGCCCCTGCAAGCTGAAAAATCTGTGTGGATACCCGGAGGATACCGTGCCCTGCCTGTGTGAAGACAGCCGGCTGCAGAAGGTAGCCGCTGAAAGGTATCTCCAGCTTGCCGCTGAGGCGGGATGTCAGGATAAGCTGGGAATCTGCGAGACAGTTGTGGCAAGGCTTTATGCATCGGGAGAAATCGGAGGATCTGATTTCTGATTCCCCAGAGTATGTTTGAAAATTGCTCTCTGCATGATGTGTGTCACAATTTGCGGGGAATTGTCTCAAATTCGTGAAGCGCAGCGGGCTACGTTGATTGAAATTGGGATAAATCCCATGCAAAGGAGGCATGCGGATTGCGGGAATGAATTTTCAAACACATGCCGGCAACGGAAGCCATACTACGTGGGCCATCCTTATGTTCAAGTCAAGAACCCCGCCGTAATCGGCGGGGTTCTTGACTTGCCCTATGTTCCCTTCCCGCTCTTAACGCAGGAGGTTATTCCTTTATGCAGGACGTTTACTTAACTCAGCACGCTGTCCTCGCCTTCCGGAAGGACAAATGCCAGAATAATCCCCACCACGGCTGCCAGGGCCAGGCCGGAAATGGTAACGGCTCCGTATACCGGGATGCTGTCACAGCCGATACCCAGCACGAGGATGATCGCAGCCACCAGCAGGTTACGGCTGTTGCCGAAGTTCAGCCGGGAATTAATGAGGATACGCACGCCTACCGCGGAAATCATACCGTAGAGCACGATACTGATACCACCGGTAACCGGGGAAGGAATACTGGTAATAAAGCCTCCGAATTTACCGAAAATACCGAGGATCATGGCAAATACCGCCGCAATGCGGATTACGGAAGGGTCATATACCTTTGTCACGGCGAGGACACCTGTGTTTTCCCCGTAGGTAGTGTTGGCGGGTCCGCCCAGGATACCGGCCAGGGCGGTGGCAAGGCCGTCTCCCAGGATTGTCCTGTGAACGCCGGGATCCACCATGAAGTTCTTGCCAACAACGGCACCATTGGTGGTAATATCCCCCACGTGTTCAATCATGGTTACCAGAGCGATAGGCGCAATAGCCAGGATAGCATCCAGTTTGAACTGAGGGATGCACAGCAGCTGGGATACGATATCCTTGTCCATGAAGGAAAGGAAATGAGCCTCCCTGACAGCGGTGAAGTCACAAAAGCCCAGGGGCAGGCAGACAAGATAGCCCGCAATGATGGCGAACAGGATAGGCATCAGGTTAAAGATACCCTTTGCAAAAATGGAAACACAGATTACCACGGTGAGAATCACCACCGTAACCAGTACAGCCTTCAGGCTGAATTCTCCGTTATAATAAAATGCGCTGTTAATTGCAGTGCTGCTCAGGCGCAGCCCGATGACAATGATGATCGGCCCCGTTACGATGGGGGGCAGCAGTTTGTTTACCTTTTCATAACCGAAAATCTTAATCAGGCCGGCAAAGAGTACATAAACAAGACCGGCGATAATCAGCGCGCCTTTTACGGCCGCCAGCTTGTCCAGGAAATCGGGATCTCCCATTCTGGAGTCCCCGATAATTGCCATGATACCTGCCATAAAGGCGAAACTGGAGCCCAGGAAAACGGGCACCTTTTTCTTTGTGATCCAGTGGAACAGCAATGTGCCCAGGCCGGCACAGAACAGTGTGATCGAGGTATTCAGCCCTGTCAATGCCGGAACCAGTACGGTGGCGCCGAACATGGCCAGGGTATGCTGAATGCCCAGAATCAGCTTTTGCCTCGTGGTCTTTTCACCCATAATTACATTTCCTCCTCATAAGTAAATTTACGTTACGTTTAATTATTCAAAAGCCGCTTTGGCTCTTTGACTGGTGTGGTGTCAAAAACAGATTTCCGTCTGTGCGGGAATGGTTTTTGCCAGCAATTTCCCCTTTCGGAAGGAATAGAGGATTTCACTCTTTTTGTTCAGGACGTTGTAAAAGTTATCCCCGTTAAGAATAATGAAATCCGCCGGATTTTTTTCCCGGATTCCATAGCTGTCTCCCAAATGCAGGGTCTTGGCGGCATTATAGGTAATGAGTTTATAGGAATTCATGATGTCCTCATAACCCATCATCTGGCATACATGCAGGCCCATGAACACCGTATCCCGCATATTCCCGGTTCCCAGCGGGTACCATGGGTCAAAAACATCATCATGCCCAAAGGATACATTCAGCCCGGCCTCCAGCAGTTCCTTCACTCTTGTGACCCCCCGGCGTTTGGGATAGGTATCCGCCCGTCCCTGCAGATGGGTATTCACCAGCGGATTTGCCACAAAATTAATCCGGCTCATTTTTAACAGGCGCATCAGCCGGTTCACATAAGCATTATTATAGGAATGCATAGCTGTGGTATGGCTTGCCGTAACTTTATCAGACAGTTCCATCTCATAAGCCCTTGCCGCCAGCGTTTCCAGCCCTCTGGAGGCCTCGTCATCGATTTCATCACAGTGCACATCCACCAGCCGGTCATACCGGTATGCCAGATCCATGGCAAAATTCAGGGATTCCACGCTGTATTCCCGCGTAAACTCAAAATGGGGGATGGCGCCCACACAGTCGGCCCCCATCTTTACCGCATTTTCCATCAGTTCTTTTCCATGGGGATAACTCAAAATACCTTCCTGGGGAAACGCAACCACCTGAATGGTAATTTCGTCCTTCAGTTCCTCCCGAAGCTCCAGCATGGCCTCCATAGCCACCAGTGTGGGATCCGTCACATCCACATGGGTCCTTACAAACTGAACCCCGTTTGCCGCCTGCATACGGATAGCTTTTCCTGCACGATCCTTTACATCCTGCCTGGTAAGCTTCTCTTTTCTTTTGCTCCAGCACTCGATTCCTTCAAACAAAGTACCGGACATGTTCCACTCCGGATCCCCTGCGGTCAGGCAGGTATCCAGATGCACATGGGACTCGATAAAAGGAGGCAGGATCATACAGCCGGTCCCGTCGATAACCTCTTCTCCCGGCAGCGCCGAAAGCCCCTGGGCGATTGTTTCAAATACACCGTCCAAAACCCGGATATCCGTACAGTCCTCGCTGTTCTCCAGATGAATATTTTTAATCAGCATTTGTCAGTTTCCTTTCTTATTGACCGCTTCTCCCGCAAGATAACAGATACAGGCCACAGCCATGCCGTTAATGGACGCGATTCCAAAAGGCACCACATTGGCAATCACCGCGCCTATTACTACGCCCGCGATGGCAAACCAGTTCACCTCCAGCGTATTTTCCTTATCCTGTGCATAATCCGCCTTATGGCAGAAGAATCCCAGGATGAGAATCGCCCCAACCGGAGGCAGGGTGCAGTTAAGGATGTTCAGCCAGCCGGTAAAATTGTTGTACAGCCAGATGGCGGTAATGGTCCCCAGCGCGCCGGAAATCAGAACCAGCGGGCTTTTCTTGATCTTCGTAATGTTGGACAGGCCAAGCCCTGCGGAATACAGCGCATTGTCATTGGTTGTCCAGATATTCAGCCCCAGTACAAGGATGGCAAATACGGTGAGGTTCAGCGCGATCATAACCTCAAAAATATCGTTTCCGCCCACATACACCCCGCTGAAGGCGCCGAAGCAGAACATCAGGCTGTTGCCCAGGAAAAAGGCGATTATGGTCGTCCAGACAGCCGCCCCCGGCGTCTTGGCAAAACGGGCGAAATTCGGGGTGGCCGTACCGCCGCTGACAAAGGAACCGATAACCATGCCTGCGCCGGTTATCATACTCAGCCCCTGGCTTTCCGCAAATTTATCCGTCAGGCTGGCGTCTCCCGTGCGTACCGCAAGGATCATAGCCGTAATTCCCAGCATGGCGATCAGGGGGACGGAAATATAGCTAACAATGGTCATGGCCCGGATTCCAAAAAAAGCGGAACCGGTCATACATATCCCGGCGATGGCCACAAGCAGCGGCACCATCCAGGGTTTATCCGGCGCAAGAAGCTTAGCCACAGGGATAGCGAACATCGCCACACCGACGCCGAACCACCCTATCTGTGTAAAACTGATCAGCGCCGAAGGCAGATAAGACCCTTTTTTACCAAAAGAATGCTGGGCCAGCAAATCCATGGACAATCCGGTTTTACAGCCAACGTAGGCCAGTAATGCCGTATAAACACCAAGAATTGCGCCGCCCAGCAGCAATGATCCGATAAAACCATTTAAATCAAGTCCGGCCCCCAGCTCCTGGCCGGTCCACATGCTTGCCGAAAAAAAAGTGAAACCCAACATGATCATGAACATCGTCACGATATTCCGGCGTGCATGCCCCGGAACGGGCATCAGAGAATAATCCGCATCAACTTTTACTTTCTGTTCTTTTGTGCTCAAGTTTTTCTCTCCTCTCCTGTCTTTTCCCACGTTTCAGGGAAGTTTCCCCCAAAAAATTCTTTTCCATAAATAGTACCATATCCGGCGATAGTTAACAACGGTAAATTTTGTGGAAAGCACAACTATTTTTTTGTGGGAAACGGCGAAAAATATGGCTGCGGGTGTAGATAAAAAAGGGAGAGAGACACCGAACAGGGGGCGGCACTCCCTTTTTTATCTACACCCGCAGCCGGAAACTCTGATTGTAATCTTTCCCCTGATCCGATACAATGGATAAAAGACACGGATTCCGGAGGAAGAGTGAAAATGAAAGAAAAACTATATACCATCCCTTTAAATGACGCCATGAATGCGGAGGACGAATGCCCTTTCTGTTTTATTGAACGGAATGTGGAGCAGGATATCATGGACTACGTGCTCGGTTCCTGCGCTTCCTATATGGAAAGCGACACAAGGGAGGCCACGGACAAGGCCGGCTTCTGCCGGATGCATTACAAGAAAATGTTTGATTACGGTAATACCCTGGGTAACGGCTGGATCCTCAAGACCCATTACAAAAAGCTCATCGCGGAAATGAAGGAGCAGTTTTCCCATTTTACACCGGGCAAAACATCCCTCATGGACAAGCTGAAGGGAAAGCCCGCCGATGCCAACCCCATCGCCTCCTGGGTGGCGGAAAAGGAAAAAACCTGTTATATCTGTGACTTTTTTACGAAGGAATACGCCCGCTATCTGGATACCTTTTTCTACCTGTATAAAAACGATGACGCCTTCCGTGATAAACTGAAAAAAAGCAAGGGCTTCTGCCTTCACCATTTCGGAGACTTATGCAATAACGCGGATTCCCATCTGAATGATGCGGAGAAAAAAGACTTTTATCCGGTGGTATTCCATCTCATGGAAGAAAACATGGAACGTGTCTCGGGGGATGTGGACTGGCTGATAGAGAAATTTGACTACCGCAATAAGGATGCGGACTGGAAAAATTCCAAAGATGCAGTGCAGAGGGGAATGCAGAAGATCAAGGGCGGATATCCGGGGGATCCGGTATATAAAATGAATAAATGAATACAGGGAAGCCGGCCGGGATGCGGACAGGAAGATCCGAAAGGAAAGAGCCCAAACAGGGACGTAGCGGCCAGCACTACTGCCACCTCAGTGGCAATCACGGTTTTCTGCCTATAAATATCTGATCTACAATAGTATTTCGTCCCTCTTTTCCGGTTAAAGATCTTTCCATCGCTTTACTGGATAGGGCAATCTAAACGTCGGTATAGAAGCGCCCCGGACCGTGATGGGTTCGGGGCGTGTTTCAAAACAAGTCGCTGTGGGTTCCGGTTCTGGTTAATGACAAGGTCAAAATCTCCTGCTCAATTTTATAGATAAGCAACCAGTCAGCAGTGATGTGGCATTCTTTGTGCCCTTCGTAATTACCGGTTAGATTATGATCTTTAAACTTGGGCGGCAACGGCTGTTCGCTGCATAAAATCTCTAAAACATCTTGCAGTAGTTGAGGATTATCCTATTTCCTTTACAATTGCTTCAACGGTGAGATCCGTGTCAACCAAAAGCTGCTTGCCAAGCCGATCCGCTGTGTATTGATATACTTCAGAACGGTAATCCCATACTTTTCCTTAAAAATACGGCACAGATAGGAGGCGGATACACCGAATTCATGAGACATGCCGGTGATGGAAAGCTGCTGGTTTTGCAGATTGCCGTCAATATAATCCTGAATCTGTTCTACGATAGAGAGGGATTCCTGGCGCTTCGGTTTTCCTCTTTCATGAGAAGTTCATCCTTCATGATAGAGCAGATGAACGGAAACGGGGAAAGTAGTTTCGTATCTGCTGATAGAAACGGCTGCCGTCATCCTCTTCCATATGGTACAGGTTTTTTCCATCGTCCTTGAGGCTCCGGCCTCTTATTTTCTGGGACGCCTGCATGTAGGAAATGGAAACAAGACTGAGCTGCGGATATATTGTTCCGAACCCTATGGTGGCCGTAATGCTGAATCGCTGTGTAAACCGGTCCTGGAGCCCGGCCAAAAACGGCTGATAGGGCAAGATATCATCTTTGTCCAGTGTCAGCATCAAATCGATCTGATTGGAATCCCTCCCTTCAATGGCATAGAGGGTAATTCCCTCTCGGGAAGAGGCTTCCAGAAAGGAAAGATATTCCTGAGCCGTCAGTTCCTTCCCTTCCCCGGAACCGTCTATCAGATATATGATACCGGCAGTCCTCCCCATGGGTATCCGTCCGTGGATCGCTTTCTGGAGGAGGGGTTTTCCGTTTTTCCGTCTGTTTTTATGGATCCGGATCAGGCGGGTCATATGCCGGGTTACATGGTGGAAGCGCAGTATATCGCAGAAAAGCTGCATTATCCGGGAAAAATAGGAGGTGTGCTGTGTACGCACCGGGATGCCTTTGACGAAGAACGGAAGCGGTATCTGTTGAAAGGTATCAGGGAGGAGGAGCCGCTACGTCCCTGTTTGGGCTCTTTCCTTTCGGATTTTCCTGTCCGCATCCCGGCCGGCTTCCGCCCCGTATTGTACCGCCGCTGCTTCTTGCTTTCATTCGTTGCGTTCACAGTGTATCAAGGTTGATGCTCCGTTGCCTGCGGCGGAGTATTTGACTTCCCACCTGTAGCTCCCGGACGGCACATCGGAAACTGTCAGATAACCGTCACCTGTTTTTTCATATCCCCGGAATTCCTCCCCGTCCAGATAACAGCATTTCCCTTCCTCATAAGGCAGGCAGACATCCGCCTGCGCTCCGACAGGGATATCCGTACGCATAATAAGCGAATTCCCCTCCCTGCGGCATTCCAGCCTGACGTTCCCCCGTACGGTAAAAAGGGAGCCTTCCACCCGGTTTATCTTTGCATGCAGCCATGGGCGGATCCTGAGCCGGCGATATCCCGGTTCCAGGGGCAGGATCCCCAGCACGGACCGGCACAGCCACTCCTTCACATGGCCCATCATGGCGTGGTTTCGGGAACGTCCCAGTCCGTTCCACAACTCGGTATAGTTCCAGTATTCCGGCAATGTGGTAAGTCCCTGCTCCACATGATGCCTGTAGCTGGGAGCTGTGGGGTTCATGACCATGCGGTAAACCGTCTCATTTTCCCCATGGGAGGCCAGCGCATGAAATACCTGTTTCAGTCCCACTTCCCCGCAGGAGAGATGATCCTCCCGTGCGGCCACCGCCTTCAGCAGGCCGCGCAGGGCTTCTTCCCTATTCTCCGGCTTCCCTATACCGGAAAACAGAACACAGCCATAGCTGGCCTGGCTTTTGTTTCCATAGCTTCCCGCTTCCGGCTGCCAGCATTCCCTGTCTCCATAAAAACCGGCCCTTATCCGCTCCGCCATTTCCAGATAATGTCCTTTAGCTTCCTGTTCGTCCAGAACATCCGCAATTTCTGCCATGGTTACAGCCTGGAGATAAAAAGCACAGGTCGCCACAAGAGACACCGGCGTATTTTCATGCAGCTGCCCCCACTCCCCCATCTGGGCATACCCTTTCAGCACACCGTTCACGGACTGCCGCTCCAGATGAGCCACATAGGCCTGCATCATTGTGAAATTCTGCCGCAGGATTTCCTCGTCACCGTATTCCATGTAATAATACCAGGGAGTCATCACACAGGCGCCTCCCCAGTTAGGATCCTTGAACAATCCGCCGATCCGGAAGTACTCCGGTGCAATTCCCGGCACAAAACCTTCTTCCTCCGTCTCCCGGTTTGCAAACCGGTCAAAAGCAAAACCCGGATATCTCCGGCAATCCGCCTCCGTCAGTTCTTCTCCGACGGATTCTGCCGTAACCTGGGAATCCTGCATATCGTACATAATTTTCGGGATCCAGCTGCGGATATCATAGCCGGCTGCAATGGAGGAAAACATCAGCTGCGTGGTCTCCAGCCAGCCCAGCTTTTCTATCTGCGGACAGTCTGTAAAGCTGAACATCATGTTGCTTTCAATGGAACGGTCCGTCATGCGGCTGATCGCATTCAGTATGGCATTGTCCGTTTCAAAATCCGAATGCTTCTCATTCATCAGTCTTACGGCGCAGCCTTCGAAATTCTGCGTCCCGGGTATCCCGGGGAATCCGCTCACTTCCGCGTATTGGAAGCCATGATAACAAAAATGGGGATGCCATTGTTCACTGCCTGTCCCCGCTATGATATAGCTGTCCTTCACCCTGCATCGATACAGGGTGTCACAGCTTTGGGTACAGGAGGCCTGATCCACACCGCTGCCGTCCGCCTTTTGCACCTCCCCCGGATACAGTTCTATCTTTCGTCCCGCATACGTTTCCGTGTCTTGCAGCTTCAGACGGATAAAACCGGCGCTGTTTTTTCCCATATCCACAAGCCAGTTTCCGTTGGGAAGCCTGGTCACGCTTTTTGCAGGCCAGCTTTCCCAGATGCGGACCGGCGGGAATTCCCTCGCCGCAAGTTTTCCCCGGGGAGGATCCATCCGTACCGCATTCTGCCAGCTTCCGGTATCCCCCGCAGGCGTATTCCAGTCTTTCTCCCGCAGGGCTTTCAAAGCATCATAGTCCTCTCCGCCATACCAGTTCTGGAACGTCACCGGGCTTTCCCCGATTTTCCAGGTCTCGCCGCTGACGGCTGCGGTTTCCACGGTCCCGTCCGTCAGCGTAAGCTCCGCCTGGGCAAGCAGCTTCTTGTCGCCGCAGATCCCTTTCTTCAGGAAAATGCTATCCTCCTTCTGGTATCTGTGTTTTTCCGATAAGCTACCGTCCGCTTTTTTCATAACCGGATCCACTGCAAAATTCACATACTGCCCGTTTCCCAGCGTCACACCAAGAACATTCCTGCCCTCCCTCAGAAAAGGCGTAATGTCATAGGTCACATAATATACCCTCCGGTTAAAGGAACTTTCTCCGGGCTCATACAGATTTTCCGAAAGCGGTTCCCCGTTCATCTCCGCCCGGAACAGCCCCAGGCCGCTGATATAAAGTCTCGCCTTTTTCACCCGGCCGCACGATGGTGCCGTAAACTTCCCGACAACCGCCAGGGCCGCGGATTTATCTCCCGCAAAGGCATCTCCCTGCCCTATCCATCCGGCTTTCCAATCCGTTTTCTCCAGAAGGCCCATTTCAAAAAAGGCGGGCCTGCTCCAGTCTGATTCAAGTCCCCACGCATCCCATACCTTAGCCTTCCAGAATACCTCCTGCCTGGAGCGCAGCGGCTTACCTTCATAACGAAGGGCATAATTCCGTCCGGTTTCCATCCTTCCGCTGTCCCACAAATCCGCCTTCCCTTCTTCCAGCAGCTCCTCTTGGGAAGCGGCAAGTATCCGGCAGGCGGTCTGCCTGTCTCCTCTTTTTTCCGAATGCAGGGAATAGCTGAAGCAAGGGGCCGTACATCCCAGGCCGATGGGATTCCTTAGATTTTGCGTCAAAAGTGTTGTAATTTTCATGGGTAACCTCTTTTCCCGGTATGTATATTCATCCCTTTACGGAACCTACTGTCATTCCCTTCACAAAGTATTTCTGGGCAAAAGGGTATATCAGCATGATCGGGATCAGCGCAATAAATATCTGTGCACAGCGGATGGTCCTGTCATCCACCAGGGAAAGCTCCCGGATCTGCTCCATGCTCAAAAGGCTCATATCCCTCTGTACGACTACGGTATACAGAAAAGAGGCAAGCGGATAGCTTTCCGGGAAATTGGAAAAAATCAGTCCGTCAAAGTAGCTGTTCCAATGGGTAATGAAACAGAACAGGGTAAGCGTGGCAATCGACGGCTTGGCACAGGGTACATATATCCGGAAGCAGGTCTGGAACTGGTTGGCGCCGTCTATCAGCGCCGCTTCCTCCAGTTCACGGGGAATGCCGCGGAAGAAATTCAGCATGAGCACGATGTTGTACACCGGAACCGCCATAGGCAGAATCAGCGCCCAGATCGTATCCATCAGATGCAGATTCTGTATTAACAGATAACCGGGGATGAGGCCGCCGGAAAAAAGCATCGTGAAGAAGAAAATCCAGGAATAAAAGCTGCGCAGCCTCAGCTGTGTCCGTTCCTTGGATAACGGATAAGCCACCAGAATGGTTATCAGCATGGAAAAGGGGACACCGATACATACCCTCTCCACCGATTTCAGCAGAGAATTCCAGAAATCCTTTTTTCCTATGACATAGCTGTAGGCATAGGTATTGAATTCCACCGGCAGGACGGAAACTTTCCCCGCCGCTACTGCTGTGGCGCTGGAAAAGGACATGGCCAGGATATTCAGCAGCGGAAACAGGCACAAAACAGATAAAAGGATCAGTACGGTATAATTGATTATCTGAAAGACAAGACGTCCCTTCGTCATTTTTTTCAATGTTGTGCCCTCCTTTAAAAGATCCGGTAATCCGCAAACCGGTAGGCCAGCCAGTAGGAAACCGAAATAAACATGGTGGATATGATCGACTTAAACAGCCCCACTGCCGTAGCCGGCCCGTACTGGGCATCGATCAGGCCCAGGCGGTATACAAAGGTATCCAGGATATCTCCGGATTCATACACCGCTTTGCTGTAAAGGTTGAAGATCTGATCAAACCCTGCATTCAGCACGTTTCCCAGACTGAGCACCATCATCAGCACGATGATCATCCGCATGCCCGGAAGAGTTACATGCCATACCTGCTTCCAGCGGTTGGCTCCGTCTATCTGCGCCGCCTCATACAGGTCCGTGTCAATTCCCAGAATGGCGGCCAGATAAACAATAGCCCCATATCCGAAATTTTTCCAGATATCCGTCACGATCAGGGTCGGCTTGAAATAACGGTTGTCTCCCAGGAAAAAAACGCTCTTGCCCCCCAGCGCCGTAAGTATTTGGTTGACAATACCGGAGCTGGGCGAAAGCATATCCAGAAAAATACCGCCCAGAACCACCCAGGACAAAAAATAAGGCAGATACACGATGGTCTGTACGGTTCTCTTAAAGCCGCTGCGATTCACTTCATTCAGCAGCAGTGCAAAAATGATAGGTACCGCCAGCCCCAGAAGAATTTTCCAGAAAGCGATGACTATGGTATTTTTCAGCGCCTGATCAAAACCGGGCAGGCTGAACACATAAGTGAAGTTACCCAGCCCCACCCACTGCTGATCACCGAACATCCCCTTGCTCGGAATAAACTTCTGGAAAGCGATAATCAGCCCAGCCATAGGGGTATAACTGAAAACGGCTACCAGGATAAGTCCCGGAAGCAGCATCAGATGCAGCGGCAGCTCCCTCTTAAAGACAGCGACGGTATATTTGCTTTTTCCTTTTTTCTTTGTTGAAGCCATACGGTTCCTCCCACACCACGCATAAAAATGGTTCTTTTTTGTAACGCAAACACCGCAGGAGCCAAAGGGCCTCCCTCCCGCTGCCGTCTCGTCACGTCCGGAATTGAAAAGGAATTCTTTTCAGTCATTTCAGACCATGGAGAGGAGACCGATCAAGTGTGTCAGCCTCACCTGACACACTTGATGCCTTCGGGCTCATCGGAATGTACGGTATGACTGACTGAAAAAAATCCTTTTCAATCCCGGACACGACGCGCCGACAGCGGGAGGGAGGCCCTTTGGCTCCTGCGATGTTTGCGTATGTAACTATTCAGTCAGGCCAGCGCACTTGCCGCGCTGGCCGTAAGAAAGAGATTCAAGAGTACCATTCGTTCACTTCGTCCGTCATCTCCTGACCGCCTGCCGTTTTCCACTGTTCCACCACGGAATCAAAAGAATCCAGAGGCTCCTGGCCGGCGATGATTTTGATGAACACCTGATCCAGCATATCATCCAGCGTGGTTTTCTTCGTGGTCATAATCTCACCGGGAGGGCCGAAGAACTGATCATATACCAATTCCACATTGCTGTCGTTCTGATAGGAGATCAGCAGCTGCTGGGAGCCGTCCGCCCCGAATACGCGGTTCCATCCCCAAAGCTGGGTATCTCCGTTCTGCGCCTTATAGCTGTATTCCCACATACTGTACTGTTCCCCGGTAAGTTCACCCGGATCGCCGGTTTTTAAAGGTTCTTCAATCGCCTTTGCCGTTACCTGGTTTTTATTGGGGCTGTTGATGGTTACCGGGGTAAGCCTCCAGACGCCCTCCAGCCCGTCTCCGGGATTGGCATATACCGCATACTCATTCTTTTCGGGATCCAGCACTTTTTCACAATATAAGTTCAGCATCTCAACCAAAGCTTCCGGATGGGCACAGTCCTTGCTCACCGCATACCAGTTTGCCGTGCACATATGAATACCGGGTTTGATAGTATCGCCCGCATTCTTTACAGGCAGCGCATAAGGGCGCCAGTCCGCTTCCGGATCGGCATCCACCACATCCTGCAGCGGCCACAGGGAGCCTGCGTGATAGCCGTACATAGCCCCGCATTTTCCGTTCACAAGCGCTTCCTTCGCCTTGTCATTGTCGTTTACATAGAATTCCGGATCAAGTAATCCCTCCTGGAAAAGCTCTGCAAGGCTTCCCAGCGCCTCCTTCATTTCCGGAGTGGTACTGCCGTATACCAGCTTTCCGCTTCCGTCATCGATCCAATATTTGGGATATGCCCCATAGGCGTTGCACCAGCCCTTGATATCAAAATTGTTGCCGTAAATATCGGAGCTGAGTGCCAGACCCGATCCACCGCTGCCCGCATGCTCCTTAAACGCTTTCAGGATGCTTTTAAGTTCCTCCAGTGTTTCCGGTGCCTCCAGCCCCAGCTCGTCCAGCCAGTCCTGGCGCAGCCAAAGCATCTGTGCCGTCTCAATGTCGCAGTCCACATAAGGAATCCCATACTGCACGCCGTCATAGGTACATGCCTGAATCGCAGCATCCCCGCCCGCCGCAATCAAATCCTTGACAAAATCACTGGCGTACTCCTCAAAATAAGGTTTCATATCCACGACAAGACCGGCTTCCACAAGCTGCTTCAGGTCCGTCTTATTCACACATACGATATCCGGAATCGTGCCCGCCGCCATGGCCGCATTGAATTTCTGTGTCTGAAGCTCCGCGCTGGAAGCAATCCACAGATATTTCACATCATAGCCAAGCCTTTCCGCGATCAAATCCGTCCAGAGATTGTCTTCATAACTGGCCCCTTCCATTCTTGCAAAAATATCCGTTTCCATCAGCGAATCCTGCGCCCTGCTGAAAGTGATCGGAACCAGGCCGCTGCCGTTTTCTCCGGATGCTTCCTCCCCGCCTGCTGCCATACTTCCCTGGTTTTCTGTGGTTTGGCCCGCATTGTCCGCCGTCGCCGACGTGTCCGCCCCTTTCCCCGCGCAGCCTGCCAGCAACGTCACCGACATCGCGGCAGCCAGAACAATTGCCTTCATTTTTTTAGCCATTTTCATTCCCTCCTTGTAATTTTCACAACACAGTCCCCTTTTAACAAAATACAATTTGTATGTTTTGTGTGTTTCTATTATATATTTCTCATTTGCTCATATCACTCTACACAAAACTTGCTTTATATGACCTTTTCCTGCCATTTTGTACCGATACTCCTGAAAGGTATATTGCGGGAACCGGATCAAAAAAAAGCACGGTAAATGATTTTTACCGTGCCGTCCGTATTCTGTTCCTATCACCGGCCTTCCCTTTCCCGGTTACCTGTACTTTCCCTTCAGATAAGGATTTCCTCGTTTTTCCTGAACTCCAACGGCGTTTTGCCAAAGTGCTCCCGGAAACTCCTGTAAAAATTATTCATGTTGCTGTAGCCCGTCTCCTCCATGATCCGTTCCATGCTGAGTTTGGTATTACGCAGCAATTCCACGGCTCTGCGCAGGCGCAGATCCCGGAGGAGATACCGGTAGGTATACCCGCTTTCTCTCACGATATACCGTTTCAGATCCGTTTCACTCATATGAAACTGCAGACACAACTCATCAAGGGTTATCGTCTTAAGGCTGCTGCGCATCGTCTGGATAATGGCAGGGAGCACATATACCTCGTCCGTCAGCTCCTCCTTTAAATGCAGCTCCTTCAGATGCTCCCGCATGACAATCCCCAGAAAAATACAGGCAGCGCTTTTCATCAGCAGGTTGCTGGCATACTGCCCTCTCGCCGACTCATCCACCATTTTTTCCACCCAGCGATCCAGCTTCGCATCGTTCCTGCATACAAATACCAGCACCCGGTTACTGTGCTTGGTATAGAGTATTTTCCAGAAAAAATCCGCCAGGATATTCTGTTCCATCAGAATCCCGGAAAATGCATTGGAAAAAGAGCTGACACGCATCAGGATATTGATAATCACATCCTCGTCATGCCCGGAAAAAACCGTATGCCTTATGCCCGGTGTGATGATACAGAAATTCCCCGACCGCAGCTCATATTTTTCGTCATTCAGATACAGGGTAACCCTCCCCCTGTATACATAGATAATCTTAATGAACTCCAGCCGGTGAAGGAACGGCGGACAATACCGGAGGTTGTTAAAGCATACCACATCTTTCACATGTTCCGTGAAAAAGTCCGACTCGGTAAGAACCGTCCCCATCTTGGAGGGCGCCTCTGTGGGAATCTCCCGGATCCCCGCCTTATGATAACGGCGCACCAGCTCGTCCCAGTCTGTTACCGGCTGTTCCCAAAGCTCCCTGGACTGCCGGTATAAGCTTTTATAAAGGATTTCTTCCCTTCCCAATCCGTCACTGAGATTCATTTCCTTCCTCCTGCCGTCCTCTTTTCCCCTTAATAGGTCCGCATGAATTCCGCCTGCCCCTTTTTCTTGCGGTATACAAGCGGCGTTAACCCATATATGGCCTTAAAATTCCTGAAAAAGTTACTTTGATCCGTATATCCCACCAACGCTATGATTTTCTCTATGTTACATTCCGTCTTAAGCAGCAGCTCCGCTGCGCTTTTCATCTTCATCTCCATCAGCAAATGGCTGAAGGAAGAGCCGGTTTCCCTGCGGAAATAGCGGCTTAAATACCCTTCACTCACATAGAATTCACGGGCCAGGGATGACAGGGAAACGCTGTCAAGATGGGTCTTCATATACTGCAGATACCGGGCGAGGGGATATTGCCCCCTGTCCCCTTTTTTCTTTAACCGGACCACATCCTTTTCATCCCAACGCAAAATATAAGCAAAAATAGACATCATCATGCTTTTCATCACAAGACGGCTCTTGACCGGCTGCAGCACCGCCTCCTCATAAAGCTCCATCACACTTTCTTCCAGAAGTGCGTCCGGGCTGCTGGAGAACAGCAGTACCTCCCCTCCTGGTTTGTGATACAGCATCTTCCAGAAGAAATCGGCAATACTTCCCCCGTCATTCGTTTCCAGCAGTTCCCAGAAGGATTCGGCAAAGGTGCTTCTGCGTATCAGCAGATTCAGCACGATATCCTCATCGGCACAGGAAAATACGGTCTGCTCCACGCCCGGCGCCACAATACAAGCGTTGCCCTCTGTCATTTTAATCCAGCTTCCGTCTATAAAAAAAAGACAGCTTCCCCGGAATACATAAATGATTTTAATAAATTCCAGTTTATGCAGAAAGGCAGGGCAGTACCTGGCATTGGTAATGACATTGACCTCTCCCCACATTTCCCGGGAAAAATATTCCTCCTCCGTAAAAAAGGCGGCAATAGGCGTGGGCGGCTCGGAAGGAAGCCGCCGCCTATTCCCGTCGTCCTCCCCGGCAAAGCGGGAACAGAATTCCTCCCAGCTTTCCACGGGCTTTTCAAACGCGGCCGGCCGGTAAAAATACAGTTCCCGGTATAAATCATTTTTTTGAATGGGTTCAAACTGCTGCAGAAATTCCTCCCGGTTCATATGGATATCCCGCTTTCGTATTCTTTGTCTTTGGCAACAGAGTCTTTTTTGTACTCATCATACCACATTGAGCGGAAAAAAACAGAGGGAATCCCTGTCCATCCGGTGAACCAGCAGGGCGCTGTTTTCCTGCTGCTGCGCAAGCTCCGTGGTATGCCGTTCCTCCCGCTCCCAGTCTGCGCCGCCTATTTTCGTACCGGGATAGGGCAGGCGTATCCTGATTTTTATTTTCCATCCTGTAATGCGCGGCTGTGCAGAGAAAAAGCAACGCTGTCCTCGTCCCCGCAGGCCGTCAGGACGCTGCAGGCTTCTCCGCCAAGCAGAAATTCGCTTCGGGCAATCCCCTCATACAGATTAAGTTCCTGGCGGATCCCGCCGACAGTTCCGGGCTCCACCTCTCTGCCGTCGTATAATAGCCCCGCCTCCACCAGATTATACCGGTGGGGATTGTGGCGCAGCCATTCGTAAACCTCTTCATCGCCTTCTTTTTTTCCGCCGCATAAGCCACCCTTCTGCTGCATTCCTGTAACATCGAAGGTATAGGCAAAAAAACCATTTCCCACCGTCAGGGGAGACTCATAATCGATTGCCGTAAGCACCGGATTATGCCGTTTAACCACCTTTTTCCTGTCAATTCTGTCCATCCGCCGCCTCCCCGTCCGGACCCTTGCGGGAAGCGCCCTTTGTCTTTGTTTTTAAAGCTCTCAGCCGGAAAAAGATTTCCCTTGGTCCTCCGTCATCTCCGTGATATGTATAGGCTTTCCCAGTTCTTTGAACCGATCCAGGAGACGGGACACCGGCACCGTATCGCGGGGATAAAAGGAGAGGGTTAATAATGTAACAAATTTGTTGGGAAATATGTTCGGTAAGTTCTTTTTATTAGATAGGAAATTGTGTATAATAAAGAAAACAGATGTGATGGAGGTGAATCAGATGATGTATCCATATATGGTTTTGGCTGATGAAACGGAGATTGTACATTCTCAAATTATAGAAGATAGCGGAAAGCAAAAAATCATAGTAAATTTTGAAAGAGCAACCGAAGATGGGTTCGATTCTGCGAGATGTGAGTTACCAGATTATCATTGGATAGAGAAAAATGGATATTCTGATGATGAAATAAAGTTGTTTGAACAGCTTTTACAAAGCAATGCACATTTGATATATAAATATGCTGCGAATGGAGGAATTCAGATTGCCTAGTATATTTACGGTTAGCGGTTATAAAGTATTCTTTTGGTCTAATGAAAACGGTGAACCAATTCATGTTCATATAGCAAAAGGAAAACCGACTCCAAATGCAACAAAAGTTTGGCTGACCAAATCGGGTGGCTGTATTCTTGCCAATAACGGAAGTAACATACCACGAAAAGAATTAAATGATTTGTTAGAGTTTATATCTGCTCAGTTTTTTTTAATATGTTTAGAATGGAAAAAATTCTTCCTTGTAAATGAGATATATTTCTACTGTTAGAATCATGGTGAGAGTGTTAAAGGATAGTCGTCAGTAGTGCACAGCAGCACACCCATAGCGCACAAACACCCCTCATGCTGTTTGAACGGGACGGCGGTCATGGTATGCTGTTTCACACGCCGGACGGAAGGCTTATGCTGGCACTCCATTCTCCCAATGAGACGCCTCTGGAGCGGCCGGTTTTTTATGAACTGGAGGAAAAGGGCGGGAAACTTGCTGTAAAGGCATAACCCTTTCTGCTATCATGATGGAAACCGGACTACAAAGGAGAAACCTATGGCAGATTTATTTAAGGACAGATTTCATTATGAGTCGCTTTACAAACTCGCTTCAGAGATCCAATCGGTTTACAGAAGATTTCCGGCAGATGACTTTATACAGGCAACCATGGACGAAACGTGGGAGAGCCTGGGTTTCAAGCAACGGGTTTCACAAATAAGTAGTAACCTGGGAAGGTATTTGCCGGCAGACTATGAAGCGGCCATTCGTATCATTGATCAGGTGATACCGAATTATGATATCTGTTTCGACGGTTTTGCTCTTTTTTTCCCGGCTTTTGTGGAGCTGTTCGGTCAGGACAAGGACAATTGGGATATCTCCATGACGGCTTTGGCGAGGTATACCCCCTATGCCTCTTCGGAATTTGCAGTCAGATCCTTTCTCATAAAGGATGAAGAACGCATGATGGCCCAGATGTATGCCTGGTCCGAAGATGAAAACGAGCACGTCCGAAGGCTCTCCAGTGAGGGATGCCGTCCCCGGCTGCCGTGGGGACAGGCACTGACCAGCTTTATAAAAGACCCTTCACCCATTCTGCCCATATTGGAAAACTTAAAAACCGATTCTTCCCTGTATGTCAGAAGAAGTGTGGCAAATAATCTGAATGACATTTCCAAAACCCATCCGGATCTCGTAATGGAGCTTGCAGAGAAGTGGTATGGAAAAAATGATAGCACTGACTGGATTCTGCGGCATGGCTGCAGGACATTGCTCAAAAAAGGAACTGAGGATGTGCTGGCGCTGTTTGGATACAATGGTGCCGCTGATGTGGCTGTCCGGGACTTTGCCTTACAACCAACAGCTGTTTCCATTGGAGAAGATATTCTTTTTTCTTTTACGGTTTTGGCTGAAAGCGACGTAAAAGCCAGAATAGAATATGGGATCGATTATGTGAAAGCAAGCGGGAAACGAACCCGGAAGCTTTTTAAGCTTTCAGAAACCACTTTGAAAGAAAAGGAGAAAAGGTTCTATCGGAAAAAGCATTCCTTCCAAAATTTAAGCACCAGGAAGCACTATCCGGGTATCCATACGATTACGCTTATTATCAACGGGAGAGAATACGGCAAAGCGGATTTTGAATTGTATGACGATTTATAAGGGTTTGGCGGATGCATGAATTGGGCCGGCTTCGAAGCTTACTCCGTTCTGTCCCTGCCCAAAAGTGCGGCAGCCCTATCTGACACACTTGACGCCTTCGGGCTCATCGGAATGCCTGGTCTGATGGACTGGCGAAAATCCTTTTCAGTCCCCGGGGGTGCCGCTCCGGCAGCGGACGGAAGGCCGGTTGGCATATGCGAAGTTTG
The DNA here is from genome assembly GCA_900548905.1 of uncultured Lachnospiraceae bacterium. Lineage (GTDB taxonomy): Bacteria > Bacillota > Clostridia > Lachnospirales > Lachnospiraceae > Eisenbergiella. Next base: position 37,358 of record URMK01000018.1, on the reverse strand, counting down.
GGACATTTACTGAAATACCGCCGCAAACATCTGCAGATAGCTGTCAATCTCTCTTTCCAGATTTTCCGGCTTAAAGTCCGTCCGGCTGCTGTAATCCTCCGTCAGGCCCTTCAGCGTATATTCCACACTCTTTATCACCTTTTCCCTGCTTGTCCTGGGAGAAAGAGCACTGTAATCCGCCTGCCCCATATAACCGTCCATCTTTCCCGTATATTTCGCATGTGCCTCTTCAATAGCCCTGACTGCAGGCTCCCAATCCTCTTTTTCCGCCATATCCAGAAACCGTCTCATATAAGGATACATTTTCAGCACCCGCATACGGCCCGTTTCCATTTTTTTCATCAGCAGAAACAAGTCGGTATCCGTCTCCTTAATTTCCCGTGAAAACTCCAAAAGCATAAACCGGCTGCTGTAATCATACAAAAAAACGAATAACCCCAGCTTGCTTTCAAAATAATGAAAGAGCAGCCCTTTACTGATAGAGGCAGTTTTCACGATATCATCCGTACTGGCATGACGATAGCCGTTTAAAGCAAACACCTTCAGCGCGGCATTTATAATCCTGTCCTGTTTCTCTTTTTTCAGATCAAAAAATTTATCATTCATGGAGCTGTCTCCTTCATGGAACACCTGTATGTTTCCTGTTTATCATAGCACATCGGCACCGGCCCTTCAAGCTTGCCTCTCTCATCGTTTCCCCTTTCCCGTCACACCGTGTCCGCGGCCTGAGCCCTCCTGCGGCCGGCATCACTGCCGCAGATTCCTTCTCCCGCCCACACCGCGGACATACCGCCAACCGGTCTGCATAAATCCCGCCTGTTTACATATCCTAACCCGGAGGTGATAAAAATGGCACAAGATTTATCCGAACTTCTATGCAAAAGCAGCAGCACCAGACAATATTTTATCTCCCTGCCGGTATGGCTCCAGACCCTTCTGCATAACGATTACTCCAACATCCGCACCGCCGCACAGCTCCATCGCATAGCAGAGACACTCTCCCGCCAGAAAATTCCGCTCTGAAAACCGTTCCCAGGCAAGGTATATCCCTCCGGTGCAGGCCTCCTGACCATAGCTGTTACGCAAAGTAACGATATTCTACTTCTTCAATAGACAGCGACATACAGGGATTCTCCAGCTTTTCCCTGACTTCTTTTGTTATATTCAGGAAGGATTCCCAGAATTTTGTTTTATCCGCGGTCTCCACCGGATTCCTGACCGTGGAGATAACATGAACGGTTTCTCCCAAATTGCATCCCGCCTCGGAGCTGCACACATACTTGCTGATATAAATAAAGGCCGTAATGAATATCCCTGCGCACTGGTACTCCTTTTCCGCGCATATTTTCCACAAATGGGCAAGGTAATCATCCGTATAATATTTTGTATCCATGCCGAAAAGGTTTATAATATATCGTTCCGTTATCATTGTATCACCTATATATGGTCTTTTTTATATAATATGTCTGAAAAACAGACACGTTACGACACAATTTCCTTTTTCTTATGAAAGATATTGTTAAACTGCGGGGCATGGCAATGGTATCCCTATGAAAGCCGCCGGTCAGGACCGTCCGAACCGTTACGATTCCTTCCAAATTAATACAATTTTAATACATATTTTCTTTTCAATTCCGCAAAATAGTATTAAAATAACAATAAGCGGGTTCAGCCGCTGAAATGCAGGCCCGGTGCATCCGGTCCGTTTTATAACAACAGCCTTAAGAAAGGGGTTTAGAACAATGGCCAGAAAGTCAAATGGATTGGGAAGATTACTCGCCGCTGCCGCAGTTGTTGGCGCCGCTGCTGCCGGTACCTACTATTACCTGAAAAACAAAGAGAGCTCCGCGGACAAAGAGAATGCGGACGGCGGAGAGGATTTTGACGAATTTGACGTGTTTGATGATGAAGATCTGAATGACGACTATTCCGACGGTATTTCCTCTGCTGCTGATGAACATGACGAAGCTCATGCCCATACAAAAGAACAGGAAGCACAATCTTCCGATAAGCATGCTTCCGACAGGCAGGGAAACAACCGTTCCTATGTCTCCCTCGATCTGAAAAAAGCTAAAGAAAAGGCCGACGCCCTTATCAATAATGTTTCCGAAAAGGTCGAAGACACCGTACAGAAGATTAAATCCTCCGAGGAATATGAAACCGTTACCTCCAAGGTGGATGAGGCGGTTACCAAAATTAAAAATTCCGAAGAATTTGAAACCGTCACCACTAAAATCAATGATGCTGTGGAACGGATTAAAAACAGTAACGAATATGCCAACGTTGACGAGCAGATGGAATCCGCGCTTAACAAGGTTAAGGAAGCAACGGAAAAAGCCGTAAACAAGGTGGGTGAGAAAATAAACGCAACCATGGGCGCTGCGGAAGACATGACCGGAAAGGCAGCCGACGCGGCTGCGGAAACCGTTCATGAGACGGCTGAGGAAGTAAAAGCTGCCGCTGATGCCGCTGCTGAAAAAGCGGAGGATGTCAAAGAAGCGGCGGAGGAAGCCGCCCGGGATATGGCACAGGCTTCCGAAAATGATGATGATGTAAAAGAAGAGGAATAAATTCCTGTGCAGCACACAGGATACCTCCGAAAAGATATAATTTCCGGACAAAACGGGGCCGTCGTACAGTGGTTTTCCATCGGTACAACGGCCCTGTCTGCGCCAAACTATTCTGTCCCCATCTTTCCCCTTTCATCAGTATACACCGCGGATCCCGGTATCCGTATCCAGTGTATTCATGTTATAAAGAAGCACCACATCTGTCACACCGGGATGCTCTTTTATAAATTCGGAAGGCCCCTCTTTATAGTATCTGGTATCAAAAACATATATTTTCTTAAAATGGCGGACCAGGAAAGGCACCATGGAATTGGCATAGCTATCCTTTATCAGTACCAGTTCCCTGTCCGTTTGTGCCGTATCATTTGTTATTTCCACCAGAGAGTGCAGGTTATTCAGGAACAGGGAATATTTGTCCTTCTGCTGCGCATAATCCAGGTTATAAAGGCTGTCCGTTTTTTCTCCCGTGTCCCTGTATTCCACCGTGAGACGATCCGCGGGATTGGTATAAATGGTAATCGCTTCCCCCGGCCGGGTGTAATCACCTGATTTGGAATATAGGGTTCCTTTAAAATCTTCGGCCGCCGTCTGCACTGTCAGTTCCTTCCGGTCAACCGGTTCCAGCCCCATCTCTTCGCAAAAGACACGGTAGCCCTGGTAGGCGCCCAGCGTGGTCCAGTGGTGATCCGTCTTGTAATACAGCCCTTCCTCTCCCCAGGTTAGCAATGCCCGGCTGCAGTCGATAGGTACCATGCCGGATGCCTCATACAGGGTCTGCGCTGTCTCCATCTGGTTCCGCCAGGGCGCATATGCAGGCAGTTTTTCCCGGTACACATGATATGCGGTGGGCACCAGCATGAGCCTGGGTTCCAGCTGCAGACCCTCCAGTTCATGCGCAAAATTATGAAGGGTGGCGGCAATCCGATCCGTATTTGCCGGTGTCTCATATTCTTCTATCAGATAACCATCCCCGGCAAGAAATACCTGGTTAATCTCCCTTTTTCCAAGTGTGTATTCCATTCCGGTTTTAGCTCCCACAAAGAAATCCCGGAACGGAAACTGATCCGCCAGGTAGGAACTCCAGTCCTCCATGTACTCTCCGCTGCCTGCCCGTTCCCATGAGAAACGGGGAAAACCAGCCAGGTAACGGTTTTCATTTTCGGAAAAACTCTGTTTTTTCCCTGCCATAAAGCCTGCCGAAAGCGCAAGCACCAGCCCCGCAAGGATCAGGGCCGTCAGGCTTCTGATTCTTTTTTCCATTGTCATCTCTTTTCCAGCCATGCCTTAAAATCTGAAATATAAAAACGGATTATAGGTATCGTTTACCAGAAACGCGGTGGTGAGCAGAAACAGCAGGACATATCCTGCCAGGGCGGCGGTCCGCAGCATCGTCTTTCCGGTGTTCCCCATGCGGCTTAGTTTCTCCTTTCCCCAGGGATATACGGGAAATGCCAGTATGACGGCCGTCAGCAATACCACTCCGTAGTTGGAAAGGTACCACAGGCATTCCTCTCCCCACCATGTGTTGCCTGCACAGGCCGCCATGGACTTAAGATACGTCCCCAAGGCCCCGCAATCATCAAATACGAAAATAACAAAACCGAATACCACAATCAGCAGGGTATACATATGCCTCACCGCTTTGGGAAGCCGTTCCAGCCGGCGGCCCCACACATATTTCTCCAGCGCCAGCAGCACGCCGTAGTAAAGCCCCCATAGGACAAAATTCCATGCGGCCCCGTGCCATAGCCCTGTGAGAAACCATACGATCAGCATATTGCGCAGATGTCTTGCCGTCCCTTTCCGGTTCCCGCCCAGAGGGATATATACATAATCCCGGAACCAGGTAGACAGGGAAATGTGCCAGCGGCGCCAGAAATCCGTAACCGAAACGGACGAAAGGGGATAACGGAAATTCTCCGGGAAATGGAAACCCAGCATCCAGCCCATGCCGATAGCCATATCGCTGTATGCGCTGAAATCAAAATACAGCTGCAAGGTGAAGGCGGCTGCCCCAAGCCACGCCGTCGCCGCACTTGCCGTCCCTGCCGGCAGAAGGCGGATCTCTTCCCACAAGGCTCCTGTCTGGTTGGCAAGGAGCACTTTTTTGAAAAGCCCCTGCATAAACCGGAACAGCCCGTTTTCCACCTCTTCTTTTTTTATCTTTCGGCTGTGCAGTTCCTCATTCACCGTGGCAAAACGGACTATCGGACCTGCCACCAACTGGGGAAACATGGACACATAGGTAAGATAGGTGAGATAATTTTTCTCCGCCTTCACCTTCTTCCGGTACAGATCAATGCTGTAGCTCATGGTCTGGAAGGTGTAGAAGCTGATTCCCACGGGAAGCCCCAGCCCGAGAAGGGGAAAAGAAGTGCCGGCCAGCGTGTTGACCGTCTGCATCAGAAAATCCGCATACTTGAAAAAAGCCAGTACGGAAAGGTTGATTACCACGGAACAGCAGAGGAAAAAACGGCGCCGTCCCGCCGTCGTACCATACCGGGTCATGAGCCTTGCGTTGCAGTAATCCACACCGGCTGCAAACAGCATCAGCAGAATATATACCGGCTCTCCCCACGCATAAAAAATAAGACTGAAAACGAGCAAAACTTTGTTTTTCCAGGAAAAAGGAACCGCATAGTACAGCAGCAGGCAAAACGGCAGGAAGAAAAACAAAAACGGGATACTGCTGAAAACCATTGTTTACTCCGCCCTTCCTATATTCCCGTCCGGATGACCCGGATAATATCATCCGCTTTTTCGGAAATCACCAGATATACATAGCAGCCCTCTGTTTTCACAGAGCTTTTATCCACAATATCATACTGGGCGGGAAGATAATCTTTCATTTCCCCGCTTTTTTCCTCCCGCACCACCTCCAAAGCCGCACTGATACCGGCAGCATCCGTCTCCTCCTTCACTTTCATGAGAATAACGGTTTCCGCACTTGTGGCATCCTCCGACATAGAGAACACATATTCCTCCAGCTTATCGGGATCGATACCGTAATAATTGCTGATAAAGCTGTCCGTCATGGTTACCGGCGAAATAAGCTTGATTTTCTGTGTGATTTCCTCGTATATGTCCTGTACGGATTTGGCTTTCTCCGCCTCTCCCTCATTTCCGGCTTCCTGTGCCGCCTCCGTTTCTGTCCGTACCTCCTTCGGGGAAACCTCCTGCGTTTCCGTTTCTCCCTGTGCCTGTGCACAGCCTCCCAGCGTCAGCGCAGCGGCTGCCAGACCAATCAAGATGCTTTTCCAACCTGCTTTTTTCATACTGTAAACACGGCTCCTTTTCCTTTTTTAATACAACTGTTCCCTGGCATAATCCCGCAGTACGGATACCCAGATATCATAAGCCTCCGGTCTTTGATGGGCAAAATCGTCACTGCAGTATTCCGCCGCCAGATCCCCGTTTTCATCGGCCAGCGGTTCCGTAATGTCAACAAAGCCCCAGCCCTTTTCCCCGGCCAGTTCTTTCAGTTCTTCATTATACCGGCGGATGGTATCATTCTGCAGCATTCCTGCTTCTCTGCCGTTGAGAATATAAGTCATACTCATGATATGTATTTCGGCATTCGGATCCTTTTCCTTAATCTTATCGATCAATTCCTCATATTTTTCACAGGTTCCTTCCACACCGTTAATATTCAGGTCATTCATGCCAAACATCAGGAAAATACGTCTGCTTCCCATCAGGGAAATGGAGTCCCATATCTGCCGCTGTTCTCCCCTGTAAACCGGATGTACGCTTTTCTCATCAACCGGCCAGAGGGCATTATTTACGGAAAAGCTTCCCGCGGCCAGAAACTGCGGCCTGCTTAAAAAAGTATCCTGCCTTTTCATGGCGTAATTCCGGAAGCCAAGCATAATGGAGTCCCCCACGAAAACGGCATCGTCAAAATACGAATCAATCTCCGCCTCCGCTTTTTTCTCTTCTTCAGTCAGCTCCGGTTCTCCGGCTTCGCTTTCCCTGCCGGTTCCGCCGTCCGTTTCCGTCTGCGTTCCGTTTGCCTCCCCTTCTCCCGCAGCCCGCGCCGCTTCTTCCAATGCCGCTTCTTCCAACGCCATTTCCTGCCACATGCTTTTCACCAGCGCAAGCTTCCCGCTTTGCGCGGTCTCCATGATCCGGGGTTTCTTTTCCACCGCGTATTCCAGCGGGCTCTTCTCGGCGGCATACACCCGGGTCAGGCTGCCCCCCACAATAAAAAGAACCGCCGTTAAGGCAGTTACCCGGTATTTCCAACTCTTTCCTTTGCCCTTTGCTCCAGTTTCCATTTTCCTCATCCCTTTATCAGGCGCACCTGCTTCTGTAATCCGTTTGTTTTATCAGTGTTGCTTGGCAGCTTAATTCCCGCAGTCGGGTTCCCTTTTTTTACAGGCTCCCGCTTTACATGGAAGTTGTAATGTATCCCTTGCAAAAAGCAAGTTCCGGCTACCTTTCAAAGTTTACATGCGCGATGCATCAAATCTCCATCAAAATTGCATCATAGTTGCATCATTTGTAATTTCATGTCAATCCATGACGAAAAAAGCAGAGCGCCGGCAGCAAACCCTACCAGGCTATCTCCCGGTAAAACCGATCCCGCATGACAAGCCGGTTTTCATCGGAATGAACGGCCGGTTCCCCGGCATCATAACAAAAATCCAAAAGAGCATATTCCCCCGGCCCTATCCCTCCGGCCCGGGTGGTTTCCGTGACGTTTTTCGGTATTGTACTGCACGCCGCATCACCATCCGCATAACGGCCTGAATTCCCGTCTGCTCCCGCATAGCAGCGCACGGTAAATCCCTGCGGATGCAGACGGTTAAACAAAAGCTTCGCCTGCATATTCACGCCGGTCAGAATCATATGGCCGGCAAAGTCTGCAGTATCCCGGCACCAGTTAATGCTGGAACATGCCCGGGTGAGGATGACAATCCTTTTGTCCTCTCCTTTTTCCAGCATAGGGATGCACCGCTGCATACACGCGTGGATATCATAAATCCTGTCCGCTATAAACGCCGCTAATGCATCATAATCCCGTCCCGTTCCGGCGGCATTGTCCTGCTGCCCAAAATCGGTATCCGGGCACAGGACAAGCAGATCCAGTGCATGCTCCTCCTGTTCCTTCCAGGCCTCTTCCGTCATATCTTCCGCTTTTACGGAAAAGATCCGGTACCCCTTTTCCGAAAGCTGTGAGGCCGCCAGCCTTGCCTCCGGCTTATCCCCGTTATAAAGTAACGCTGTTTTCATACCTTCTATTCCCTCCGGTTTTCGTTAAAAAGGCCATACTTCCCCTTTGACATCCGTCATCACAAGGACGTCCTCATAGCTTCGGGAGTCAGTAAACTGCCGATAGGCGGCTTCCCCGCTTTCTTCCGGTTCGTAGCGGCCCGCAACCGCCTTCTGCCCCGACATATAGGAACGTACCCAGCCGGGATGGTACAGGCGGAAGGTATATCCCTTTGGCTGCAATTCATTAAAAAGGAGTCTTACACACATATTCAGCGCCGCCTTGGAGGTGCAGTAGGAGCTGTCGCCGTCTCCCGTCCGGTGAAGCATGGACAGGCTTCCGGCCTCCGACGAAAAAAAGCAGAGCCGTTTTTTCCCCCGCTCCATAAGGGGAAGGAAAAGCTCCGTCATCCGGAGTGTCCCCACCGTATTGGTATTCAGAGTGGCCCGGAAGCCCTCCCTGGTATCATCGCGGATTATACCCGCACAATTTACCAGGATATCCACTTTATCACATATATCCCCCGTTCTGCGCACGGCCTCCCGCACGGAATCCGTATTCCCCACATCCAGGGGGATCCTGGCCACCTGTCCCGGATATGCTTCCTGTAAGGTCTCCAGCGCCTTCCATTCCGGCATATACTGCCCCGCCAGTACCCGGAATCCATGCCGGACAAATTGTTCGCAAAGGGCAAAGCCCACTCCCCGATCCGCTCCGGTTATAAATACCTGTTCCATATTCACTCCTGTCCGCCTGCGCACCAGCATATGGCGTTTCGCACAAGCTTTCTGAACTGGGGATTCTCCCATACGGACAAAATATGACCGGGAGTGAGGACACAGATCCGTCCTTTCCCCATTGTCCGCACATATCCCCCCATCTGCACTCCGCCGTTTTCCGAACGGGTAGTCAGAAGCGGCAGAATATCTCCGGCCAGCTGATCCAGCTGATAATGCTCATCACGGATACAAAAATCCGCTACGCCCTCCGTAACCGGATGCTTTCCGGTCACCGCCACCTCCACATGGCATCTGGGCGGGTGGGTCACAAAACTGTTCCCCACGAATTCCGTATAATCCCTGCATGTCTTCGCAGTAAAGCTGTTTCCCGCATGGATGGACAAAAATCCGCCGCCCTCCCTCACATAGCTTTCAAGCTCCTTCGGTCCCACCTCCGTCACCCCGTCCTCAAACCAGGGAGCGTCGTTCCCGCAGTTAAGTGCATTCCCTTTCGCATTGACAAGCAGCGGATAATGCCGGATCCCCTCCGGTGTGAGAATGTCCTTGGCATCCTTCACAAAATCCAGCCGAAACCCTTCCTCCTTCAAAAAAGCCATCCCTTTTTCCACCACTTCGCCGGGATGCCAGCGATCATCACATAATACCAGTATATTCATATCGTTCCCTCCCCTTCTTCTTTGCATCGGTTTGCACCTTCACAGTTACACGCAAAAACCCGGACCGAATTGTTGCCTTACTTTTCAGTATAGCTTTTTTCGAGGCAAGATCAACCGTTTTTTCTTCCCCTTCCGCATAAAAAAACCGGCCAGACCGGCCGGTTCTTTTATACTCTATTGCTGCATATCAGAATTGCAGTTTTTTTGTTTCTCCATCGGGAGAAACCGTGGTAACAACGAATTCCTTTGTGGTGAAATCCGCATCCAGACGGGCCGTATACCCATTGCTTTCTCTTACAATAATGAGCTTTCCGTCCTCGCAGTCCTGCATTTCGAAGCTGCCGTCAAAGGCGGGGAAGGAATTCCTGAACTCCATGAGCTTTACCAGCTTCTCCACCACCGGCCTCTTCACTTCCTCCGCAATCTCTTCCTCCGTGTAATAATGACGGTTAATATTTCTGCCGACCTTGGTCTCTTCCAGAAGCTTCAGGTCGTTCTTTCCTGCCATCAGGCCCACATAATAAACCTGGGGGATACCCGGTGCGAAGAACTGCACAGCCCTGGCCAGAAGGTAAGCCTTGTCATCATCACCGAGGGCGGAGTAATAGGTACAGTTTACCTGATAAATATCCAGGTTATTGTACGCGGCGGTATTATAAATCTTCTTTACATTGGCGCCGTATTTGAAAATATCCTCTTTTGTCCTGTTGATTTCTTCATCCGGCAGCAGATCCTTCACATCCACGACGCCGATTCCGTCATGGGTGTCCAGGGTGGTAAACTGCTTTCTGGGGCAGATTTCCAGCCAGCTCTTCAGATATCTGGTCTGTCCGTAGTACAGGGCGTTAATCAGCAGCATGGGAAGAGCGAAATCATACACATAATAGCCTTTTTCCTCAATCTTCTTCTGCATACTGTAATGCTCATGGATTTCAGGAAGGATTTCCACCTGGTAGGGCTTCAGAATTTCCGTACACTCATCCAGCAGCTCCCAGATCTCCGGTTCAATAAAGAAGCAGCTGGTGCCGGCTTTTTTGGTGGCATAAGCAAAGGCGTCCAGCCGGATCATTGCCGCGCCGTGCCTGCACATGCCGGTGAGGTTATCCCGGATGAATTCTTTAGCCGTTTCCGACTTGCAGTTGATATCGATCTGCTCCTCATCGAAGGTACACCACACCTTTTCCGTGGTCCCGTCTGCGAAATGGGCGTCCACGTAGGGGGCGCGGGGTTTTCTCTTATAGATCACATCCACCTGCTCCTGTGTGGGTTCTCCGCCTTCCCAGAAATCCTTATAGCGGATGAACAGGTCATGATAACGGGAGGCATCTTTCTTTGCCAGGAAATCCTTATAATATTCGCTCTGCGCGGAAATATGGTTAATCATATAGTCAAACATCAGATAATAATTATCCGCCAGCGCTTCCACTTCCTCCCAGCCGCCGAACGCGGGATCCACTTTGGTATAATCCATCGGAGCAAATCCCCGGTCCCCGGAAGAGGGGAAAAAAGGGAGAATATGAACACCGCCGATCGCATCTTTAAAATATGTGGAGAGTACCTTTTCCAACTCCTTAAGGTTATGACCCATGGAATCGGAATAGGTAATCAACATCACCTTGTTTTCTAACTTTTTCATTTTTTACCGCCTTTCTGCAATTACAAACTGATATGGTAAAGAAAAGGTAACCCGTAACACTCCGGCCCTTCCCCGTTCCTGCAAAATCCATCCTAAACAATCTCCGGCGACGGGGAGCGTTCCCATATGGAAGCAAGCTCCCACAGATTTCCTGACAGGCTGGCATCCCTGCATTCCATCACAGCCGCATCCCTGGCACGTTTTCCCGCTTCAGCGGCAATCATGGTATGGAAGCTGCCGTCCGCCGTATATAGTTCCATAACGCCCCGATCCGCCCATATGCGAAGCTCCAGCACGTCCTTGTGCCGGCCGATCTCATAGTTTCCGGAGGGGCAGATAAAACGCCCGTCCTCCCGGTCATAAATCAGGAGTATTCCTCTAACCGACAGCACAATTCTGCCCCGCGCACCCATTGCGGCACGCAGTTCAAGCTCAAAGGCTTCTCCTGCAGCCCCTTCCGTCAAAAGCCCTTCCGTCGTGATTCCATGGAAGCTCCTTTGCGCGCGCCGGAGGCTTTTTGTCTCTTCACAGGGCTGAAACCTAAGCCGCGGCCCCGCCGGCCCGGACACCAGGGACAGCTCCACGGGAAGGCTCATGCAGGATGCAAAGCCGGCTCCCTCAAAGCCTTCCGTTATCCAGTACAGCTGGAGGACCCGCCCTCCCGGCAGCCCGTAAAAGGTCTGGGGCGCATAGCCTGCGAAAGCACCGCCGGAAGCATATTTCCCATTTTCCATGCACCAGCCCCGGATCAGTCCCGTTTCCGGTTCGAAATGCCTTCCTTCAAAATGGCCTATCTTGTAATTCCCGGGCGCTCCCCAAAGAATCCACTTTTTCTCTTTTTCCATCACATCGGCACGGTTTACCGTACTATCCGGGCCTAAAGGAAGGGAGAACAGATCCGGACACTCCCCGCAGTCTTCCAGCGATATCCTTTCGCCGTCCTCCCAGTCCAGGAGGTTTTCGGAATAAAAAAACTGGTACGTATGATCCTGCAGGAACAGGAGCATTACCCACGCCTTCAGGGAAGGAACCCAAACCACCTTCGGATCCCTGTTCAGTACCGCCCGCTGCGTCAGCACCGGGTTATTCTCATATTTCCGGAAGCTTCTGCCGCCGTCCGTGCTGCAGGCTATCCCCTGCTTTGTAAAGGGCGTGCTGCTATGCTCCAGGAAAAAAGCATCAAAATTATGGTCAAAATATCTGCGGGGCGGGAAACGGTACCCAGTAGCCGTATAAAAAAGCAGAATCGGGGCCGCCTCCCCGTCCTTCAGGCCCGATGTGTTGTCATAATCCACCACGCCGCTTCCCGAGAAGATGCATCCATCCTCACGGTCGGCCCATATGGCAGGTGCAAGCTCCTCCCAGTGCAGGCAGTCCCGGCTTCTGGCATGCCCCCAGCAGGTATTGCCGTGGGTTACCCCGTAGGGATTGTACTGGTAAAACATATGATACCAGCCGTCATAGTACAGAAGACCATTTGGGTCATTCAAAAACCCTTTTTTACAGGTATAATGGATCAACGGTCTCCGGGTATTATCCAGCGGCGCTTCTTCCGTTTCCCTATCGCCTGTAAAAAGCAGGGCCGACAGTTCCGGATGCTCCTCCGTCTTGTCATCATCAAAAAATTCCGCCTCTATCCGCTGCCCCCGGAAGGCTTCCAGGGAAAATGCGGCAAGCATTTCTGCAGGCTCCCCTATCCGAAGGGACTGCTCATCAACCACCTGTCCGTCCGCAAAAATACGCAGATTCACCAGCCCGGCGGCCCGGTTCACCGGAGCGAAAAGAAAGGGCTTTTCTCCATGTTCACTTATCAGATATCTCATCCCGTCGCATCCTTCGTTTTATCTTGTCGTCCCGCCCTCCACAAAAGTAACAGGCAGGATAATCCGCCTTTCCACAGGCTTCTTTTCAATGAGCTTTATCAGCGTATCCACACAGGTAACCGCCATTTCCTTTACAGGCTGGGCGATGCTGGATACCGGATAATCACCCACATTCAGGATGCGCATACCGTCATAGCCGATAATCTGCACATCCTCCGGCACCCGGATCCCCATTTCCGTCAGCTGCTTCAATACCACGATGGCATGGACATCGGAACTGGTAAAAATACCGTCATACAGCATAGCCCCGTTTTTGACACACTGCTTCAGGAATCCTACGATTCGTTCCATCTGGTGCTTGGACAGGGTGGTTTCTTCGCCGAAATCCATGCGCGCAGCCTCCACGCCGCCCTGCATACAGGTGTCCACAAAGGCCTTCCCCCTTTTCAGGGTCTCACCCTCCAGATTGGATCCGTTACGGATATAGATTACATTTTTACAACCTGTATGGATAAATTTTTCAGCCGCCAGGCGGCCTCCCATTTCATTATCGCTGGATACACAGCATATCTGGTGCTTAAAATGCCTGTCGATGGATACAAAGGGCATATCCGCTTCCAGGTATTCATCCGTATTGCTGTAGGTCACGGCTATGAGGCCGTCCACTTTATTCTGTTTGGCCATGTTGATATAGGCCAGTTCCCTGTCCGCATTACAGTGGGAGTTGCATACCAGAAGCTTATATCCGATAGCCGCCAGCACCTGTTCCACATAATTTACCAGCAGGGCGAAAAAGGGATTGATCAAATCCGGCACAATAATAGCTACCGTAAAAGTCTGCTGCGCCTTCAGTCCCCGGGCATACGTATTCACCTGATACCCCAGCCTGCGGATGGATTCCTCCACCCTGCGTCTGTTATCCGCTTTTACATACATATTGTTCAGCACCTTGGACACCGTTCCCACTGATACGCCGGCATCTGCCGCAACCTCTTTAATCGTTACCATTTTCTCTACCTCCCAGTGAATCTTCCGTAAGCTTGCTGCGGAGAGTTAACTTACTTCTACTCATGATACCCTGCAATCACTGTAATGGCAATCAACAATTTATTACAATCTGTTTTTTATAAACCAAAAAAACTGCAGTGCAGCTGTGCTATGACGTCTGCCTCCTTTTCCTCCCCGGTATCCCGGCCGGACCCGGGGAAATCTTAGTTTCATATTGCTGTCAGGATTTCACCGCACCGGCAACCACACCTGCAATAATGTATTTCTGCAGGAACAGATACAGAATGATAACCGGAATAACCACCATGATCAGGGATGCCATAATCAGCCCCAGATCCGAAGAATAGGTTCCGTAGAACATCTGTGTGGCAATAGGCAGCGTGTACAGCTCTTTTTTGGTGAGTACCAGGGACGGGAGCAAAAAGTCGTTCCAAAGCCCCATGGCATACAGGATAACCAGGGTCGCCGTAGTGGGCTTAAGCAGCGGGAGCACGATCTGGAAAAAGGTCTGATGCCTGGAGCATCCGTCCAGCCGCGCCGCTTCCTCCAGCGAAAGCGGAATACTGCTCTTGATAAAACCGTGATACATGAATACCGACATGGCCGTGGAAAATCCCACATGCATCAGAATCAGCGTCAGCCTGTGGTTGAGCAGGTGAAGCTGCCCGCCGTAAATGGAAACCAGAGGAATCATGATTACCTGGAAAGGGATAACCATAGACGCGATCATCAGGGAGAAGAATATCTTATTCAGCTTATAATCCGTACGCACGAAAATATAGGCGCACATAGAGGAAACAATGATGATCAGCAGGACGCTGATTCCGGTAATGCACAGGGAATTCATAAACGTCCTGGGGAAATTCATCTTAGTGAAGGCTTCCACATAGTTGGCTACAGATGCCCCGTTTGTCCCTATCAGGGCAAGAGGTTCCTTGATAATATCTCTTTTCGTTTTGAAGGAGTTGATTACCACCATAACAAAAGGGAACATGTAAATGATAAAGCAGGCTGTCAGCACTATCATTTTTAATACGAAAGAGACTTTTTTCTTAATAAATCCTTTTGTATTCAGATCCATTATGCTTCTACCTCCTTACTCTTTCCGATGAACGCCTGGGTTACGGCAATAATAGCGATTACGAGGAACAATATCAAAGCTTCCGCCTGGCCCAGACCGTATTTCTTGGAGGAGAAGGCCATATTATACACATACATGGCAGCCAGTGTGGTGGAACCGTAAGGGCCGCCTTCCGTCAGGGAAATGTTTACATCGTAGGTCACGAACGCCCTTGTGATAGCCAGGAAGAAACAGATGGTAAAGGTGCCCGCCATCATGGGAAGGGTGATGTAGCGTGTGGTTTTCTTTTCATCGCAGCCGTCGATTTTAGCGGCTTCCTTCAGATCCTCGGAGACTCCCATGAGGCCCGCGATATAAATCAGCATCAGGTAGCCTGACAGCTGCCATACCGTTACGATTACCAAAGCCCAGAAAGCCTTGAAGGGATCGGACAGCCAGGAGGTGGAGAACAGGCTGATGCCTGTGGCCTCACCGATAACAAGGATAGCCTGTTTGAACACAAACTGCCAGATATAACCGAGTACGATACCGCCAATCAGGTTGGGGGTAAAAAAAGCCGCCCGGAAGAAATTGCTTCCTTTTATCTTGCTCGTAACCAGGTAAGCCAGTCCGAAGGCCACCACGTTGGCAAGAATAACGGCGATAAATGCATACAGGATGGTTCTGCCAAGTGACACCCAGAAGCTTCCGTCTTTGAACAGGGCGAAGTAATTTTCCAGCCCTACAAAAGGGATGCTGCTGGAAATACCGTCCCATCCCGTAAAGGTCAGGTACAGACCGAATATAAATGGTACAATGACTACTGCTGAAAACAGAATAACAGCAGGGCCCGCAAAGCTGAGAAACATCATCGCTTTGTAATGGAACTTATTTTGATTCTGCATAATTACCTCCCGCTTACTGTGAAAGCTTAGCTTACACAGTTTTGACGGCCTTTCGGCCTGGTTGCTTTTATACATGGTACTTCCCGGTAAACCGGGTATGGAAGGGGTTGTGGTAAGCTGCCTGCTTTTCACAGGCGGCCTGCTTCAGCGGGCTTACATAACGGCTGTTTTATATACGTTCCCGCACAAAGGGCCGGACCCTTTCAGATCCGGCCCCTCGTTTTCCGCTATATTTCACTCGGGATTACGCATGAACTATTGTGCCTTCCAATATGCTGCAATGTTGTCCGCCAACTGGTCTCTTGTTTCCTGGCCTCCCAGGTATTTCTGCATTTCAGCGCCCATCTCTTTCCAATGGTCTCCGGGGTATTCCGGATATCCGGGAATCAGGTTGCCTTCGTTAGCGTAAGACTGTACGGAACGTCCCATCGGGTTTACCACTTCCAGGGAGATGTTTGAGAAAGCGGGAACAAGGTTACACTGGTTCACAAGGAAATCCTGTCCTTTTTCATTATATACAAGCCAGTTCAGGAAATCCTTTGCCGCCTGCTGCTGTGCTTCGCTGTTGTATTTGGTATCAATCATGCAGTATTTGCTTGCGCCGCCTGCCAGTTTGTCTACGGCTCCATTGGAGCTGTCAGGCTGGGCTACCGGCATAATGCCGTATTCGCTTCCTTCTACCGCAAAGTCGGACATCTCCGCCCATGCCCAGTTTCCGTTGAACCAGAATGCGATGTCGCCTTCTGCCAGGGAAACAGCGTTGTTATTATAATCGGCTGCCAGAGGATCCCCGGCATTCATGTTGTATTTCATTAATACATCAAAGGTATCCATCAGGGAATTCCATCTTGCATTGCTCTTTAAATCTTCATTTCCGGCTTTCAGGCTTTCAATGAATGCGGTAGCGCCTTCCAGGGTGCCGTCCTGCTCTTCATATACCTGGGTGAGGTAATGTCCGCCCAGAGACCAGTCTTCCATGTTCAGGGCAACCGGTGTTTCCATTCCGCCTGCAACCAGCTTATCAAGCAGCGCTGTCAGGTCATCCAGTGATTTAATGCTTGTCGGGTCGAAGGTCTCTCCGGTAGCTGCTTCGATTGCCGTCTTATTGTACATAAGGCCGCGTGCTTCGATACAGAAAGGGAAACCAATCAGTCTTCCGTTGTAGTTGCAGCCATAATCGGAACCGCCGTCCTTAGCCCAGTCTTCATTGGAAAGGTCCAGCGCATATTCATCCAGCATGATGATATCCTGGATGTCACCCATAAAGATGGTGGGCACTTCACCGGAAGCATATCTCTTGGTGATATCCTGGGAAGGGGAATCACCTACCGTTACGGAAACCTCCACATCCACGCCGGTGAGCTCTTTATACTGTGCGGCAAGCTCCTCCCACTGTGTCTGAATCTCACTCTTGGTATTCAGAACGGTAATCTTCACACCTTCTGTAGAGACATTCGCGGAAGCTGCGGAACTTCCTTCTTCTGCCGTACCGGCTGCCGCGCTCTCTCCGGCTCCTGTGCTCTCTGCCGTGGAAGACCCGCTTCCGCCGCAGCCTGCAAGCACTGTAGCTATCATGGCAACGGAAAGAACTGCACTGAGTAATTTCTTCTTCATCTTCATTCCTCCTTAAAGTTGTGCTGCATATCCTGTCGTTCTGCAGCGTATTCATTCCTCTTGTTTTTCGCTTGGTGATGATAACGTTTGTATGAACTTGAATCGTTTCATATCGTAATTACACAATAACATCCCACTCTGTAATTGTCAACATCTTTTTTTTATTTTTTTGTTCAAATATTATATGTTTATTAAAATAGGACTAAAACTCAGTTCATTATTTGTGCAATTTGGAAATATAAAACGATTCATAAATAATTTGATGCTATTTGTGCATTATTTCATGAATCGATTCACTAATTTTTCACTTTCTCACTGTTCCTATACCGGGATGACCGGGGAAGGTATTGAACCGTTATCTGCTTTCGTTCTGTTATAAGGAATCCGGAAAAAACAGCACCACCGCTGCCATTTGCTTATGCGGTTATCCGGAAGAATATAAGATATGTTATCAGAAAATAAAGAAAAAAGAGGCCGGAGGTACCACAGCCGGCCTCCGGCTGTCCTTACGGCTGCCGTTCGTCAGGTCGTTCCCCGCCGTATCAGCGTAACCGGGAGGGTCGTCCGGTTCGGGACAATTTCCTTTCTTTCCGCACGGGCGATCATCTGGACAGCCAGCTCGGCCATCTCCCGCACAGGCTGCCTTATGGTTGTGATGCCTGGCGTCGTCAGGGAGGCTATACTGCTGTCGTCAAAGCCGACAAGCTTCATCTGCTCCGGTATCCGAATCCCTTTTTTGCTGCAGATCTGGATAACCTGGGCGGCAATGACATCGCTGCTGGCGAAAATCCCGTCAATCTCCGGATATTCCGTCAGGATTTTCTCTATATACGTATGATAATCCAGGGACGCATAAAGACGGGCGTCGATTTCTTTTCCCGGATCCAGGCAATGTATGCCTTCCTGCCGGCAGATTTCCGTAAAGCCCAGCGCCCTGTCGTCGGCAGGCATGGACACATCATTCTCCCCGCTGAGATAGATCACATTCCCGCAGCCGCATTCCAGAAGGTGCCTGGCGGCAAGACGGCCTCCCTGCCTGTTGTCACACTCAACCGCCGCGGTCCCGTGCTCCAGGAAGCGCTCAATCGTCACCAGCGGCACATTCAGATCCCGGAAACGCTGGCTATCCACGCTGCCGCTGCAAAGAATGATCCCCGCCACCCGGCTGCCCTTGCACATTTCCAGATATTCATCCTCTTTTTCGTCCCTGTCCTTGGAATTAAAAAGCAGGAGTTTATATCCATTCCGGTAAGCCGCTGTTTCCAGACTGCTCAGCAGTCTGGCAAAATAAGGATGATCAATGTGGGGAACAATAACGCCAACGGTATTGGTAGTCTGCTTGGAAAGGGAGCGCGCCAGCTCATTGGGCTGGTAATTCAGCTTTTTCATAGCTTCATATACCCTTTCCCGTGTCTGGGCGCTGATGTATCCCCGATTATTTAATACCCTGGACACCGTACTGACGGTAAGCCCGGTTTCTTTTGCCACGTCCTTCAGTGTTGCCATGCTTTCCTCCGTTTTGTCATTTCCTTTAAGACAGCCCGGCAAATGCGCTGCCTGTTGTTTCGTCGTTTCGTTTCTTTTATCTATTTTACAAAATGGCTTTTCATTTTTCAATAGGGGGGATTATTGGGATGAGGCATCTATATATGATAGGCAGACTTGACTCCGCCCCGTTGCCCGCGGGAATAAAAAAGGCCGCATGAGCCATTTGCTGACCCATCCGGACAGAATAAAATGAAGGGGGGGTGGGGCATTCCTCCGGATACTTCCATCGGAACGCCCCATATTTTTATGATAACGATATCTTCGGGGGAGAAGATATCAGGAGGGGGTTGTCTTACTGTGTTTTGATAATAGCATGGGAACTTCTATATGTCAACCGCTTGTTATATAAATCGTGTTTTTTAACAAAACAAAAAAAGGATTGTGGAATATTATGGATAATTTCACACACTCCTTTTTCCATTGTTTTATGCTTTCATGCTGTCAGCATAAGGTTTAAACCATTTTTTTCGTCATTATTCTTATTTGGCATCGCTTGCAATATTTTATGGCAAGCGATTGTTATACAGTATTTATATCTGGGAATTGCTCCCTGATATAGCCTGCTGCGGTTTACCGGATCTCCTATTTTCCATGCATCATTGCATGCTCCTTTTTCAGTTCCTCAAACAACTGCAAAGAGTTCCAGCTCCTGTTGGTTTCCGTCACCACCGCCTTCAGCCCCACTCCCGCCAATCCATGTTCGCGGAACGCCTTCAGCACCCTATCGATATCCTCTCCCACAAACCCGGAGAATACCACCATTTCCTGATCCAGCCCCGCGCCTTCATATTTCTTTCCCGCAGCAGGCCCTTCCTCCAGGCCTGCCAGATACCCTAACGGCATTCCGTATTCTTCCCGTTCCACCACCCTCATCTTACAAGGCAGCTTCTCCAAAGCCTTACTCACCTGCCCCAGCTGCAGTCCTTTAAATTCATATACAAAAACCTGTTTTTCCATATACTCTCTCCTTCTGTCTTTTCCATTCCAATCAAATACTCTTCACAGGTGCCGATAAAAAAGTGGATTCCGCCGGGGCAAAGGTTCCCGCCCGGGGTGCGGTGTGGTTCCGCTATGGCTCCTTCCGGCTGCCGTCCCCGGACAGTCAGTGATTCCTGGAAGGGGCGTCTAAAAACGCCAGTCCTTACGCTGCGTCTTTTGCAGCGTTAGTACTGCTGCGTTTTTAACCGAACGAAAGTGTCCCCTGTAAGGAACACTGACTGCCCGGGGACGGCAGCCGGAAGGAGCCATAGCGGAACCACACCGCACTCCGGGCAGGAACCTTTGCCCCGGCAGCTCCCGCCCTACCGCAGAACTTTCCGCAAAATGCTCTCTTTCCCCTTCGTATAAGGCATATACCGAATGGGCATATCCATCCACGTGGATTTTTTCACAATGGATTTGGCATGGCTGAAAGTTTCAAAGCTCTTTTTCCCGTGATATGCCCCCATCCCGCTGGCCCCCACGCCTCCGAATCCCATCTGTGAGGTAGCCAGATGAATAATGGTATCATTGATGCACCCGCCCCCAAAGGAAAGGCTTCCCAGGATCCGGTCGGCCGTCTCCCTGCTTCCGGTAAACAGATAGAGGGCAAGAGGTTTCGGCCTGCCGGCCACAAACTGCTCCGCCTCATGGATATCCCGGTAAGTCAGCACCGGAAGCACAGGCCCGAAAATCTCCTCCTGCATCACCGGGGCATCCGCGCCGACATCCTTTAAAATGGTAGGGGCGATCTGCAGCGTTTCCCGTTTGCCGCAGCCGCCTGTAACCACGTTTTCCCCCTTTATGAGGCCGAGCACCCTGTCATAATGCTTTTCATTGATCATCTTCGGATAATCCGGATTGCTGAAGGGCTGCTTTCCAATCATTTTGTCAATCCATTTCTGCAGGTATCCTATAAATTCATCCTTCACCGCCTCGTGGACAAAACAATAATCCGGGGCCACACAGGTCTGGCCGCTGTTTAAAAATTTACCGAACACTATCCGTTTTGCCGCCAGGGAAAGCTTCGCGTCCCGCTCCACAATACAGGGGCTTTTCCCGCCCAGCTCCAGCGTAACAGGGGTGAGATGGGCCGCTGCCTTTTCCATCACCAGCTTTCCCACCGATACACTGCCGGTAAAAAAGATGTAATCAAATTCCTGCTCCAGCAGTTCCGTATTTTCCTGCCTTCCTCCTTCCACCACCGCTACATATTCCTCGGGAAAGGCTTCTCCTATAATCTTCTTCAGAACAGCCGAGGTGGCGCAAGCATAGGCCGAAGGCTTGATGATACAGCAGTTCCCCGCCGCAATGGCGCCTGCCGCAGGTTCAAGGGAAAGCATAAAAGGATAATTCCAGGGGGACATCACCAGCGAAACTCCATAGGGCTCCTGCACCACAAAGCTTTTCGCATGGAACTGTGCCAGAGGCGTGCGTACCTTCTTCGGGCGGCTCCAGGCTGCCGTATGCTTCGCAAGGAAGCGGATTTCACTCAGCGTAAGTCCCACCTCTGTCATATATCCTTCAAAAACAGATTTGTGCAGATCCGTCTTCAACGCTTCATTGATTTCCTTCTCATACTTTTCTATTTGATCCGCCAGCTTCTGCAGAGATGCAATACGAAAAGCCGCATCCTTTGTCCGTCCCGTATTATAAAATGTACGCTGCCTGCGTACCAGATTTTCAATTTCCATGAAACCCTCTCCTTTCACTTCTACAATCCCTTCAACTGCTGGCCGTCAGTTCCTGTGCGGCACAGCAAGTGTATGGTCTGAACTGCCATCCATCCCTTCCTGTGTGCACCGTCCCGTCTACAGTACACCTTTCAGCAGGGAAACCCCCGCTTTTATCTCTTCTTTTTTCAGGCCGGCATACCCCAGCAGCACGGTGGCTTCTTTTTTTTCCACAGGCTCCAGGGCCGCCTCATGCAGACCATAAAGCCGCACCCCTGTTTCCTGCGCCTTCCGGATAAGCGCCTTTTCGTCCGCCGGCCCTTTGGAAGAAAGAAGCACATGCAGGCCGGCATACTCCCCTGAAAGCCGGTATTTCTTCAGGAATGGCCGCAGTTCTTCCAGCAGGATATCATGCTTTTCTTTATAGACCTTTCTCATTTTATTTAAGTGCCTCTCAAACGCTCCGCTTTGTATAAACTCGTTCAATATGGTCTGATCAATCCTGGATACGGTGGAGGAAAAAAAGGCACATTCCTTTTCGTAGCGTTTCAGCAGGGCCGGGGGCAGCACCATGAAGCTCACACGGATCGCCGGGGCGATGGATTTGGAAAAGGTTCCGATATAGATCACCTTACCCGATGTATCGGAGGCCTGCAGGGAAGGCACCGGCTTTCCCCGGTACCGGAATTCACTGTCATAATCATCCTCGATCAGATATCTGTTCTTCTCTTCCGCCGCCCATTTCAGAAGCTCCATCCGCCTTCCGATAGGCATTACCACACCGGTGGGGTACTGGTGGGAGGGCATGACATAGGCCACATCCGCCCCGCTGCGGGCAAGCTCTTTTACAGAAATCCCGCTCTCGTCCACAGGAACCGTCACGGTTTTTGCCGCAAAAGAAGAAAAAATACGGTAGGCTCTCCGGTAGGATGGATTTTCAAATGCGGCGCAGATATTTTTTCCCAGGATATATTGCAGAAGCAGTAACAGGTAATCATTTCCCGCCCCGACAATGATCTGCTCCGGCGAAGCGTTCACCCCTCTGGAAGAATGGAGATAACGGCAGATTGTCTTTCTGAATTCCGCATCTCCCCGGGGTTCTCCCAACGCAAACAGTTCTTTCCGGTCGCCGCTTAATATATCCTTGGTAATCTTCCTCCAGGTGCCGAAAGGAAATACGCTCATATCGACAGCATTTGGCGAAAAATCATAAGCAAATGGTTTCCCGGCCCCTTCCCCGGCCGCGGTACCGGTTCCTGCCGTTTCTTCCTGAAAATAAGGATGGCCCGCGGAATACGGCAAACGTTGCTTCTTCTCAGACATATCCGTCATAATCTGATACAGTTCTTCCACCCGGCAGATATAATACCCCCTGTATGGAGAGGATTCAATATAGCCCTCCGAAAGCAGCTGTCCGTAGGCCAGTTCCACCGTACTGCGTGCCACCTGGAGATATTCTGCCAGGGAACGCGTGGAGGGAAGCTTCTCTCCTGCCAGAAGCTTCCCCTCCTTAATTTCATCTCTGATGTATTCATATATCTGTTCATACAGATGTTTGCTGCCGTCATCCGTCAGCTGAATCGCCAAATCATTCATTATCTATTTCCCGCATCGTCTGTAGCAACAATTCAAACCTGAATCACTTTCTTACGGTCAGCGCAGTAAATGCGCTGACCTGCTGAACAGTTACCAAACCTGTCTCAACTGTTACCCTCTGTTTTCGGCAGCTTGAAGGAACTCTTTAATGATACCACGCGGTTGAATACCGGTTCACCGGGTTTGGAATCCTTATAATCCACACAGAAAAAGCCCTGTCTTACAAACTGGAAGCTTTCAAAAGCGGCGGCCTCCTTCAGGGAAGGCTCCAGGTAGCATTCCTTGACCACAAGGGAATTGGGATTCAGGTTCAGGCTGCCGTCCTCGTTATAGACACCCTTTTCTTCGTCGATGATATTTTCATACAGACGGACCTGCGCCTTAAAAGCCTCACCCGCACATACCCAGTGGATGGTTCCCTTAACCTTGCGGGCATTGAAACCGCTTCCGGATTTTGTCTCCGGATCATAGGTGCAGTGCACCACCGTGACATTGCCGTCCGCATCCTTCTCAAAACCGGTACAGGTGACGAAATACGCATTCATGAGGCGTACCTCATTGCCCGGGAAAAGGCGGAAATATTTTCTGGGAGGTTCTTCCATGAAATCTTCCCGTTCGATATACAATTCTCTTCCAAAAGGTATCTGCCGGCTGCCCAGTTCTTCATTTTCCAGGTTGTTGGGCGCCTCCAGCATCTCGATCTGTCCTTCGGGATAGTTATCAATTACCAGTCTGACAGGATCCAGAACCGCCATCACCCTGGGCTTTTTCAGCTTCAGATCTTCCCGGATGCAGTATTCCAGCATGGCATAATCCACGGAGGAGTTGCTCTTGGAAACGCCGCACAAATCCACAAACATCTGAATGGCTTCCGGGGTAAAGCCCCTTCTCCGCAAAGCCGCAACGGACACAAGGCGGGGATCATCCCAGCCGTCCACAATGCCGTCCTCCACCAGTCTCTTGATATATCTCTTGCCGGTTACCACATTTGTAAGATACATCTTGGCAAATTCTATCTGCCTGGGAGGGCGGGGGTATTCCAGTTCCCTGACCACCCAGTCGTACAATGGCCTGTGATCTTCAAATTCCAGCGTACAGATGGAATGGGTGATCCCTTCAATAGCATCTTCGATAGGATGGGCAAAATCATACATGGGATAAATGCACCAGGTATCTCCCGTATTATGATGGCTCATATGGGCCACACGGTAAATTACCGGATCCCGCATGTTCATATTAGGAGACGTCATATCAATTCTGGCGCGCAGAACCTTTTCCCCGTCAGCATATGCGCCTTCCTTCATGTTTTCAAACAGCTCCAGATTTTCTTCCACACTCCGGCTGCTGCCCGGATCCTCTTTGCCGGGTTCCGTCAGCGTACCTCTGTATTCCCGGATCTGCTCCGCAGTGAGGTCGGACACATAAGCTTTCCCTTTTTGAATCAGCTTAACGGCCGCCTCGTACATCTGACTGAAATAATTGGAGGCAAAGAAAAGCCTGTCCTCCCAATCAGCGCCCAGCCATTTCACATCCTCCTTAATGGATTCCACGAATTCCTGTTTTTCCTTGGTGGGGTTTGTATCATCAAAACGGAGGTTGAATTTTCCGCCGTATTCCTTGGCAAGCCCGGAATTTAAAAGGATACTCTTGGCATGTCCGATATGCAGATAACCATTAGGCTCCGGCGGAAACCGGGTGTGCACCGTCTCATATACGCCCTCAGCCAGATCCTTATCAATAATCTGTTCAATAAAATTCTTGCTTATCTCACTCATGCTCTTTTTCCCGCCTCCTGCGGCCTCCCCCGTCATACACTGCATCCGGGTTACAGGGCCTTCCATTCCAGGCGGGTACTCCCTCCTTGAACCTTACTTTATTATTAAAATTATTAAAAATTATCTTAACTGTTCAGTCTCTTCCCAGTTATTGCCAAAATCCATCCTGAATCGCCTCCGGCGATGGCTTTCGGCACTTCTGAATCACTTTCTTACGGTCTGCGCAGTAAATGCGCATACCTGACTGAATAGTTACAAACTATCTTATCATAAGTATTCGGAATACGCAAAGAAAAAATACGTGAAATCCCCGTTTTCAGGCTTTTTCCGTAACAGTTCCTCTCTGTGTATTAAAAAATTTTTAACCGGACGGTTCTCTGCCGCACAGGCGGAAAATAGTTATAGACCGCATTTTTAGTCCCGGAAAGCAGTTAACTCTTTAATAATTGTAAAATTTATGTTTCTTGGTAGCATATATTACTATGCAGTGATATAATGTTTTCATATTTTGAGAATCAAAATACATGCTTTTTTGAGGAGGATACTTACTATGGATCGCGTACAACTGAAAATGGATGCCAAAGCTGCCATGCAGCAGGCCAATCCCCACCCCGTCCTTGTTTCTCTGGTATACATGGTCATTCTTGCTGCAATCAGCTTTGTAATTTCCATGATGTCCGGTTTTTCCAGCGTTTTTACCGCCCTGGTTTCGGATCCGGACGCTGCAGCCGCCATTTATGCGGGTATGATGATACCTTCCCTTTTGCTTTCCCTTGTTTCCACACTGGTTACAGGCTTTCTGCAGATGGGGTATACCGCATATACGCTTCGTGTCATTAACAGGCAGCCGGCCGGAATTAACGACCTGTTCGCCTATGCCCGTTACTGTCTGAAAATCTGGGGTCTGAACATCGTCATGGGCTTCTTCGTATTCGCATGGTCCCTGCTGCTGTGGGTTCCCGGGATCGTCGCCATGTACCGTTATTCCCAGGCCTATTACATACTTGCGGAAAACCCGGAAAAAGGGATTATGGACTGCATCAACGAAAGCAAGGCCATGATGTACGGACACAAAATGGATAAGTTCGTGCTGGATCTTTCCTTCATTCTCTGGTTTCTCCTGGCTGGCGTTACCTGCGGCCTCGCCGGACTTTATGTCACTCCTTATGTGGAAATCACCAATGCGGCTTTCTATAACAGCTTAAAATACGGCGGCAGCTATCAGCAGCAGTATGGCTATGGGGCAGGCTACGGCGGTTATCAGCAGAATGGTTACCAGCCAAACGGTTATCAGCCAAACGGTTATCAGCAGGGCGGCGGCCAGCCAAACGGGGGCCAGCAGCAGGGGTACGGCCAACAGGGCTTCGGTAACCCTTACCAGCAGGGATATGATCCCAACGTCCAGCAGGGCGGGCAGCAGCAGGGATATGATCCCAATTTCCAGCAGGGCGGCCCACAGCAGGGATACACACCCGATAACCAGCAAAATAATAATTCCAATCCGCAGTAATGATGTTTTAATCTTAATTCAAAAAGAGAGTCCCTCTGTCACGAATAAAAATACGGAGCCTTCATCCAAACGGAAAAACTATTTGGATGGAGGCTCCGCTTATTATCTTTATCGGTAACCGGCCGGAAACATTCCCGATTAATGATGGAACAGGCGTATTCCGGTAAACACCATTGCCATCCCATATCTGTTGCAGGCATCGATAACCGCATCATCCCGCACGGATCCGCCGGGCTGTACGATATACTTCACGCCGCTTCTGTAAGCGCGGTCAATGTTATCGAAGAAGGGGAAAAAGGCATCGGATCCAAGGGTTACATTTTCCAGCTTAGCCAGCCATTCTTTTCTCTCTTCTCTTGTAAATACCGGAGGCTTTTCCCTGAAAGTCCTCTCCCACACACCGTCAGCCAGCACGTCCATATAATCATCGCTCATATAAACATCAATGGCATTATCCCTGTCCGCACGTCCCAGACCGTCTGCAAAGCGGAGGGAAAGTACCTGGGGGGACTGGCGCAGGAACCAGTTATCCGCCTTGCTTCCCGCCAGACGTGTACAATGGATTCTGGACTGCTGTCCGGCCCCGATTCCGATGGCCTGTCCGTCTTTTACATAGCATACGGAATTGGACTGGGTGTATTTCAGCGTAATGAGGGCGATTTTCATATCAATCACGGCCTGTGCGGGAATGTCTTTATTTTCCGTCACAATATTGGAAAGAAGAGCCTCGTCGATACACAGTTCATTTCTGCCCTGCTCAAAAGTGATTCCGTACACCTGTTTTCTTTCCAGCGGGGCCGGCTGATAAGAGGGATCGATTTGAATCACATTATAATTTCCCTTTTTTTTCTGCTTCAGGATTTCCAGAGCCTCATCCGTGAAGCCTGGGGCAATCACCCCATCGGATACCTCTCTTTTAATCAGTCTTGCCGTATCGGCATCGCAGATGTCGGAAAGGGAAATAAAATCGCCGAAGGAGGACATGCGGTCTGCCCCTCTGGCCCTTGCATAGGCACAGGCAAGAGGAGAAAGCTCTCCCAGGTCATCCACCCAGTAAATCTTTGCCAGGGTATCGGACAGGGGAAGCCCGACTGCTGCGCCTGCGGGGGAAACGTGCTTAAAAGAAGTGGCCGCAGGAAGGCCGGTAGCCTCCTTCAGCTCTTTCACCAGCTGCCAGCCGTTTAACGCATCCAGGAAATTGATATAACCGGGCTTGCCGTTCAGCACGCAGACAGGCAATTCCCTCTGGGAATTACCCGGCAATTCCGTTTCCTCTTCCATATAAATGCGGGATGGCTTCTGGTTGGGGTTACAGCCGTATTTTAACTGAATTTCTTTCATTTCTTTTTCTCCTGTATATTTATTAGCATAACGCTTCCGTACTTTCTCAGTTCCATGCAGGGATAAGCGCAGGAAATGCGCCTGCCGCCGTGCAGACAGTTTTTATTTACAGTTCTTATTCACAATCCTTGTTTCATAGGTTCCGTCTTCTATGGAAATATAACGCACGAACAGGGAAACCTTGTTTTCCTCGTTCAGGCTGTTCCAGAGCAGATCGGTAAATTCATCAATCCCGCCCTTGATTTCCACCATTTTCGGTTCGCCCTCAAAGCTGGGAAGGGGATTTCCGTCATGCATATACGTATGGATGAAGCGTCCTTTCCCTGCCGCCGGATTTTCGTAGGCATAGGTAAAGCGGTTACAGGAATCAGGGCATCCGCCGTCACTCTTTACTATGGACATGGCAAAATTGAAGCCGCCGTTTTCTATATGGATGATTCCGGAAATACGGGGGGTATAGTTGGGGCCGTCCGGTTCAAATTCCCGGCAGCGCAGGGACTGTTCAAAGGTCAGCTGTTTGTCCATGCCTTCATAAATGGTATCTGTCTGGTCTCCGTTGGTCACAATCGTTTTATTTCCCAGCACCCGAACCGGCGCATAAATGATAAGGCTGGGATCCTCCAGCTTGGATTCATCAAATGCCCGGGTACGGATTCCTTCCCCTTCCTCCGCAAAAATGCGGTTCCGGCTGTTGGAGCTTCTTCCCATAATAAAATAAGCGGCAACCGCTTTTTTTCCATCGGGAGTCCTCCCCAGCACAATCCCTCTTCCGGGATAGGCATTGTTTTTCAATTCTTCTTCCAGAGACAATAATTTCATTGCTTCCTCCATTCTGCCGCCCCAGCGGCCTCTTTCATAGAAATATCCCCGCAGGGACGTTCCGGTAAAACCGCCTTTTCCGGGAATCAAAGACCCCGCGGGAATAAAAAACCCCCTGGTTACTCTCATACGGGTACCCAGGCGGCCGGCTTTCTTCATACATACTCCCTGTGGTGCTCCACCAATCCGCCAGTCGCATGTACTACCTTAAATTCTTGGGCGAAACGCCCTACACAGACAGTATAGCCCATCCTTTTTGTGCTGACAAGTATTTTTGTGGAAATTTAGAGGTAATTCGATTATAATAAATTTATCTCTATCAGGTTCTTCGCCTGCCAACCAAAGCAACCATTTTATAACAGGAGCAATCTATGGCTAAAATACGTCCTTTTTATAAAAATGAACGGTTCCCCGAAATCCTTTTCCTTTCCCTGGCTTTTCTGTGCATGATGACCTTTGTGCTGCTCCAGCCTTTCGGAGAGGGGCCGGATGAGATCAACCGTTTCCGCATTGTCCGGTTTATATACGAAAACGGATATCTTCCCAAAGGAGACGATCCGGCGGTGCTGATACCCGGTTACGGTGGCTCCTACGCGTTTCAGCCCATGCTTACCTACATACTGGAAGGTTTCCTTCTGCGCGCGGTCAATCTCTTTACCGATCGTTTTGATGTCCTCCTCATAGCCGCCCGGATGGTGAACGTATTCTTCGGCATGGCTGCCGCCGTTCTCACAAGAAGGCTGTCCAAGCTGCTTTTTCCGGAGAAAATGACTCAGTGGCTCTTTTCCTGTCTGGTGGTGTTCCTTCCCCAGAGCCTGTTCCTGCATACCTATATTAATACCGATTCCTGCGCCGTCCTGTCGGTTATCCTCATGTTTACCGCCGTACTGGACGGAATGAAAAACGGATTTACCCGCTCACTCTGTATCCAGACAGCCGCAGGGGTTATCCTCTGCGCTCTATCCTATTACAACGCCTACGGCGCCGTGGTGGTGACTGCCGTACTGTTTGTCAGCTGTTTCGCGGGAAAGGTATCTGCCGGGACCATCATGCGGGACGGCACCGCCTCTCCGGTTGACCGGTATTACATGGAATGGAAACCAATGCTTTGCGCAGGTCTGTTTATCACCGCCCTGTTCCTTCTGGGCGCAGGCTGGTGGTTTATCCGCAATGCGGTCCTCTATCACGGGGATTTCCTGGGAATGAATGCCCGCAACCTCTGTGTGGCTTCCACCTGTACGCCGGATTTCCATCCGCTTTTAAGGCAGACCTACCAGAATCAGGGTGTCGGGGTGTTTGCCATGGTGTTTGGTACGGATTATTTCACACTGCTTGTCAGAAGCTTTGTAGCTATGTTCGGGCCGATGAACCTGCCCACTCACTATTATATTTATGAAATTTATTACCGTGTTTTTGCCGTCGGCCTGCTGGCCTGTGCACTGCCTATAGGACATGGGCTGTATCTGACCTGGCAGGGAAAAAAACGCCGCTTCTTTTTTAACGGGTGTATGGCGCTGGCCTGTGTAATCCCTATCTTCCTGTGTGTTTACTATTCTTATACCTGGGATTTCCAGCCCCAGGGCCGGTACCTGATGCCCATGCTTCCCGCTTTTATGTATTTTGTCACTCTGGGGCTGCGCAAAACCGGTTTCCTTCTCCAGGAACTGGCCGATAAAATAAAATGCCGCAGTCTGGCGGAAAAAATCCCGGCCATCTTTTCCGGCCTGTTGATTTTCTTCACCGCTGCAGCACTCATTTATTCCGTTTTCCGGATTGTGGTTCCCTATTATATGGCAGGTTAGGTTACTTCCGGTTCCCGTCCCCTCTGTGCCCGGGATATCCCATCCGGCAGCCTCTCTTCCGGCCATGGTATGTTCCCTGCGCGGGCCTTTTAAAAACGCCGGTCCTTGGATTGCGTCCTGTGCAATCTTAGTACCGCTGCGTTTTTAGCAGAGTGAAAACGCGCCCGCGCAGGGAACATACCATGGCCGGAAGAGAGGCTGTCGGATGGGATGTCCCGGGCACAGAAGGGACAGGAACCGGAATCGGTTATTCCGTCTTAATCCGCTGTACCAAAGACTCCTTTTTGCAGTATCCAACCGCCCAGAAAGAGAAAAACATCTGGATTAGCAGCAGCAGAAAGGCGAAAACAAGGATAGGCAGAACCGGGAAATGGAACACCAGCTTTCCGAAGGTCCCCAGCTGATCAAATATCCGGCAGAGTATCCAGCCTGCCAGCGTGCCAACCGTCAGTGTCAGAAAAAGCGTGCCTGATACATACAGAAAGCACTCCGCCTTAAGCATGGAGGACAGCTGTTTTCCGCTCATTCCCACAGACTGCAGGATTCCGAATTCCCGGCGGCGTGTTACCACATTGGTAAGCAGCGTATTGATCAGGTTCAGCAGACCGAATACGGCGATAAATCCTACCAGGCCATAAAGAGGGAGCTTTATCTGTTCCATCTGAAGGCTCATCTGCCGTCTGAGGTCACTGAGGAAGCTGATTTCTATAGAATCCCACTTCTCCATCTGGGTGATTATCGCTTCTTCTATCTGTTCTTCCTTTTCCTGATCCGCCACCAGCATAAAATGGGTGTTATAATTAGTGACTGTTGTTTTCAAAAGCGGCAGACACACCTCCGGCATGTAAAAGAAAGGCACATCGATTCCTAAGGTAAGCCCTCTTAACACTCCCATCACCTGGAATTCCACAGTGGTATCCCTGTCCGTTTTTATCTGTATTTTGTCTCCCAGCTTCGCGGTATACCCGTAAAAACGGCCAATCAGATTATCCGAATCGGCTATCAGGATCCCATGATTTTGCACCAGGGTATCATAATCCATTGTCCCCTCCATAAGATAACCGCTGCAGGCTTCCATCTGTTCCCTGGTGAGCCCGATATTGCGGAAAGAAAGCTCCTTCGGGTTCTCCCTGGCATAATCGTTCATTTCCGGAAAAATCATATCGGACTTGCATCCCTGGAATATAAGCACATCGGATACCCCGTCTATCTGTTTAACCGTCTGAAGCATCTCCTCATCCAGGGGATTCTCCTGCTGTACCTTAGTGTAATAATCCGTAAGGCCGTCATCACTGGTATCACTGCGCGCATCCGACTGCTGCAGTTCCAGATGAACACAGCCCAACCCGAAGGCAGCTCTCGACATGGCATCATCATCCACGGAATTCAGATACGCGGCAACACACATCAAAAGCATGCCGGTGAATCCCAGAGAGGTAAGAGTGAGGATTGCTTTTCTTTTATTTCTGGAAAAATTCAGAAGAGCCAGGCTGACAGGCGTTATTTTCCTGCGTTTTCTGTTCTTTCTTCTTCCGTTTTCATTCACCGCACTGATCCGCACGGCTTCCACCGGAGACACAGAGGATGCGATTTTTACCGGGGTCCGGATGGATATCATAACTGCCGCTTCGGTTATTACAGCAATCACTCCTACAAACAACAGGGTAATGGACCACTTCCATCCGTCAGGGACAAGCAGGAAAC
Source organism: uncultured Lachnospiraceae bacterium (assembly GCA_900548905.1). Classification (GTDB taxonomy): domain Bacteria; phylum Bacillota; class Clostridia; order Lachnospirales; family Lachnospiraceae; genus Eisenbergiella. The sequence goes on along the minus strand of URMK01000018.1, from coordinate 5,385 downwards.
CCAGGATGCAGCCCAGTAAAAGCCCGATAGGAACCGCAATTCCCGATACAAACAGCCCTTCCTTTCTCACCAGCCTCCGGATCTGCTTCTTTGTGGTTCCGATCACACGGAGCCTTCCGTATTCCTGGATCTTACCCACAACGGAAATATAAAACAGGCTGTAAATCACCAACGATGTGGCAATGACAATCAGGATGCAGCAGAACAGAATTGCCAGAACCTTTTCTATGGGCAAATCCTCTCCCAGGCTGAAATAGGTGGAGCTGTAGAACACCTTGTTTTCGGCCACCCCGTTTGCATCCGCAAAAGCCTGTATCTTCGCCTTCAGGGTCTGCATATTGTCCTTTTCCGTATCCTTAAGGCGGATGTTGATATCATATCCCGTATTTTCTCCATATACGGAATTGACGTAATCCTTCGATACGACGATTCTGTATACCCGTGTCTCATTATCCCCCAGCAAAATACCGCTGACCATATATTCCCGTTCACTACCCTCACCCAGATCCACTGTCACCTTCTGTCCCGGCTCCACAGGCAGGCCCAGGTGCTTCAGATAGGCTTCTTCCACCACGATTTCCTTTTCTTTTTCCGGCCAGCTTCCCAGCACCTTTCCGTAGGTAAGCAGGCTTGCGGCAGATGGATCGGAATACTCCACATCCACCGTATAGTCCCGGATACGGGCCGTATATAGATTCTTTTTCACACCGGAAGCTTCGACCTCCGGCTGTTTCTGCAGATTCCGGATATCCTTCTCGGGCAAGTCCGAGAAAACGGTCTGATATCTTCCCCGCATATATTTATTCAGTTTCGTGTTCTCCCCCAGTATTTTCAGGGACAGCGTCAGCATGAGGCAGGCGCTGAAGGCAATCGTGATGATAAGAAACAGATTTCTCTTTTTATCGGATTTAAGGCTGTTTGCCGCCAGTCTCCGGATGATACCCGCATTCAGATTCTTTAACATGATTACACCTCCTGCTGTTTCCCTGCGATTTTGCCGTCTTCAATGCGCACAATCCGATGGGACAGTTGGGCGATTTCATTATTATGGGTTATCATCACCACCGTCTGATGGAATTCTTCACTGGTCATTTTCAGAAGCCCCAGCACATCCGCACTGGTACGGCTGTCCAGATTTCCGGTCGGCTCATCCGCCAGCACAATAGCCGGCTTGGTGATCAGAGCCCTGGCAATTGCCACACGCTGCTGCTGCCCGCCGGACAGCTGGTTCGGCATGCTTTCCAGCTTTTCCTTCAGGGAAAGCATATCCACGATCCGGTCAAACAGTGCCTGATCCACCGGTTCCCCATCCAGTTCCACAGGCAGTACAATATTTTCATATACATTTAATATAGGCACCAGATTATAGCTCTGGAATACAAAGCCGATATTCCTCCTGCGGAAAATAGTGAGCTGTTCGTCATTCATTTCCGCCAGTTCCTTCCCCCTTACCTTTATGCTTCCGGAGGTAGGCATATCCAGCCCGCCCATCATATGAAGCAGGGTGGATTTCCCGCTTCCGCTGGTTCCTACCACCGCCAGGAATTCTCCCTGCTCCACCGACAGATTCACTCCGTCCAGCGCCTTGGTGAGATTGGGGGCCTCCCCATAATATTTCTTTAAATCCATTGTCTGTAAAATTGTCATTTCCGCTCCTTCCCTGATCCGTAATGCGGGGTTCCTTCCCGGGTTTGGGTAGTCACCGCCATGGCTCTTCCTTTGTATCCAGGATATCGTGGAATTGTTGCAGAAAAGTCACAAAATCTGAAAGAAATTCCAAAGGTTTTCCGTAATCTGTATGCAGCGGTTCGGCGCATTTACTGCGCTGATCGCAAGATTGTGATTCAGGCGCGGAAAAATACTGTCGCCTAAGGCGATTCAGGATGGACTTTTGCAGCAGCTGAGATGGCTTTGGTTTGTCACATCTGCATTAAGTAAGTAGACGGAAAAAACGGTTCCGCTTCCCTCCCGGGAAACGACCTTGATATAACCGTCCTGCATGGCAACAATTTCACGGGCAAGATACAGGCCTATGCCCAGCCCGGGAATCCCCGTCACCTCCTCTTCCCGGTAAAAACGGCGGAATACGGCGGCCTGGTGCTCCTCCCTGATCCCTTTTCCGGTATCCGCCACATCAATCCGGGTATACATTTCCTGCCGCACTGCCTCCACCCGGATTTTCCCGCCGGGCGGAGTATATTTCACCGCATTGTCCAGAAGATTGAAAAGGGCCTCCGCCGTCCATTTTTTATCATGGGGAAGCTGCAGTTCCTCCGGACAAATGACTTCCACTTCCATTTTCTTCGATTCCGCTGCAAAAAGGATGCCTCCCAGGGCCTCCGCTAATGTTTCATAAAGGAATTCCTTCCGCCGGTGCGGCGTTATCAGCCCGGTTTCCAGTCGGGAGGTCTTTACCAGGGCCTGCATGAGAAAAGTCAGCTTTTCCACCTGGGCATTCATGGCCTCCAGAAATTCCTTCCTTTTTTCCGCCGTAAGAGACTTACCGCCGGCAGGCTCCGCCAGCGCCGTCCCGATCATTTTCATATTGGTTACCGGCGTTCTGACCTGATGGGAAATGTCGGAAACAAGGGACTGTAATTTTTTCTTTTCCTCTTCCGTCCTCAGCCTGGCATGATCCATCATTTCATAAAGACGGCAGAACCTGCTTCCCAGCCGGGATAAAAGCGTTTCTTCCTCCAGGCCGGTAATCTCCCGGAACATTTCTTCCGGCCGCTGCATCCCTTCCCCATTCCAAACGCCTTCCATGGTATCCAGAAGCTTTCCCACATCCTCCATGAATGCCTGCAGTTCCCGCCTTTCGCCTTGGTACATCACAGCTGTCCAGACTGCCGCCAGCACCAGAACACTCCCTCCGGCCGCCAGCGCCCCCGCCTCTTTGGTAACTGCAAAAAAGCCCCCGACAGCCGCTGCGGCCGTCAGAAGCATTCCCGCCCCGATACCTGTTCTGTTCCATATTCCGCGGAATAACCTCCGTTCCTGTTTTCCCGCCGTTTGCCGGTACATAATCCGCCTGCCTCTCCTGTTCCCGCCGTCCTCAGCCATCATACCGTCCGCCTTTCCCATTCCAGAGATATCCCATTCCATAAACGGTCTTAATATAAGGATGTCCCCCCTCCAGCTTGCTCCGCATCCGGCTGATAACCGTAGTCAGGGTGTGTTCATCCACATAATTCCCCTGATCGTCCCACAGTCTTTCCAGCAGCTTCTGCCTTGTGAGGACGATTCCGGGATTATGGATGAAAATAGTGAGAAGCCTGTATTCCAGCGGGGTAAACGCAATATCCTTTCCGCAGAAGGAGGCCGTCATGCTCTGCAGGCCTATGCGGAGCGATTCATCCTCATAGCCGTCCTCCGCCCGTTCCTTTTCCGGTGAAATCAGCTGCATCAGCCGTTCCACCTTTTTCAGGAAAACCAGGGTGGAAAAAGGCTTTGTCACATAATCTGCCGCACCCAAATCATAGCCCCTGAGCATATCGCTTTCCAAATCATTGGCGGTCAGAAAAATAACGGCCGTTTTCCACTCCCGCCGGATCTGCCTGCAAAGGGTGAAGCCATCGCCATCCGGAAGGTTGACATCCAGAATGACCAGATCATAAGCTTTCGCTTCCAGCTTTTTTCCGGCATCCATACAGCCGAACGCGGAGTCCGTTTTCATTCCCCGCCCCTGCATATGATAAGCAAGGGTGGTATTCAAAAGCGTATCATCTTCCACAATCAATACTTTATTCATTGCCCTGTACCGTCTGATCTCCCTCCTGCAAAATACGTTCCCCCTCTTCACGGGTCAGAAATTTCTGCTCCACCATGCATTCCACCACGGTCCTCTGCCTCTGGGCCGCCAGCTCCGGGCGGTTGGTCAGGGCATAAACAGAAGGTGCATTGGGGATCCCGGCCAGAAGCGTGCTTTCGTAATCGCTCATCTCCCCGGGCTCTTTCTCAAAATAACCCTGGGCGGCATCGTAAACACAATAATAGCCGCTGCCGAAATAAATTGTATTAACATACAGCTCCAGTATTTCATCCTTGCTGTAATTTTGCTCCAGCTGAAAGGCGACAAACAGCTCCGCGACTTTCCGCAGAAATTTTTTCTCCTGGGTAAAATACATATTTTTAGCAAGCTGCTGGGTAATGGAGCTTCCTCCCTCCGCCAGCTTTTTTTCCTTCAGGTTAATGAATACGGCACGGAACGTAGAAATGAGATCAATACCCCCGTGCTTATAAAAACGCTTGTCCTCAACGGCCACCACCGCATTTTTATAAGTGTCGGGAAGCTGGTCAATGGCAGTGTAATGCGGTTTGGAGCGGATTTCTTCCACCTTGTCCGAAAGCGGCTCTTTGGTGATTACCTCCTGGTACATCCGGTATCCCTCCCATAGCAGACGTCCGCCCGCCACACAGCCCCCTATAAAAAAAACAACAATGAGGGTTACTATAAACTTTTTTATAATTCGCATACTGCAGCTCCTTACACCATATCTGTGACAGGAAGTATAACACAGCTTCCTTATGTTTTTTACGAAGGACTTCTTAAATTTCTTTAAATTTTCCCAACAGGGAGCCCATACCGTACATCATGATATTTTCCGCCATAGCAGCAATCTCCTCGGGGCTGCTTACCATTCCTTCCGCCAGCCATTTCTGGAGCAGACCGATACAGCCCGCACTGACAAAGGCGTAAAAAAATTCAATCTGTTTGGCGGTAGCGGACCGGAAATAACGGGAATAGGTTTCCACACAGCGTTCCCTCCCCAGATTGATCAGGCGCAGCGCAAATTCCTTATCTCCATAGTCTCCCAGCGTTACGGTACAAATATCCGCATTTTCCTTCAGGCAGCGGAAGATACCGGCAGTGATTTTCACCGGGGTCAAATCCTCTTTCTCCGTTTCCAGCAAAGGTTCCAGGGCTTTCATAAAGTCAGCCAGCATTTCCTCTTCCATTTTTTCCATTAAATCGTAGATATCGGAATAATGGGAGTAGAAGGTTCCCCTGTTAATTCCTGCCTCTTCACACAGTTCTTTAATGGTTATGCTTTGAATGGGCTTTTCCTTCAGCAAATCCGTAAATGCTTTACGGATGAGCATTTTAGTTACCCGCGTCCTGTGATCCTTTCCTGTACTTTTCATTTGCTGCTCCCATCCGCGTCCAATAACGCAACAAAATGATACCGCTGCTTCCTTTATCTTTATGATAGCATATCCGTTGCTGTTCAGCCATCCATTCCTGGGCCGGCAAGTCAAATCCTCCGCCGCAGGCGACGGCGCATCAAGCTTGAAACGCCGTAAACGCAGCGGGCTAACGTTCGCGGGTAGTAACAGTTCAGACGGCCCCTTGTGTCCTGTGGCATCCCCCTCCCCTCCTTTTCC
>URMK01000017.1 GCA_900548905.1 uncultured Lachnospiraceae bacterium | reverse complement strand
GATAGCATATTTTGTTGAAGTTTTTTATTTTATCTAGCACAACAGGTTAAATTAAGCAAAATAACACTGAAAAAAGCCATCGCCCCTCTCCTCCCACAAATAGAATTCGCTATATATCATTATACATCCCTCCTCCTTTACTGTCACCTGTTTTGCGTGAAGCGTGTTTTGCGTGAAGTGTAAAAATATTGAAGTAACAGTTCAAGCCTCTTTGCCGGTATGTTGTTTCACAGGTACAAATCTGCCGGAAAATCCGCTACATTTTTAGGAGTAAAACTAAGATATGTGGGATATCCGTATCGTTCCGGATATGCTATTGTTTGCTTACCAGGAAGCCGTAACAGGATCCCCAAAAACAGACGGGCGGCCGCAGGAGAATGCCCGCTTCTTACTTCATACGATACGGAGGAATCTTATGGGAAAGCAAACAACGGATGCCGCATTTTGTGTGCCATCCCCACATTCCATCAAAAAGGTGTACCTTGTCCATCACTCTCACACGGATGTAGGCTACACCGATCTGCAGGAGCAGGTTATTTACAACCAGGTCCATAACATCAAAAGGGTGATCGCCCTCCTTAAAAAAGGCAGGGAAGAGAATCTGCCGGAAAAGGATCTCCGTTGGAACTGTGAAACCTTCTACTGTGTGGAGCAGTTTCTGAAAACGGCTTCCGAAGAGGAGCAGCAGGACTTTTTCGACCTGGTAAAGGAAGGGAATATAGGAATATCCGCTACTTACCTGAATTTTAATGATCTGGCGGACTGCCGGATGCTGGATGAAAAGACAGCCGAAATGCAGCGGCTGTTCAACCGGGAGGGGATATCCGTTAAAACGGCGATGAATGCGGATATAAACGGAATTTCCCTTGGCGCAAGGGACGTTCTGCTGGACAACGGGATCGAATTTTTATATACCAACATCCATACCCATCATGGAATGTACCCTCTCTACCAGAACCAGAAGCCTTATTTCTGGGAATCCGGTGACGGGCGGCGGTTGCTGGTATGGAGCGGGGAGCACTATAATCTTGGCAATGCCCTGGGCATTGTTTTTTCCAAAAATGTAAATTTTATGACTGAAAATTATTTTGGCAAGGAAGGCCCTGCCGCACCTTTGGAAGCCTTGCATAAAAACCTGCTGGAAAGCATTGCGGAGTATGAAGAAAGCGGATATCCCTATGATTTTTACATCACGAGTGTTTCCGGTGTATTCTCCGACAATGCGCCTGTCAATCCGGCCATATTGGCGACGGTAAATGCTTATAACGCACGTTACAAAGAGGATGTGACCTTGCAGATGGTCACCCTGCAGGAGCTGTATGACCTGATACGGGATAAAACGGCGGATGCACCCGTATACCGGGGCGCACAAAATGACTGGTGGGGAAACGGTGTGGGTTCCACCCCTTATGCGGTAAAGCATTATAAGGAAGCACTGCGCCTTTCCCACCTGTGCGGCCGGCTGGAAGAAAAAACAGGGGTATCTGACAAAGAACTGACGGAAACCGCAAGGGACAACGCCCTCCTATACGCAGAACACACCTGGGGCCATTCCGCTACGGCTACCAATCCCTTTGATACCATGGTGACCAACCTGGATATCCGCAAAACCAGTTATGCCTCCAAAGCCCACGAAGCCGGGGCCATGCGCAAAATCCGGCAGTGCCGCCTGCTGGGTGACATCCTGCGTTATTACAATCTTTGCGGTACGGTGAAGGCGGTTTCCGTCAGCCGTGAAAAAAGGATCTATCCCGTGGAATTCTATGTGGAAACCATCAGCCTGCCCGGCGTCAGGGTCAGGGATCTGAAAACCGGGGAAGAACTTCCCGTACAGCTTTCCGCCCATCCCCGGGGCGTCCTGGTAAGCTTTCTCTCCGCATTTGAACCTCTGGAGGAGAAGCTGTTTTCCTATGAGGAACAGCCTGCGCCTTCCGGGAAGCTATATACCCGCACGGCTTATGTGGGCGCGGAACGGGTCCGTGACATCGTCAGCGGGTATGACAAAGTAAGCTGGCAGCTTCCTTACTGCCTGGAAAATGAATGGTTTTCCATAAGCTATCGCATCGGTGAAGGGATCACCTCCTTCCTCCATAAAAAAAGCGGCACGCAGCTGCTTAAGAATGGCACGGAAGCGTTTTTTACCCCTCTTTACGAATGTACAAAAATCCGCAGGGATGTATATGAGGAGCGCAGGCTTTTAGGAAGGAATATACGGGGCCTGCATGCCCATTGTTTCCAGGGAAGGCTGGAGGATATCCGTCTGCTGGATCACGGCCCGGTTTTTACTATGGTAGAACTGGACTTTAAGCTGGAAGGAACGCAGCATTGCAGTGTCCTTCTTAAGATGTACCGGCAGCTGCCGAAAATAGAGTTTACCCTCCGCATTGCCAAAACCTTAAGCGAAGCGGTGGAAAGCGTATATCTTCCTCTGTCCCTGAACCTTACGGAGGCGGAAACATATATCAAAAACGGAGGCGTTCCCATGCGTCCCGGCATCGATCAGCTGCCCGGCAGCAACATGGAATATTATATCGCGGATGAAGGCCTTCTCTACCGCATGGCGGAGGAAAGCGTACTTATCAATACCCTGGACACGCCCCTTCTTTATATGGGACCCATGGCCCATCATCCCATCGTCTTGTGTGATAACCGTAAGGAAAACAATAAACGGCCGGTTTACAGCTGGATTATGAATAATACCTGGGAAACCAATTTTAAAATGGATCTGTCCGGCTTCGGCGAATTCCGCTATGCGCTGGAGCTGAGGGAAAATACGAGTCTCCATGAGGATCTCGTTCGGCTGTCCGATAACGATTTGGATCCTGTCGTCTTTATCACCGCATAAACAGAAAGGGAAACACCAATGGAACATTATAAAAATCCGGCTCTTTCCATAGAGGAACGGACCGCGGATCTGCTCTCCCGGATGACGCTGGAAGAAAAAATAAAACAGACGGATCAATTTTATGTCTTTGATTTTGCCAGGACATCCCCGGAAGGCAGGGTTCTGGAAACGGATATGGATGCCATGGCCGGATTGATGGGCGGCATGAGCGTGGGCAGTGTACAGCTGCGCGGCTGTACCCCCCGCATCGCCAACCGGCTGCAGCGTTATGCGGTGGAAGAAACCCGGCTCGGCATACCTTTCCTGTACAGTGAGGAAGCCCTGCATGGCTTTTTTGACACCCATGCCACCTGCTTTCCCCAGCAAATCTCCCTGGCCGCCACCTTCCAGCCTGAACTGGGAAAGGAAATGGGGCATTGCATCGCCGCGGAGGCCAGGGCCTGCGGCGTCCACGAAACCTTCAGCCCGGTCATGGATCTGACAAGAGATCCCCGGTATGGCCGCGTAGAGGAATCCTTCGGGGAAGATACCTATCTTTGCGGGGAATTCGCCCGGGAGATCGTAAAAGGGATGCAGGGCTCGGATCTGAAAGCCCCCGATGCGGCAGCGGCGGAACCGAAGCATTATGTGGGCTACGGAACCCCGGTGGCGGGCCTGAACTGCGCACCCTCCGCCATGGGACGCCGGGATATCTTCGCCTATTGTATGCCTGTTTTTGAAGAGGCCTTTGTTAACGGTGGCGCCTGGAATGCCATGTGCTCCTATAATTCCATCGACGGCCAGCCCGTTTCCTCCGACCGTGAGATTCTCACCGATGTACTCCGGGGACAATTCCATATGCCCGGTTTTGTGCGTTCCGATATGACGGCGGTATCCCGGCTGTACGACTGGCATTTTACAGCGCCCTCCAAGACGGACGCCATCCGCCAGGGACTGGAGGCGGGAGTGGACCTCCAGCTTTATGATTTTACCCATGAGGAATGGACGGAGGGCATCCGCAGCTTAATCCGGGAAGGCCGCATGCAGGAGGACGTGCTGGACACCGCCTGCGGCCGGGTGCTGAAGCTGAAATTTGCGCTGGGCCTGTTTGAAAACCCCTATGTGGAAGAAAGCCGTTATGAGAAAACAGCCAATTGTCCCAAACATCAGGAAACGGCTGCCGCTATTGCCAGGAAAAGCATCTGTCTGTTAAAAAACAAGGATAACCTGCTTCCCCTCTCCCCCGCTTTGAAAACCATTGCCGTAATCGGCCCCGGCGCGGATGAACCGGCTTTGGGCGATTATTGCACCGGTTATGATCCCCGGCATATGGTAACGGTATTGGACGGCATCCGGCAGCTTGCCGGGGAAGGCACGAAGATCCTGTACGAAAAAGGCTGCAGCTATTTGGGAGAACAGCTCATTCCCTTCCATCCGGGCTGGTTCGTCAGCGAAGACGGCTCGGCAGGGCTGACCGGCCGGTATTACAACGGCTGGCAGATGCAAGGGGAACCCGTCACCACACGGGTTGATTCCATGATCCGGTTTAACTGGATATATGCCAAACCGCACCCGGATGTGGATGCCGCCTTTTTTTCCGTTGTCTGGACCGGGATCCTGAAAGCACCGGAAAGCTTTTCCGGCTGCCTGGGCCTTTCCGGTATGGACAGCATGCGTCTGTATGTGGACGGTGAGCTTCTCCTCGACAGCTGGGGTGTATCGGAAAAAGACGGCCTGCTGACGGATTTTTCCTTTGAAGCGGGAAGGGAATACGCCGTACGGCTGGAATTTTGTAATGACGCCCGGGGCGCCGGAGTGCTATTCGGCTATAACCGGGGGCGGGACAATACACAGGCCGCTGTAGCGGCGGCAAAGAACGCGGATGTGGCAATTGTCTGTCTGGGAGACAACACGGAGACCAGCGGGGAAAACCTGGATCGCACCGAACTGACCCTGCCGGGCACTCAGCCGGATTTTCTGAAACGGATAGCTGCCACGGGAACTCCGGTGGTGCTGGTATTGCAAAACGGAAGGCCCCTTTCCCTTATCTGGGAACAGGAGCATATCCCCGCCATCGTGGAGGCCTGGTTCCCCGGCGAAAAAGGGGGCAGGGCCATTGCGGAAATCCTGTTCGGCATAACCGCTCCCTCTGGCAGGCTGCCTATGTCCTTCCCCAAATCGGTGGGGCAGGTCCCCTGCAATTACAACCGTTTCCCCGGCGGCGGAAAACGCTATGTGGAAATGGACTGGGAACCTCTTTACCCGTTCGGCTTCGGCCTCACGTATACCACCTTTGCCTACAGCGGACTCACCATATCCGGCAGCGGACTTTCCGCCGGCGAGGTGGAAAGGGGCGCTGAAATCATCATCTCCTTTACCGTAACCAATACCGGCACGGTGTTTGGGGAAGAGACCGCCCAGGTCTATGTAAGGGATGTCTGCGCCAGCGTTGTAAAGCCGGTTAAGGAACTGGCAGGCTTTGAAAAAACCGCCCTGTATCCCGGGGAAAGCCGTCTTATCCGCATCTCTTTGGGCAGAAGGCAGCTTCGTACCCTGAACATGCAGTATCAGTGGCATGTGGAGCCGGGGGAATTTGAAATCATGGTGGGGGACAATGCGGCGGATGTCCTGCTTGCGGGACGCTTTTCCCTTACGGAATAGCTGCCGGGTTCTCTTCCGTCCTTTTGCTAAAACAGCCGGCCCATTCTGCGGAGAACGGGACGGCTGTTCCGGCCCTGCAGGCACGCTTTACAGGGCAGAATTAACGCTTCCGGAGTTTTTCAAAAACTTCGTTATAATACAGGCAGTTCTCCACCGGTGTATTGGGCGGGATATGGTTTCCCACTGCCATGAAAAAACCGGGGCAGGACTTTCCGATATCCATACAGCGCTTTACCTCGTTATAGATATCCTCCCTGCTGCCGCTAAGAAGAATCCTGGTATCCGCATTTCCGATAAAGGAATGGGTTTTCCCGTATTTTTCCGCCACATATTTCATATCTGTGGTAGGCTCCATCACAAAGCCGTTTACCCCGCAGGCGGCGATATCATCGATAAATTCCGTATAATTCCCGTCGGAAGTGAAAATAATTTTCTTTCCGGCTTCCCGCAGAGGTGCGAACAGCCGTTTATAATTGGGAAAAATAAACTCCCGGTACCAATCGGGATGGGCAAAAGCTCCCGATGTCCATGTGATATCGTCGTGCACCTTCACCACCGGCGCTTCACACAGGGCGAGCGCATTGAAATACTGCTGTATCCATTTTCCATACCGGTTTGCGGTTTCCCCGAAAGCCTTTGCATCAATCCCCATGGCCATGAGCAGGATATCCCAGCCGAAGATTTCCAGCAGGCCGGAAACCATGGTGATATACACGCCCGTCGTATTGACGGCATCCGGTGTCATTGCTGTTTTACTGTGATAATCCTCATTAAACATGGCAACAAGCTGTTTTTCATCCAACTTCCCATACACTTCCTCCGGTGAAAAAGCAAATGCCTCTTCCGGATCCGCAAAGGGACATTCCACCCGGCTGCTGTAGTCCGTTCCGCCCGCGGCATACTCCGCATGTCCCATGCGTGTTCTGCACCGATCCAGAGCATCCGCCCCCACACGTATATTCCATACAAACCCATAATCCCATGCTTTCCGGAACGCACTGGCCGCACGGTTCTGCACTTCGCATGGACTTTTGGAATTCACCTCCATGCCCGTGACCCGGTGTACCAGATCCCAGTGAAAATCTGCGGAATACTCCGTCCTGGGTACTTTTTCCGGCATTTCCAGGAAGATGGCTTCCATTCCTTCTTTATATGACATTTCTTTTACCTCCTTATACTTTTGTCCTCTGGATTTTTCATCTGTAATCCATTATAATAGCTGCAATGGAAATGTACATTGTTTTATGGAACAGAAAGATGGACTTTTAAAATGAGCAACCAATCCTTTCCCCTACTCAACACCGACCTGAACAGGCTGGAACTGCGTATCATAGAAAACGGGATATTTCATGGAGATAAAAGCTGGCGGTTTAATGATGTAATATCTTCCTTTAACCGGCTGTATTTTATTCGGAGCGGAAATGCCTATATAGAGCGGGACGGTACATGCTGTCCTCTGCTGCCCGGAAACATGTATTTGATCCCGGCCGGCTCCCGGTATAACTATGTATGTACCTCGCAGATAGAAAAATTTTATATTCATTTTGAACTGGAACTTTTTCCGGGGGTGGATATTTTCAACGGACTCAGGGAATATCTGGATGCCCCCTGTCCGGACGGCTGCCCGGAGGATCTGATCACCTTTGCACAAAACGGTTCCCTCTCCTGTCTTCTGCGGCTGAAATCCCTATTTATGGATCTGATATCCGGTTTTCTTGCACAGGCGGTCAAAGAAAAGGGCTATGGGAATGACTATGCCGGCTTTTACCGGCAGCATGAGGTTCTGAACTTTATTACCGCCCGCCTGAGCGCAGGGCTGCGCATTTCCCATATTTCACAGGCTCTTGGGATCCCCCGGCACATCCTGTCCCGCAGCTTCCGGCAGGATACCGGTATCGGGCTTAAGGATTATATGGAACAGCTCCTTCTCCAGGAGATCAAAAAACGGATGCTGACCACAAATCAGCCCCTCTGCCGGATTGCAGAGGAGCTGGATTTTTGCGATGCCTATTATCTGTCCCGCTTTTTCAGGAAATACGAACAGATATCTCCCCGGGAATACAGGCAGCGCAGGACCGGGCAGGAGTAGGAGCAGTCAGGTGCCGCCGGACGTATCTATAGTGGCTTATCTCCGGCCAGCTGCGCAGGAGGCCGCTGCCTCCTCACCATATCACCAGTACGCTGTCACATCCGTCCTCTCTCTCAGTAGGCAGAAATACCGCTTCCTCTTTTCCGGTCACTTCGCAGATAAACGTCCGCAGCCCTGTCACCGGATCCATCCAATAGGCGCTCATTCCTTTTCCTTGAAACGCTTTTAAGGACAGACGGACGGCTCTTCCGGTAAAGGTATAGGCGAACAGGAAGTCTTCCCCTGCGAATACGCTCACATAATCATATTTTACCCCCTGTTCCATAAGAAGCAGTTCCCCGGCAGGTCTTCCCTTTTCATAATCCACCTCTTCCATCAGCTTCTTCAGATGGATCATCTGGGCCCCGCCGGGATGATGGATGGCATCCGACCACAGATATTTGGCGCCGAAAGCCCCCTCCTGTGACAGATCCCGGTAAAACTGCATGATGGAATTATGCCCGTAGGTATGCCCGGCCGCTCCTGCGAACACATTCCAGTACGCATACCGGCGCACATCCGCAGCCTTCCAGTAAGGCTGCGACAGGTCGTGAAGCCCCTGTACCACCCACTCATAGGAGGGCTCTCCGTCCAGCACCGGCTTCACAGGCATTTTTTCATAATCCCGTTTTACATACCGCCAGCAGTCTTCCCCAAAGCAGCCCTCCTTTGTGCTGTTATCATCCCATGCGCCAAGGGCTGTCTGGTCATATCTGCGGTGCCCGGACTGGAACAGGTTGAAATCCAGCCAGGGCTCCTCATGGAACCACAGGGAGGAACTGGTTCTTCCAAAAGGATGATACCCCACCAGACGGTCGGGCCGATCCGCCTTCATCCGCTTTCCCATCCGGCAGAAAAGTTCCCGGTTCACATCCCCTCTCACATCTCCGCCCACGATCCAGATCAGGTTGGGCGCGTCATGATAACGTTCCAGGATAAAATCCAGATAGCCGTCCAGGTTCTCCTCATTCAGGCTTCCCCCCGCCACAATATTGCTGCCCCATACGGGAAGCAGCCCGAGATAAAGCCCCAGCTCTTTTGCTATCCCGATCACCTGATCCACATGTTCCCAGAACCCGCCGTCTTTGTTAATCCTGGAAAAATTCCCTTCCAGCAGAGCGCTCTCCCCGGCCAGGTTTTCCTGCTGCGGGCTGTGGAGGAAATCCGCCAGAATGACATTCATGCCCAGCTCTTTCCTGCTGCGCAGATAACGGCGGGCCTCCTCCAGGGTAAGCCGGTGGAATAACAGCCACGCGGTATCCCCCATCCAGAAAAAAGGGGTCTTTCCATTACAAAAATATCTGCCGTTTTCCGTCACCCGCAGGCTGCCCTTTTCCCATGGTTTTTCATATATCATCCGGTTCATTTTTTACCTGTCCCTAACCTTTCCTGTATCTTTCCTGTTGCGGATATATAGAAAGAGGATGCACACAAACACGCTTCCGCCATTTGTGTGCATCGTTACCGTTTTTTTCTTTACGTCCGCTTATTTGGCACTTTCAAGGAAAGCCGCGACCTGTGCCTTTGCTTCGTCCATAATTTTCCGGAGCCCGGCGGCTTCCGCCTGTTTATTGAATTCATCGAGTGTCTTTTCCACATCATCAACTAATCCAAGATCCAGCAGCGGCGCATACTGCGTGTATACACTCTGAAGGTTGGCAAGCTCATTTTTCACATTGCTGTCATCAAAAGAAAATGCGGTTGTAGGGCCTTCAATGGCTTTTGCCTTCCAGATTTCACCGATTTCATACTGATCCTTAAAGGTACCTTCCCTTGTCATATCATACATGGAATTCTTAAAACCCCAGGAGAATCCGTTGCCATACGTATTTTTGTTCATATCAGGGCCGGGCTTCCACATGCCGTCGTCTGTCACATCGTAATGGACACCTTTGATGCCGTGACGGATCAGATAATATAAATCCGGGTCGAACTTCATGAGATCCAAAGCCATGAACGCACGCGCCTGGTTCTGGGAATTGGCAAGCACAGCCACGCCGTCCCCGGTATACGCTGCAAAAAAGCGATGGGCGTCAGGGAACAAATCATATACTTCCGGCTTCCATTCCGGGTGGTTTTCTTCTATTTCTGAGGCAACCGCACCTACGGAACCGAGGTTCTGTGTATAGGAGGCGCTTGTTCCGTTCAGGAAGGCTTCCTTAACATCGGTGGAGTTGGCAATGGCGCTCTTGGACCAGAAGCCGCTGTCCGCCCATTTCTTCATGAGTTTGGCATATTCCAGATATTCTTTCGTCCCATACATCCAGAACAAATCGTCCGCGGAAAAATCATCGGTATATTTATAGGATACATAATTAACAAGCGCTCCCTCCATTCTTCCCCAGTCGTTCTTAGACTGAAGCAGGATTTCTTTGGAGGTATCATTGTTCTGGGAAGCATCATACGCATAAGTGACCTGGGAATCCGTATCCTTTGCCACCGCCATATAATATTCTTCCAGATCCGCTTCCTTTTCCAGCCTGTCCAGGCCGTATTTTTCCCGCAAATCACCGCGGATCAATACGGCATTGGCGCTCACATTCGCCATGTTGCAGGGCACAAAATAAACCTTGCCGCCAATCTGCGCCTGGCCCCAGGAAGCTTCCGCCTGATTTTCCTTGTGTAGAGGCATATAATCATTCAGCACCTGCTCTGTCACTTCCGCAAAAGCCCCTTTGTTGGCTTCCGACTGGTAATAAGCCCAGGTGGAAGTATAAATCAGGTCGAAATTCTCGCCGCCCGCGATGGTAAGCGCATACTTTGTGGAATAATCGCTGAAGGACATATTTTTAAGCACCAGGGTGGCGTTAATTTTTTCTTTTAGTATTTTATTGATTTCCTCCAGGACAAGATCCTCATCTTCTGTTTTATCACCAATATAGTACATGACCAGTTCCACCGGCTCGGAAACATCCTGGCCGTTATAGGTGAGTCCCGTTTCCGTTGCCAGGGCTTCTGCGGTACCTTCCGCCGTGCCCGCGGCCGGGGTATTTGATTTTTCCCCGCCGCAGCCGGCCAGCATGGACACAGACAGGACGCCTGTGAGAAGCAGCGCCGTAAGTTTCTTCCAATTTCTCATTCTTAAAATCCTCCCGTTTTTTATCATAAACTATTTTGTCAGCCCTTAACAGCCCCCAGCGTCAAACCTTTAATAAAATATCTTTGTACGAAAGGGTAGAGAAGGACAATGGGTCCTGTTACCACTACGGTCAAAGCCATTTTCATAGATTCAATAGGCACCGTATCCACCACAATACCCGCTTCCGACGCCAGCTGCCGCAGCACCTTGGCATCGTTGAGCAGCTTATAAAGCTGGTATTGAAGGCTGTAAAGATGGTCATTATTGATAAACAGCATCGAATTGTACCAGTCATTCCAGTAGGTCAGCGCGGTGAACAGCCCGATAGTGGCTATCACCGGCTTGGACAGCGGCCAGATGAGCTTTAGGAAAATCGAGAAATCACCCGCGCCGTCGATTTTAGCGGACTCCGTCATTTCAAAGGGGATTCCCGCCATAAAGCCCTTTACCAGCAGGATATTCCATACCGAAACAATCCCGGGCAGAATCATAGCCCAGACGCTGTCCTTCAGATGCAGATATTTCACACACATGATATACCAGGGCATAAGGCCTCCGCTGAACAGGGTTGTGAAAAAGTAGAAAAAGGACAGCTTGTTTCTCCACTCAAAATCCTTTCTCTGCAGCACATATCCCGCCATGGTATTTAGGAACACGCTCAGCACAGTCCCGGCAACCGTCACAAAAATGGTCACCATATAGGCCCGGATAATCGCCATGGGACTGCGGAAAATGGTTGCGTAGCTTTCAATGGACCATTCCTTGGGAAAAATGCTGTATCCGTTGCGGATGATGTAGCTCTCCGAGGTGAAGGAAGAACCTATTACAATCAAAAAGGGAATCAGGCATACCGCGGCAAACAGAAAAATAAGGGGATAGCCCACTGCCTTAAATACCAGTACGTCTCTGGACATTGTTTTTTTGTGCATCGTTTTTCCTCCTTTCTCAGAATAGAGAATAATTCTCATCTTTTTTCTTAACGACCCAGTTGGCTATCAGTATGGTGATAAAACAAAGGACGGACTGATAAAAACCGATTGCCACTGTCTGTCCCACATCCGTCGCCGCTATGGTCATTCGGAATACATAGGTGTCGATAACGTCCGTTTTATCAAATAAAGCCCCGTTCTGCCCTACCAGCTGATAGAACAGATCCAGGTTTCCCCGGAAAATCTTGCCCAGCGCCAGCAGCGTCAGGGTGATTACCGTAGGGGTAATGCTGGGTATGGTTATGTACCGTATCCGCTGGAAAATATTGGCTCCGTCAATGGCCGCTGCCTCATATTGGGAAGCATCCACACCCAGTATTGCCGCCAGATATACCACAACTCCGTAACCCACGCCTTTCCAGGCGGAAAATGCAATGATTATCAAAGGCCACCAGCCGGATTCCCCGTAAAAGTTCATCGGATCCACTCCCAGGGATTTCAGCACGCCGTTCAGAGTGCCTGTTTCGTAGGAAAGCAGGCTGTATGCGATAGAACCGACGATTACCCAGGAAATGAAGTACGGAAGAAAGATGATGGACTGTGTGAGCTTTTTCATCCATTTTCCCGCCATCTCACTGAGAATAATGGCAAAGGCAATTTCCAGCACCGTATTGATAAGGATGAATGCCAGATTGTAAAGGGCCGTATTCCTGGTTACCAGGAGAGCCTTTCCGGATTCAAAAAAGAACCTGAAGTTGTCAAGGCCCACCCACGGGCTCCCGAATATCCCATCCGCATAATTAAACCGCTTAAAAGCCATGACCAATCCCCCAATGGGCAGATAAGAAAAAATAAGCACAAGGGCCGCGGAAGGCAGTAACATAAGAAGCAGTGTTCTGTATCGGAAAAATTTCTGAAAGAATCCCTGCTTTTTATCAGTTTTCGCTTTCACTTTATACCTCCTCTTTGTATACTTTGTCTTTTTTGAATACCGGTATCTTCTTCCTATATTTATTGTAGCAACCGGCTTACGGAAAGCATATCCGAATGTATTCATATCAAACAGGAAAATATGAAGATAGCTTCTATTCTTAAGCACTTTGACAAACCGCTTCATAAAAAAGGGAGTTCCATCCGATAAAAATGTCCTTCTTCCAACAAAACAGACCCCGCCGGGAAATGGAACATTCCATTTCCCCTGCGGGGCCCGCCATACCGGCAGAAGGACATCTTACTCGTCACGGTCCGGACAGGTCTGAACCGTTGCTCTTCCTATGCCTTTTTCTTATTCGTTCCGGGAAGCTTCTTCCGGCCTCCCTGCCTTATCCGCTATGGGAAAACGGACGGTCACACAGGTTCCCTCCCCTTCCCGGCTTTCATAGGAAAGCCCATAGGCTTCCCCGAACATCAGCTGCAGCCTGGCATGGACATTTTTTACACCGTAGCTGCTGCCGGAACTGGCAATTTTCCCATCCATCACATGGGAGAGGGTGAGGGCGTCCATACCGATGCCGTCATCGATCACCTTTACGCACGCCATCCCGTTTTCTTCATAGCCCCATATCCGTATAGTGCCTCTTTTCTCCGGCTTCTCCCAAATTCCGTGCAGGATCGCATTTTCCACCAGCGGCTGCAGAATGATCTTGGGTACAATGCCAGAGAGCAGGCCCTCCTCCACCTCTTCCACATACGTCAGCTTTCCCGGGAACCGGATGTCCTGTATTTTAATATAATATCCCACATGCTGCAGTTCCTCGGAGAGGGTCAGGGTATCCTGTCCTTTGTTCAGAATCAGCCTGTAATACTTGGAAAGGGAGATAACCGCCGTATGGATATCCTCCATACGGCCCCCGAAAGCCAGCCAGTTCACCATTTCCAGCGTATTATAGAGGAAATGGGGATTGATTTGGGACTGGAGCGCCTTCAGCTCCGCACTTTTTAAGTGGATGCCCATATGGTATTTTTCATCCATAAGCTGATTGGTATGCTCCATCATATCGTTGTAATTGTCATATAACACACCGATTTCATCCCGGGTATCATTGGGAAGATAAACCCTGGTGTCCCCGGTTTTCACCTGGTTAAAGCTGTCATTGAGCCTGGATATCCGGCGGACGATCCAGGAAATAATAAAGGTTCCCCCCGCAATGGTAAGCAGGCCGAACAGAATCATCAGCCCCGCCACCATATACTGCAGCCTGGCAATTCCGTTTATCATATCCGTTTTGGGAATAACGGTTATCATCTCCCAGTCCGTATTGCGTATTTTATTACGCATACAGTATATTACCCTCTGTTCCAGCCTTGTTTCCTCCAGTTCGCTTTCCGAAGCATACCTGGAATACCGGAATTCCTCCGGCAAATCCCCTGAAAGCCCCAGCGCCTCCAGCTTGGATCCGTCGGATACCGCAATGACAAGGTTTTCCCGGTTCACCAGATAAGTGACTGCATTTTCCGTAGGCGTGGCGTTCTTGAGTATCTCCACAAGCTCCTCAATCCCGATATCCATACGCAATACGGAATTCCTCCTGCGGTAATTATCTTCTTCGGGAATATCGCGCACAAGAGCCACATACTCCTCCTTACGTCCTTCCTCTAAATAAACACCCGGGGCAAAATAAACTTTCTGTGTTCCCTTTTTCTGATACCACAGGGCATTATCTGCCTGCGAAAGCGGCAGGATATGTTCCCCGTCCATCATCATCCCATACCGGTCCGCAACAAAAAGCCGGATCCGGATGCTCTGGGTACTGCTTTCCACGCTTTGCAGGTAACTGCGTATCGATTCCTTCTGGACCAGTTGTTCATGGGAATCAGGCAAAGAGATGCTGTCACCCCTGATCTTTTCCTTCAGGCCGGCGTTGGTCACCACCACATCGGTTCTCTGTATCAGCTCCAGGATTTTATATTCCAGATAGGATTTGGACTGTTCATACCCCTGCGTGGCGGAAAACTGGATTTTCTCCAGCATGCTTTGGGAAACCTCCGTATAAATAATAATACTGATTAATAAAAGAGGAAGCAGGAACAGCACGCCATAAAACAGCAGCAGCTTTTTCTTCAGGCTGAGATTCTTAAATTTTTGCTTCAGGTCTGTTTTCATTGCACTCCCTCAGATAATCGGCGGGCGTCACCTGCTCGTATTTTTTATAGATCTTTATAAAATAGCTGCTGTCGGCAAACCCTGCTTTGGCCGCCACATTTTTTATTTTCACAAAGGGATTGCGGCGCATATATTCCTTGGCCCATTTCAGCCTGGTGCGTATGATGCACTGGTTGATCGTTTCATTCTTCTCTTTTTTGAAGAGCCAGCACATATACTGCTTCGTCAGTTCAAACGCATCCGCCAGCTGGGTGAGGGAAAGGTTCATATCGGAAAAATTTTCCCGGATATAATGCTCGATCTTGTCCGCCATATGCATGGAAGACTGCCAGGATACCGGCACCAGGTCCTCTTCGGGTATTTCTTCCAGCACCCCCCTGAAATGCGTCCGGTATTCTTCCTCTATGGCAAGTCTGCGTTTCTCTTCCTCAAGCTGCAGGATGGACTTTTTTAACGCATCCACTATTTCCGAAGGCTCCACCGGCTTTTCAATATAGTTCACCGCGGACAGCTGGATAGCGGATTTCAGATATTCCTTGTCACAATATCCGCTCACAAAAATAAAACGGCATTGCTTCCAGGACTTCCTGATTTCAAAAGCCATGGTTATCCCATCCATTCTTGGCATCCGTACGTCCGCAAGAATGATGTCCGGTGAAAGCTCCCTCGCTTTATGAAGCCCCTCCTCTCCATCCTCAGCCATATAGATCTCTGTGATCCCCAGATTCTCCCACGGGATGATCATGCGGATCCCTTCTCTTGTCAGTTCCTCGTCATCTACGATTAATACCTTCACAAAAAAACCTCCCCGTGCTTTATCCCCTTCACCAATTGCACAATTTTTTGGTGAAAAGCCTTTTCCTTATATACATCTTAACAAATAGCCCTTTTGATAAGTATAGCATTTTCTTCATATACTGCGGTAATTTATTAAGATAGCAGAAAAATATGCGCAAAGAAAGGTTGTTTTGAAAACGGGAGGGATACATACCGCCTTTTATCCGTTTATTTTAAGGACATATGCCGATTTACAGGGCTTCCTGTCAGGCGCCGACACGTGCAGGCCTTCGGCGTCTCTTGTAAAGGAGAGCAGGCCGGGGCAGCCGGGCATGGAAACCGTTTCCACAGGCTTTTCGTAAACGCCGTTTTCCCCCAGTGCACGGATATGGAACTGTCCGTCCCCCGGCCATCCCATGGCAATGACATACAGCGCGTCTTTCTTTGCCGTAAAACGGAACTCTCCCTCCGACGGGTCCGCACCGCTTCTGTCAATCGTCCTCCCCATATCCACCTGCTGTCCCAGCTTCCCCGCATCGTAATTCCCTTCGCCGGCCGCAGCCTGGCCTTCCGCAGCAACAGTGAAAGGCCTTGTCCCGTAAATTGCCTCGCCGTTAAGGGCCAGCCATTCTCCCACTTCCTCAAGAATCCGCACGGCATCCGGATGGAAAGAGCCGTCCGCATAGGGCCCCACATTCAGCAGCAGATTTCCGTTTTTGGATACGATATCGCACAGCTGGCGGATGATACGGCCTGAGGAACGGTATTGGGGATTTTCCACCATGCTCCAGGTCGTGGGATGGTCTTCCAGACGGTCGTCCACCTGCCAGGGGAATGGCTGTGGCTCGGTAAATCTTCCGCATTCAATATCAAACACCCCTGTCCCTGCCGGGAAATCCTCCCACTTATAGGTAATAACTCCGTCCGTTTTCTTTTTAGTATTATAGTAATAATCCGGTATGCTAAAACGGGTTTCTTCATCAATGATGATTGCACGGCTGTCAAAATAGACCACATCCGGGTCATAGTTATCAATGACTTCCCGTACTTTATCCTTCCAGTTTTCACAGAATTTCCTGTCCGGGCCGCAGTAGGGATTCGCCCTGTTAGCTTCCAGCGGCACAATGGGTCCGTAATACTTCTCATTGCCCGGCAGATACACGTCCGCTTCCACGTCGGAGGACATAAACCATCCCCACAGCCACTGGTGGTGAAAGGTAGCAAGTGTACGCAGCCCCTCTTTGCGGAAGGCCGCAAAGCATTCTCCCAACACATCTCTTCCGGGGCCGTAATTTACACTGTTTACCGGATTAACCCGGCTGTCCCACATAGAGAAATTATCCGCGTGCTCCGAAACAGGCCCCGCATATTTTGCACCGCTTTTTGCGGCCAGCGCCGCCCATTCCCCGGGATCGAATTTGTCCCCTTTCATCAGGGGATAAAAATCCTTATAGCCGAAATCATGGACACTTCCGAACGTCTCCTTATGGTGCCTGTAACAGGGATTTCCCTTATCATACATACGCCGCGAATACCATTCATCCTGGTATGCAGGGACACAATAGGGCCCCCAATGGAAAAACAGTCCGAATTTGGCATCCCTGAACCATTCGGGCACTTCTTTTTTTACGGAATTCCAGTCTACTTTGCTCATAGCGATTGCCTCCTGATCGTTGTTATAGGAAAATTGTAACAACCACAAGGGATAAAGGAAATCGGATTATATTACTAATGCATAGCAATATAGTAAACTGACTCATCCTCCGAAGTTCTCATTTTGCCGATATCACGTAACCATGATGACACGGAAAGTTACGCTGGAACCAATTTTCCGCCATGTTACTGAATACTATATTCCTTATAGAGTTTTTTCCTGTATTCCCTGTCTTTCGCCGCTCTCAATAAATCTTCCGTCCGGGAAGCGGTCAGCAGTTTTTCGGTTAATGCGGCAAATTGATTTTCGCCTCGTTTTTCCCCTCGTTTTTCGCCTTTGAGTACTCCTTGTTTTTCTCCGATTTTCCTTCCGCGATCCTCAGCCATTTTTTCAATCTGTTCAAATGCAAGACACATATCCACAACTCCTTCCTCTGTTGACCGTCTCCGGCTCCACCATTTTCCAACCTTTAAAATCTCGCAGAGGAAATCAAAGGTTTCCTCCGCCACCCGGCTGCATTCCTCTTTGTGTTCTTCTATATAACGCTTCATTTTCTCTCCGTCTCCCGACAAAGACAGCAGGGAAAAAATAAATCGCCAGTCTGTCCTGAAATCTGAAGGCTCCACCTCGGAAGCCTGTATCAGGTTTAATTTATAATTCGCAAGAAAAGGACTCATTTTGGTGAATTCGGCAGGGATATTCAGCATATCCTGAAGTTCCCGCGGTCCTGTCCAAGTTTCCTGCCCATAATAAATACATATTGATAAAACAGGGGCGAGGCGGTCTTCCGGAAGCATGCCGGATAAAAACTGGGCGCTGTTCCTGCAGTCCTTCTTCTCCCGGTGGCTTTCTGCAAACTGTTTTACCTGTTCCGAATAATTCAGGGCATCATATAACATCTCCCTCACAGGCATGGCATAGTGGCTCTCCCCTTGTCCTTCCACACCGTAAACCGCGTATTGAAACTGCCCGGAAACCCTTCGGACCACATCCTGGTACCGCCTCACTGTATGCTTACGTCCCTGCGTATCCGGAACCTGCAGCATTTTTTCCTTTTCTGCGCCCGACAGCATGAACGGCTTTAAAACCTGTTCTCCCCGGAACAATGCGCCGTTAAACAGATCGCAAAAATGCTCCGGTTTCTCAAGGAAACGCCTGAATGCAGAATCCTTCTCCTGCGCCATATGTAATTCCTCCTTTGTATTTATCACTAAATCCAAAGGATCTATACTTTATACAGACCATTATAAAGAAACAGCCCCCAAAAAGCAATACTTTGAATTTTTAGAATAGGATTTTCCGGCCGACACGGCCTGACTATATGTGTAACAGAATGGTTGCACAAATGAATATAACATAGGTATATCACAATTCCGTGAATCCTGCAAGCATTACGGTAAAAAAAGCAGCAGTATTTTGATTGGAAATCCGGGGAAGCAATTATCCGCGGTTTGTACGCGACTGCTTCCCCGGCATACAGGGTCAGGACGAGTGAAAAGATAATGGAAAAGAATGATGAAAGCCTTCGCTTTATTCCTGCGGGCTGCGAACCAAAATCAAGCCTGCTGCGGGTTATTTAACTTTTCCCGTCAGGAAGCCGGATTACGGCGGCTCCATAGCCCTCAAGGGAAAGTTCTCCCTGTACCGATTTTCCGGTCAGCATATCCGTTCCGTATACCTGTTCCACCCGGGCGGGGCTGGTTTCATAATTCAGATAAAAAGCATAGCTTCCTTCTTTTCCGGTCCTGACATGGGATTCCACCCCTTCCGGCAGTATTCTTTCCGGGATCCCCGCATCCGAAAGCATTCGGGAAAACAGGGGACGCATCCGGCCGGGGGCACATCTGGCCGCCGCATAATATGCCTTCCCTTTTCCGTAAGCTTTACAGGTGAGGGCGGCGGTTCCCCTGTAGAAATCACCGGTATAAACAGCCAGCACCTTTGCATCCTTTACGCGGAGGATCTCCGCATAATCCCTTACCTCCCATTCCATGGAAGCCGGTATGCCGTCACCGGCAGAGTCCTGTGCCGATGGAGCAAATGCGCTTCCGGGCTCATGGTTTCCTTCCGGCAGGAACCGGATTCCATTGCGGTCCGATGGATACAAGGTGTCGATTTCCTCGCTGACAATGCCGAAAAGTCCGGAAAGACCGTCTCCCGGAAAGCCTCCCAAAAAGCAAAGCTGATCCTTGTCCACATAGCCGGTGAAATACGTGGCCAGAAGCTGGCCGCCCCGCTCCACAAAGGCTTTGAGGCGGGATGCGGTATCCGGCTGCAGAAGATAAAGCATGGGAGCCACAAGGACATCGTAATCCGTAAAATCCCCGTCTGAAGGAAGAATATCCATTTCCACCCCCAGCTTCAGGAACTCCTTCCAGATTCCCATACAGGTTTCTTCATAGCACTTGGTTTGTTCGCTCAACGCTTTTGCATCCTGGATGGCCCAGCGGTTATCCCAGTCAAACAGCAGGGCCGCCTTCGCTTTCACAAGGGTTCCGGCCGCCGGGGATATTTTTTTCAGGATCTCTCCCACCCGGGCCACCTCGAGGAAAATCCGGGTATCCTCCGCTCCCAGGTGATCCACTACAGCTCCATGATACTGTTCAAAAGAGCCTCTGCCCTTCCGCCACTGGAAATATTGGACCGTATCCGAGCCGCAGGCGGCGGCCTGCAGGCAGGCCAGTGTGTGGACGCCGGGCCGCTTGAGTTTATTATAGGGATGCCAGTTCACCAGGCCGGGAGCGCTCTCCATCAGCATAAAAGGCTTTTCTTTTTTCATGGAACGCATCACGGTATGCTGAAAGGCGTTGTCCGCCATGGTGTCAAACAGGCTTTCCCTGTCATTATGAAATCTGGGATAGCTGTCCCAGGAAATTACGTCCAGTTCTCCTGCCATCCTCCGATAGTCCAGTCCGTTATACAGTGTCATAAAATTGGTGGTTACCGGAATCTGAGGGGTAATTTCCTTTAGTGCCCGTATTTCCGCTTTCATGAAATCATTCATATTCCAGGTGGTAAAACGCTTCCACTCCAGATTCAGTCCCATGATGCTGCCTTCCCCGTCCGCAAAGGGCGGTTCTATCTGCTCAAAGCTGTCATAACGATGGCTCCAGAAGGCTGTCCACCACGCCCTATTAAGCTTTTCAATATCCTGATCAAAGGTATCGGCCAGATACGCCCGGAACCGCTGTACACAAAGGGGACAAAAGCATTCCCCTCCCAATTCGTTGGAGATATGATATAAAAGCAGGCCGGGGTGGGAACCGAAACGTTGTGCAAGCCTGCGGTCAATCTCCGCCGTCTTCCGGCGGTAGGCGGGGGAACTCATGCAATGGTTATGCCGAAGGCCGTGATGGTTTCTAACGCCCCGGCGGTTCACCCGCATGGCCTCCGGATATGCCGCGTCCAGCCAGGCCGGCCTGGCCCCGGAAGGTGTGGCAAGAATGGTATAGATTCCATTTTTATACAGCTTATCCATGATACGTTCAAGCCAGCCGAAGTGATACTCCCCTTCCGCCGGTTCATAGAAGGACCAGGAGAAAACACCCAGAGTAGCGCAGTTTACACCGGCTTTTTTCATCATGCGGATATCTTCCTCCAGGATGTCTGGCCGGTCAAGCCACTGCTCCGGATTGTAATCTCCTCCATGAATAAATCCTCCCGCCTTGGGGAATAACGTTGTTTGTTCCATTTTTTTCTCCTCCCTCACTGCTTCTTTTCCCGCTTTGCTATCACCACATCCCCCGGTTCTATGCGGATGCGTCCGGTAAGCGTTGCGTGATCGGTGAGGCTTGTCAGGGTATCGTGTCCGAAATCAACCCAGGCTTCCGTTTTATTGTGGTTGATGGAAAAGACGGTCTCCGCCTTTCCGGTAACACGCAGGCACAGCTCTACGCCGCCGGCCGCCGGGTATAAAGGCCGCAGGCCGCATTCCCCGCATATATGACTTACCAGTTCGTTAAGGAACGCCGGCTCCGGCTGGGTGCCGATGTAATAAGCGCAGCCCTTTCCATAGGAATTTCTGGTAACACAAGGGGCGCCGGCATAAAAATCATCCTCATAAACCGCCAGCACTTCAGCCCCTCCCTCCGGACGGATGATATCGCACAGGAACCCGCAGTCGTATTCCTTTCCGGAAAGAGGAAGGATATCCATTACCTGCATCCGGTTCTTTTCATAAGGGCGCAGCGCATCGGTTTCTTCCACCCAGATTGCGAGCATTTCTTTTAACTTCCCGGGATACGCTCCGAATACGCAGCGATCATTCTCATCCGCCAGGCCGGACATCACTGTAGTGAGCAAGGTGCCGCCGTTCCTGACAAACTCCTGCAGCCGTTCTGCCACGCCGTCCTTCTCCATATAAAGCATGGGGGCCAGCAGCAAATCATAGGAAGAGAAATCCGCCCCGTAAGGAAGGATATCCACAGGTATGTTCTGCCGGTAAAGGGTTTCGTAGTACAGGGAAACCGTTTTTAAATAATCCATGTCCCTGCTGGGGCCGCTTGCAAGCTCCAGTGCCCACCAATTATTCCAGTCAAACAGGATCCCCGCCCTGGCCGGGGTGCGTCCCTCAAGAAAGGTATCCCCCATCTCCCTCAGTTCCTGTCCCAGCCGGGTGCATTCCCGGAACACCCTGGTATCTTCTCTGCCGGAATGGCTGATTATGGCTCCATGGAATTTTTCTTGCCCCGCAATGGACTGCCTCATTTGAAAAAACAGACAGGTGTCCGCTCCATGGGCCATCGCCTGGTAAGAAAGCCTGCGCACCTCGCCGGGGCGTTTCAGGAGATTATAAGGCTGCCAGTTCTGTTGGTTGGGTGACTGCTCGGTGAGAATAAAGGACCGGCCTCCCTTCAGCCCTCTCATGATATCGTGCTTCATGGCAACAAAATACGGCGGGTCATCCGGCCAGGGATAATTATCCCAGCCCACAACATCCAATTCCCTGGTCAGGGTAAACTGATCCAGCTTCTTTATGTATCCGGACATATTCGTCTGGATGGGGATTTCCGGATTATGCCGTTTGAGCACCTCATATTCATTCCGGAAGCATTCCGCCGTGGAGTCGGTGACAAACCGCATATAGTCCAGCTGGATAGCCGGGTGGAACCGATAATCGTCATTCAGCTCCGTCGGAAGGGTCACTTCTTCAAAGCTGGTGAGCACCCTTCCCCAGAATGTGGTATGCCATCTTTTATTCAGTTCTTCCACCGTGCCATACCGCCGGCGGAGCCAGACCCGGAATTTTGCCTGGCAGGCCGGACAATAACAGTAGGTTCCGTATTCATTGGACACATGCCACATTGCCAGTGCGGGATGATGGGAATAGCGCTTTGCCATCTCTTCCGCAATTGCCGCCGCCCTCTCTCTGTATTTCAGGCTGTTGACACAGAAAAACACCCGCATTCCATGGGTCCGTTTCCTGCCTGCAATATCCACGGGCAGCACCTCCGGATACCGGGTTGACAGCCAGGCCGGCTGAGCTGTGGTAGGGGTCGCCAGACATACGTAAATGCCCGCTTCCCAGATTTTATCTATAATCCGATCCAGCCAGCCGAAATCGTATACGCCTTCCTCCGGTTCCAGTCTGGCCCAGGAAAAAACAGGCAGGGTCAGCAGGTTTATACCCGCTTTTTTAAAAAGGCGCATATCCTCATCGATTGTCCTGTCATCCCACTGATCCGGGTTATAATCTCCCCCATAGTAAATTCGGTCCGCTTTTTTCATGTATGCTCCTATCCTTCCTGTTTTTCCCAGACCGGTTCACTTGCCGCCACGCAGATGGTCCGGTATTCGCCATATGCCTGCGTGGGATCGCCTTCCCGCCAGGGACGTGTGGCACAATAAAAATGATACAGCACCCCTTCATAATACACCACGGAGGCTTTATGTACATGTCCGCTGTCGATACTTCCCGGTGCGCCGTAAGCCAGCAAAGGCTCCCTCACTTTCTCCCAGCAAAGCAGATCGTCTGACAGCGCAAGCCCTTCCTGGGCATGGGTATGTCCGTCTTCATATATTTTTCCATAGCCGAAATAGTAATTCACAAAACGATCACCGTCCCTGACAATACAGGGATCGGAAACAAACCGGGAATCCCAGGCTTTCCGGTCCACCCGCAGCACCGGATTGGCGGCACAGCGCGTCCAATGCAGCAAATCGTCGGATACGGCCATACCGGTCTGCTCCGTCCAACACTCTTCTTTATCTTTGGCATTATAGAACAGATACCATTTCCCTTTGTTTTCAATAATACACGCCTTATAGAGGCCCCCGGCCTCCCATTCCTCCCCGTCCTTCCAGGAGAAGGCCGGTTTATCCGGGTAATGCCAGTCCAGCAGATCCTCATCCTCACACCAGGCCAGCCCGATTTGTGCAGGGCCGCTTTCGTAGCCGGTTCCTGGATAGGAATGGTACACCAGCCAGTATCTGCCGTCCACCTTTCTCAGGCGCGGAACCTCCCACAGGCTGTCACTCTCCTTTATCATCCAGGTTGCGGCCCCGCCGATGCGATCCCAGCGTCCGCTTTCCATCTGCCGTTTCAGGATCACCCCTTTATGGGTCCAGTGGAGAAGATCCCGGCTCACTGCCAGTGCGGACTGGTATCCTTTTCCATCAAAGCCCGTATATAGCATGTGGCACAGGCCGTTATGCCAAAACACAAAGGGGATGTCTACCGCCATCTGATCAAATGCGCCTTCCGTTCCCGATCCATGCAGAACCGGCCGGGGATACCGGCAGGGTGTCAGGTATTTCTGTATTCTCTCATCCGTCCGTTCAATCATTCGCTGTCTCCTTTCAGGATTTCCACTCTTGACAAAATGCCAAAGGGCCGCAGACACCAGGATTCGCTCCATTCATCCCCTTCGGTTCTGTAGGAATCCGGTCCGTACCATTTAAAAGCTTCGTTGCAGTTATGCAGGGTTCCAAAGGTATTGAACCGGTTTCCATAGGCACAGATTTCCAGGGAATGCCGGCCGGCTGCCACCCGGCCCAAAGACAGGGTATGCGGGGCAAAGGCTATCAGCCCGGCGCAGGTTCCGTCTATCCATACCTCCAGCACCGGCGCCGTGAAATGAGGGACCCGCACCACGGCATCCGTTTCCCGTTCCAGTACGAAATGCATGGAATACGTCACGCTCCCTCCATAAAAGGGCAGTCCCTGCCTGGTAATATCCCCAAAAGCAAGACCGGCCGGCGCTGTGCTTACCAGGCTTTTGGTTCCCTGTACAATGACGCCGAATTCTCCCAGAAGAAACAGGTTTTCCAGGTTGGTTTTCCGTCCGAAGGGGATTTCCAGAAGAAGTTCGTTCTCACCTTTTACAAGTCCGGGAACAGGTACCGTACGGATAAAGGAATCCGTATACCATCCGGTTTCTTCTGCCGCAGGCACCGGACAGGAAACGCCGTTCCAGCGGATTTTGATCGTTTCGGGCCTCTCAAGGGCCAGCTTCAGATATCCTGTTTCCACCCGGGATTCCATCAGTATACGCAAAGTCACCAAATCCTTTTCCGGCGCTTCCCTGACTCTCCAGGGCTGAATAAAAGCATCCTGCCGGCGGGGATATCCCACCAGGGCGCGGACATGGTTGTCAATACGAAGGATATCCTCTTCCGGCTGCCACGTTCCTTCATTCAGCCGCCACCAGGCCCGGTCCAGAAGCAGCACATTAGGTTCCGCCAGGGTAAAACCGTCCGGTTCAAAAATGCAGTTCAATATTGTTTCCCTTTTGCCGGGGGAGCCGGAAGGCCCTGCCACCAGCCCGTAGCCGGCGGACAGCCTGCCCTCCGGAAGCGGCAGCTCCCCATCCGGCGCGCCTTCCTCCTGCGCCGTCACAGCTTCCGTCTCTGCAGGAAACATGTCTGTCTCTGCCGGATCCGCGTTTTCCTCCAGCTGCCACAAAAAGCTGTCCTGGGCGTACAGCGTTACGGTAAGGCAGGTCCATCCGTCCATCCATTCCCCGCCGGTTTCTTTGCTGACACCGGTAAGCGCATCAAACACGGTCACCCGGTAATTTCCCCGTATCCGGATCTGCAGCCGTTCCGGACGGCTTTCGCTGCCGTATGAGCGGTTTACATGGCAGACAAACAGCCATTTTACGTTCCCGTCCTGCCGCATCTGATAAAATAGAGTATCGCTCCGATCCCCATTTTCCCGTCGGATGTCCAGATCCCGTTCCCCTTCCAGCGCCTGCAGAAGCTCATACTTCTGATAGGGAATTCTCTTCACCCTGTCCGCCAGCCGTTCGGCACGGCCGTCCGGCACACCGTCCACCAGCACAGGGGCCTCTCCCAGAAAAATCACCTGCCCTCCCGCATCGGCAAGCGCTTCCAGCCGTTTAAGCGTCGTGGAACGGATCGTCCGAAGCCCCGGCACGATCACGGTAGAATAAGCCATCTTTCCAACCGCGAGCGCCGGGCCGTCCGTTGTTTGTTCCCTTCCGTCAGGACATTGCTCCGGCAGCAGGGCTTCCGAGATAAAATCAAAGTCAACCAGTCCGAACAGAAGCCACGAAATCAGATCCCGGAAATTATCCTCCAGCTGTTCCCGGAAACCCTTTGTCTGTGCCGCCGGGCCGTAACTGATCCAATAGGATTCAATGGGATGCACCACAGCCACCCTTACCCTGGCACAGCCCCGGGTAAGAGCCGTATTCAGCCTGGCAAAATAAGTTTCTATGTAAGCATATTTCTCCCACCAGGGCGACTGGTAATTGATGGATGCCGGCCAATCCCGCTTGGCCTCTCCTTCCATGGACATAAAAGCCAGATGAGGGCAGCGTATGGTAACGCCCAATGCCGCCTGCCAGTCACCCTGCAGCTTATGTCCCTTGAAATCAAAATCCCAGTGCGTCACACCGTAAAGTTCGCTGAGCACCCCTTCCCTGCCATTCTGCCGGGCCACGCTGACGGCCTGCTTGATGGTGGAATACTCCGGATCCCCGCAGAGTATATCCACGCCGGGCAGCTGCTGGTTCCGGTAGCAGCGCATGGCCTCCCCCAGACGAAGTGTCTGAGAATACAGGGTGGGCTCGGACATATAATGTCCTGTCATAGCGATATGATGGGCCTCACACCACGCCGCAATCGTATCCGAATAGGCGGATACGAACCGTTCCGCCAAATGATCATGGTAATGGTAACGGTGGAGGGAGGCCTGCCCGTTTGGCAGTTCCCATAAAAGCTCCGGCAGCACATCCAGCAGGTTCACGCCATAGGCCTTTTCATAGGTATCCGGCAGATCGTCCGTAAAGGAAAGGGTCACATCATATCCGCTCTCTCCGTCCGGCAGGACCATACTGCCTTTTATCTGCGGCTCATCCGTAAATATGGCGGGAATGGATTTACCGAATTCCTCCCCCAGCGCCTCATAATAACGTTCGTGGGTTATTTCCAGGAAACGCCGCACAGCCTCCTCATTCATCACATCCACATAGGTCTGGTCATTATACCAGGGGCTTTCCCGCATCAGCTCCACATAGGCCAGCCACAGCCTTCCGTCCCTGTATTCCTCCTGCCGGCTGTCTTTTTCCGGAATAGGTCCGTCTATACGCCGGAAGGACTGCAGATATCCGTCCTTCGTCCGGATGCGGTAAGCGGTCAGATAATAGCCCGCAGGCTTTTCCCCCCGGTCCGCCGCTTTCAGGAATTCCTCCCGGCTGCCGCACATGCCTTCTTTCTTCTCCCGGGTAAGCAGAAGGTGCCTTGCCCGGTAATTCCAGTTTTCCGTCACCATTCCCCCTGCGGCTCCGGAAGGATAACGATCCTCGTCATACAGCCAGCAGAGCATGTCCCTCTCTTTGGCCTGTTCGTCCGCATAGACCGCAAGCTCCAGAAATTCCTTCCCCAGATATTCGGTATCCAGACCCGTACGGGGATGCAGATGGGCTCCCCCGAAGCCCATTTTACGGAAAACCTCTGTCTGGCTGCGGATCAGTTCTCTGGTAACCTTACAGTTCCAGGACCAGAACGGGGTCCCCCGGTATTCACTTGTCGGATTCCTGAACAGCTCCCGGTCAAGCTGCGGCTCTGAATTTTTTGTATAAAGCATGTTGCCCTCCCTGTGATCGGCGTTATTGTTTTACTACTTTTAGTTTAGTAAAATAGCAGGGCGCGGGGAATCGTAAAATCTTCCGATACGATGGGAATTTGTGAACCCCTGCTTTTTCGCTCCGGCCGCAATCCTCTTTTATATGGGGGAACAGTATTGGTGCCGGCCGCTTCCTGCCGTTTTGATCCAGCCGCCGGCGGCTGTTCGCCGCGCAGAAGATCCATACCGCTTTCATTTTAAAAAAAATCCCCGGGAACCCATTTTTTCTTTGGATCCCGGGGATTCTATGCTTGTCTGCGCACGTTTTGTTCTTGCAGCTTACAGGCTTTCGTTCCGTATTGCCACCACATCTTCTTTATCCAGAGGCACATAGGCAGAGCCAAGGCCTCCGAAATTTACCGCGTCCTCCGCCATCACCTCAAATTGGGACGCATCGATTCCAAGCTCGGTGAGCGTCATGGGAATTTCGCATACCCAAAAGAAATTCTCGGTGGGATGGGGCGGCGGGAAAACCGGACAAGAGTGAGAACCAGACGGCAGCACTACTTCTTTTTTCGGGGAGGAATGTTCATGATGTGCCTGGCCTCTTCCGGAGAAGCGACTTCCAAATCCATGGCCCGGATCAGGGCCGCCAGCTTTTCCACCTCTTCCCAGTTACGGGAGGCCTCCCTGCCCGGGGCGAGATAACGGCTGTCCTCAAAGCCGATCCGCACCACACAGGCCCCCATGGCAACCGCGGCAGCCAGGAATTCCCAGTTGTCCCGTCCGTAATGGGTGACTCCCCATTTCGCATCCGGCGGGACCGCCGCACAAAATGCGGTGAGGCAGTCCATGTTTGGCTGCATCCCTCCCTTATGACCGAATACCAGGTTATAAAGCACCGGATCCCGGTAGGACACCTCCTGCTGCGTCATACGGATGTTATATATCATGCCGATATCGAATACCTCAATTTCCGGAATGATTTCCTTCTCATATACGGCTTCGGCGCAGTAACGGATATCCGCAAAAGTATTGATATAAACCGCCTCTCCCAGGTTGGTGCTCCCTCCGTTGAGCGAAGCGCTTTCCACTCTCCAATAATCCAGAGGCCGGCAGCGTTCTCGGATATCCATATCGGAAACGCCTCCGGTGGAGGCCTGGATAATCAGGTTGGTCCTTTCTGCAATCCGTTCGAAGGTGTCCACCATTTCGGCGGTGTCCGGCGTAAGGGAACCATCCGGCCTGCGGCAGTGCAGATGGCACATGGCCGCGCCGGCTCCTGCGCTTCGCACCACATCATCCACCAAAGCTTCTTTGTCCACAGGCCGTCCGGCTTCCACCGGGGCCAGGGAAATAATTACTTTTCTCATCGTTTCTCCCTCCTGTCCGAAGCATAGGCACAGGCAAATCCGGATCGCTCCTCCGTTCCCCCTACGCTTGCCAGTTCTTCCACAATCTTCTTCAAGGTATCCGTTTCTCCCACATTACCGGGAAAAATAATGTAAGAAAGCCCCGGGAACCTGCTTTCCGGCCCCGTTCTCCATACCGGGATGCCGGGCTGTACCTGACCCGTCACCACCGCTTTTTTGACCAGAAGCCCTTTTGTCCCCACATCGCTGGAGGTGATCCCCCCTTTGGCAATGAGAAAGGCGGGCTTATGGTGCAGGCCTGCGGCCACACCGGTTACCGCGCCGGAAATTTCCACGGAAAGCTTCAGCTTTTCTTCCCCGTCCATCCCGTCCGGCGCCAGCAGTGTGCGGCTGGTATATACCACCGCCGTATTTCCCGCCGCCATTCCTTCCTCGGCTTCCCGGATGATCCTGCGGGTTTCTTCTGTCAGGCCGCCCTCCCGGAAGCAGGTATTCACGTCGAATTCCAGGAACAGGACAGGAATACGGGTCTTTTTCAGTTCTTCCAGCTGCAGGGTGGTCTTTTCCACGTGGGAGCCGATGAGCACCAGCCCCCCATAGCCCGTTTTCCCGCCCTCTGCTGCGTCTTCTCCCAACAGCTCCTCTCTGCCCAACAGGGGCCTGTCGCTGTTATTGCCAAGCACCTTGGGCAGTGCCGCGGCGCTGCGGATCAGGAATTCCTTCCCCGCTTTGATGGCACGTATCAGACAGAGGGCAAAGGTTTCCACGTCGCTTTGGTCCGCCGCGTCCACCAGGATGGGCTGGAAATGATCCGCCTGCAGGAGAAGCTGTGTGATCGCTTCCGGCTTTTGTTCCCGAAGCATAGAAAGCGTGATACAGATACAATCTTCCTTCCGGTAACGTCCGCCGCTTTTTTCCTCCACGTATTCTCCCAGATGGGAGGCCTTGTAGCCAAAGGTTTTGTCCTGTGCGAATTCCGTCTGTCCGGCCGGCACCAGCCAGTCCCCCTCCCTGACATAATGGACGCTGTTTATGGTATAACGTCCGCCCTCTTTAAAATAAGGGCAAAGCACCTGTCCATGGACCTTCCTGCCGGTCAGCCGTTCCACTTCCCCCCTGAGCGCTTCCAGTTCCAGCGGATAATGTCCCCGCAGCGTGGAGTCCCCGCGTGAGAGGAACAAAAGCTCTTCTTTGCAGGCAGCGGCGGCTTTCACCGCTCTTTCCGCCAGCAGCCTGTGCTCGTATTCCGTTTTCTTTTCCGGAAAGCTCCGGGAATTGGTCAGGACAAAGAACAGACCGCCCTCCTCCTGTATGCCTTCCGCTAGGCTTTGCTCCGACCAGTCCGTGTAAACGGACACATCATGAACCGTCTGGACCCCGGTGGGATCGTCATCCAGCACGATCACCTTGCGCCCAAACCCCTTCCATTCCTCCAGGAACAGCCGGTGAACCGCTTCCCCGTCCGCCTCCGGCAGCGCCTTCAGCACCGATACGGGAAGTCTCTTCTCTTTTTCCATGCTTCCTCCTCATTTCCGCCGTCCGCCGCCGTTTCCCGCGCCGCATGCCCGATCCGCGACCGGCAGCCATACGCGCATCTCATCCATTCCCCGGTTATCCCATGCAAAATAGGGAATCATACGCGCGGTCACTTCTTCATACCCCCGGTACGGATAATCCTGGTAAAGGGCGCTGCTGTCATACCCTTCCTCCGTTATCCGCCGGAAAAAAGTCCCCTTCAGCGCCGTGACTGTCCTTCCTTCTATCTCCAGCTCTTCGGGTTCCAGACGGATATCGGACGGGATTGCCAGCTCATCTATCGTTTCCACACCGGCGTCCATACCCTCCAGACAGTAGACAAGAGGGCCGCGTTCCACCGCCGCCTGTCCGGCCGTTTCCTCCACGAGCGGATGCGCACAGGTAAGTCTTGCCTCCATGGCGAAATCCACCAGGATTTCCCGGTCTTCCGCCTCCTCTATGGGCAGCGATACATAGGTGGAAGCATCACGACGTCCCAGCGTGATTATGGCTTCCCGTTCCCCGCTCCTGCGGTTCCCGCACCGGATGGAGCCGCTCCTGACCCAGGAAGGGATCCGAAGGTGCAGCAAAAAGCTGCCGCCGGACTTATCTGTATTCGGCTCTTGCCTTTCAAAGGTAAACCGGATCCTCCCGTCATAGGGGTAGGCGGTTTCCTGGATCAGGGTAAGCCCGGAAACCTTCCCTTCCCGGCCGGGCAGCTCCACCTTCGCCCGGCTGGCACCGTAGAGCACCGTATAAATTCCGCTTTCATCCGCCGCATAGGCGTATTCGCTCATCTGGGCCATCATCCTCGCCAGATTTGGGGGACAGCAGTAGCTTAGAATATATTCTGCCCGTTCCTGTCCCCAGACAAGCTCATAAGGAAGCTTTTTGGCCCTGCGCAGCATATTCTCATAAAAAAATCGCTTTCCGTCCATACTCACCGCAGCCAGGTTCACATTGAGCACCATGCGCTCGAGCACATCCACATATGCCGGCTTTTTCTCCAGGCAGAACATACGCCATGCCCAGTACACCCCGCCTACGGACGCGCAGGTTTCGTTATATGCGGTCACATTGGGAAGCTGGTATTCATAGCCGTAGGCCTGATGTACCAGCTGGTGGCTGAAAAAATTGCCGTAAGGGGAGGCTCCGTTGTAGAGCGCCCCGCAGCCGCCCGTTATGTACAGCTTCTGCGTCACCAGGCTGTTCCATACCTTATGAAGCACCTCCGTTAGCGCCGCATCCTCCGTCTCCAGGCAGAGATCCGCCACGCCCGCATACAGATAATTCGCCCGTACCGCATGACCGATAATCCTGTCGTGCTCTTTAAGAGGCAGCCGATCCTGGTTGTCGTCCAGCCCCTCCTTTACGGAATCCCTAAGAGCCACCGCTTTTTTCAGAAGTTCCAGGTAATCCGGGTTTCCTGTGGTGCGGTACAGCTCCGCCAGCCCCATATAATGGGAAGGGCAGACCGCCGTGCGGACCTCCCCGCTTTCCTCCGCCTGCGCATACAGGTTTTTCAGATAGCCCGCCGCCTTTTCGGCGACAGTCAGAAAGCTGTCCTTCCCCGTCAGCCTTTTATAAAGGCAGGCCGAGGTGAACAGATGTCCGAAATTATAGACCTCAAAATCATTGATATCCCCCAGGCGCACCGCTTTACCGCTGCGTTCCCCGATGATTTGTTTGGTGGAAAGGTAGCCGTCCGGCTGCTGCGCCCTGCCTATCAGATCGACGTATTCCTCCAGGCGCCCCAGGAGCGTCCGGTTATCCGTCCGCACAGCCGTATAGACCGCCGCCTCCATCCATTTATAAAAATCGCCGTCCCCGAACACCGTACCGTCAAATTCCCCCTGCACATCTCCTGCGGCAATCCTGAAATTTTCCACTACATGGCTGATATCCCTGCTCTCAAACATATTCTGCAGGTGAGGCACCATGGCCTCTGCGCAGGTGTCAAAGCGCTCCTTATACAGGCCGCCCGTCCATTCCACATCCGAAAACGGCAGCCCCTGCAATACGGCATTCGGTGATTTACTGGTATCTGTCAGCATATTTCCCTCCTGAATATTTCATTTCGATAGCAGGCCCTTTCGTTCCAGCGCCTTTTTCAGTTCTTTGGCACCGAATCCGGGACTGGACAACGTTACAATTCCCACTTCACGGAAAATATCCTCCTCCACATAAGCCATGGAGCCCTGTGCGAGCAAGATGACATCCACCTTCCCCTTCATCTGTGAAGCCTTCTGCAGCAGCAGATTACGGAATTGTACCTGATCCAGACCGAAAGCGCCGTCGATCAGGCCGTCAATCAGTTCCACCCGTCTTCCCATTTCCCTTGCCACACGCAGGACTGTATTTTTCGTGGGATCCAGAGTGGTGGGCAGGGTTGCAAGAACCGCTATCCGGCCGCCAATGCGCACCGCTTCCCTGCACATCTCTTCATCGATACGCACGATAGGAATCCCTATATAAGCGGCGGCTTCCTGCATACAGTCCGCCACCTCCCCCACGGAGGAACAAATATTCAGAATGGCATCCGCCCCCTGCTTTACCGCATCCATATACATCCCGATCAGCCCTGCCGCAGCCCGGGGCGTTACGAATCCCGCTTCCCTGACAGCCGCCAGAATTCCGGGATCACAAAGGCTGATCAATTCCGCCTCTTCCCCTATATTTTTTCTTACTTCCCTTTCCACCCGTTCAATCAGTTCCGGTGTGGTGCTTGTATACACAAGTGCTGCTTTCATTTTTACTCGCCGGCTCCCTTCTCTTTGCTCTTTTCATCGGCAAACAGGCGGTGTCAGAATTGGCCCTTCTGACACCGCCTGTTTCAAAATGCCTGCTTCCATTTCCCATTATAAAAGCATTCATTCTTAAAAAATATATGAAATTCTTCAGACTGTTATGGAAATTTTACAGATTTCCGTAAGCTCCCTGCGCATATCCTCCAGATAGCCGCCCCCCTGTTCGTCAAACAAATGGGCCAAACAGGCCCTCCAGATTCTCTTCAAAATGGGCGGGAAGGAGGCTGCACTGGGACCGGCAAAGGGAAACCAGTTTTTTTCTCCCGGATGGGTCTTTTCATTGAGGGCAAAAATAATGTCAAAATAACTTTCCAGGAAAGCGGCGGTACGATGGTTGATGCTCACGAAATCCCCGCGCTGCCGCGCTTTCTTTATCTGCATCTCATAAGAAGGAAGGACTCCGCCAAGCAGCTTCCGATTCCGTTCTATGATATTGCGCTTCAGGGCCTTGGGATAGGGGAAAGCATACTCCTAAAAATAGTTACCGAAGCTGCGGTAGCTTTCCTTTACGGTCTCATAGGCCAGCTTCGGCCTTCTGTATTCATCCACTATCCCTTTGTTGTTCATCGTCCTGGGACGTGAACCGAACCAGCTGTCGCATACGCGCACGTCACAGAACTGCCAGATGTAAAGGCCGCTGCATCCTTCCCGGGTTAGAACCGCCTGAAGCTGTTCCTTCAGCGCCCGGACCTGGTATTCCTCCGACCATTTCACACAGGCGGGAGTACGGTAGCCGTATATGGCCCCCGCCCCGATTTCCGTGATCAAAAACGGCTTGCCTGCGCCCTCCGTTCCGGTCTGCACCCATTGACAGAGATCCTCCAGATAATCCGCCACAGGGGTATCATGATACCATTTGGGATAAATATTATAGGACACCACCTCCGGGAATCCCAGGCAGATATCCGTCTTGAAACGGCAGCTGGCGGAAGAACGGGGACGGCTGGAATCCAGGGCGGCTATCAATGCATATTGGGCGGCATAGCAGTCCCGGCCATATTCCGTATCGCTTGCGCACTCATTTAATATCCCCCAAATGTAGATGGAAGGATGGTTATAATGTGCGGTGATCATCTCCCGGATACAGTCCTCACACTGCTGCTCAAAATGAGGGTTGCGCATATTTTCCTCGGAAAGCCCCCTGGCATGGTTTTCTTCCCATACAAGGATCCCCTGCTCGTCGCACAGATCCAGAAACAGTTCGTCGTTGGGGTAATGCACGGTACGGATGGAGTTGGCCCCCATATCCTTAGCCAGCATCAGATCATACTGCATGGCCGAAAAAGGAAGGGCACAGCCGAACTGGGGGTGATCCTCATGGCGGCAGAAGCCTTTAATCCGCAGCCTGCGGCCGTTAAGCAGAATATCCTTTCCCGCCGTCCAGATCTCCCTAAAGCCCGTCCGGTCAATGAGATCGTCTATGGCCCGCTCTTTCGTCCAAAGCACCGCGGAAACCGGATACAGTACCGGAGATTCCGGCGACCAGCATTCCGCCCAGGGACAGGGAACTTCTTCCGTCGTAAAGCATTTTGTTTCCTCCTCCGCAAGTGCTGCCGGAAGCACCGCAAACGGCTGTCCGCCGATTTCCACGGTAAGGGACCCTTCAAACCCTTGTGACGAAAGGTTCCTCACACAGATTTCCGCTTTGCCGTACCAGCCGTCCTTTCGCAGGAACGGGGTCACATGAATCCAGCAGATATATGCCTCCTCCAGCTCCTCCAGCACCACACCGCGGGAAATGCCCCCGTAGGACTGGTAATCATTGGGCACATGGAGGGCGGAATCCGGCCCGAAGGAATTATCCGCAATGACCTCCAGCCGGTGGCTCCCCGGCCTGATCCCTTTTATTACCGTATCGAAAGGGGTGTAGGCATTATAATGGGAAACCGCCGGTTCCCCATCCACAAACACCGATGCCGTATGGCTCACTCCTTTAAATTCCAGCCGGATATTGCCTTTTGCTTCAAACTCTCTGGAATAAGCAGCCTTTCCCCGGTAAGATACCGTATCCGGATACGTTTCCCAGCAGCCGGGGACCGGAACCTGAAAGTCCCTGCCCTCTCCCTCTTCCCCTAACGTATGGAAATTCCATAAGGCGGAGGATAATTCCGTCGTCTTTCTGATCTTGTGGGTGTCAAAAGTACGTATCATAGCTAATCCCTTTCTTTTTTGCCAGTTATGATCAAATCCGGCAGACCGCTTTTTGACTGTGGTCTGCCAAATTCACTCTTTCCCTATTATAACGCTTTTATTTTCTGATTTCCATCTTTTCAATCCGGCTCTTTGTGATCCGGCCGCAGTAATTCAGCATTACCATCTTTCCCCTTCACACCCCTGCCGGCCTTGAGACGCTTTATAGGAAATTGCAGCGTATTGCCTCTGCTGGAACGGATATAATCCAGAGCGCCCTCCAAATCCTTTTCTCCATGAATATGATAAGCCGGATATGCCGTATCCACAAAGAGGGGAATATCCATACTTCCCGACCGGATGCAGAAAAAAAGGGCTTCCTCCTGCTGCGCCGGATCCCTGGCCGGAACGAAACGGATTCCGCCCTCCATCGACGCCTTGTCTATATAGGTGCAGCTGCCCAGCCCTCCGGCCTCATATACTCCGGATACCTTCAGACGATCCGCAAACTGGCGTTTTCTGCGATCCGCTTCTTTTTTATACAAAGCGGCGTTTCTTTTATCCGAATTCGGCGCCCTCTCTTCCATAAGCCATGCATTCGGCCCGGAGGAACGTCCGGCATTGCTTTTCGCCCAAAACAGTTCTGAAATAACCCCTTTTTCCGCCGCCCTTAAATATTCCAACAGTTCAGGATGCAGTATCAAGTCGGAATCCACAAGGAATACTGCGTCATAGTCATTCTGCATAGCATACCGGATAATCCGGTTCCGGTATCCGGCCACACGCACAAGCTGTGTTTCTTTCCGTAAAGCCGTATCCTCCGCCGCATTTCCCTTCACAGCCGGCAGAACCGTAACCGAGGACCCATCCCTTTTAAAGTCTGCAAGAAGCTTTCCTGAAACTTCACTGTCATTGTCATCAATGAAAAGATAATCTATAGCAAAGCCTTCATGCTCCAGGCTTTTGAGAGAAATTAAAAATGCCCTCAGGATGCAGGCTCTCTCCCGCACCGGGCTGCCGATCAAAATTCTTTCGATTGCCATCCGTTCACATCCTTTCAACAATCAATCCGGTTTTGTTTGCTTTCTTTTTTCGGAATGTCATCTCCCACTTCCATACCTCTTCCTCTTTCTTCTCCCTTCCGGGAAAAATAAAAAGCCACTTTATCCAAAAGTGACTTTCGTTAGGCTTCCATATTTCGTACGGTCAGCACCTGTTCACCAGAGACTGCCGATAGAACAAGTATAACAGCAAAAGGAAGCAATGTCAAACTTATGTTCGTCTGCGAGGTGTGGATGCGGGTGTGTATAGTTACTGGTCACGGAGTGAACAGTAACTGTCGATAAAAAGTTGGTGCCGCCATGGTTTCCCCCGGCTGCCGTAAGGGGCAGCCGGCCCATCTCAGGGGAATTTAACCGGCCGGGTACGTCAACCGTCCGGGTTTGTCCGGACCATTACCAGCCTCCATATTTTTATATATCCGGCACATCAAGTGGGAAGGCTCCAGCCGCAGCGCCTCCTCCAGGAACCTTTGCGCTTTTTTCCAATCTCCCAGCCCGATATTGCCCAGCGCCATGAGATAATAGCAATGCGCCTGGTTTTTCTTCGTGTAATCCTCGTCAAAAATCAGGAAATCCGGCAGGGAGACCGCAAAATACTCGATCTTTACCTGACTCTTGAGATGCTGCTCACCGTAATCGATCAGACGGTAAAAGCGGGCTTTCGCCTCCCGGATCCTGCCAAGCTTCCGATATGCCAGTCCCTGATACATAATCATATCCGCAGGCTGATCGTTGTAATACATGGCTCCGGCTGGTTCGTCCGTGCCTGTGGTCGCACGAAGGAAGCATTCCCCGGCCTCTTCCTCCATCCCGCCGGCCTCCAGCGCCAGTCCCAGATGATAGTACAGATGGTTATCCTTCGTTCCCTCCAGTTTCCCTTCTCCCAGATTTTCCGGATAAACCAGGGCTTTTTCAAGAAACTCCCTGGCTTGTGCATAGCAGCCTCCGGCCTGGGCTTTTTTTGCCATTTCCAGCAAGACATATGTATACTGGGTGGTAATTTTGCCTTCCCCGCCTTCCCATGGATGGAATCTGTGCCCCATGATGCATTCGTATGCTTTTTCCGGATCGCCGCACAGGTTCACAAGCGTAATATATTCAATATATAAATCATCCCGTTGATCGATCAGCTCTTTGTGGGCTTCATAAGAGGCCAGACGCTCTTCACAGCTCCTTCCCAGCTTCTTGTACAGTTGATCCAGTTCCAGGAAAATACGCACATCACCTGTGTCCAGGGCAAATGCCTTCTCCATCTCCTCCTTTGCCCCTGCCGCGTCCTTTTTCTTGTTATAATAGGCCAGCGACAGATTCCGGTGTACGGTGGGGAAACCGGGTTCCGCTTTTGCGGAGGCCTCCCAGAGCGCAACGGACTCCTCCCACTGCAGCTTGTCATAAAACAGGCAGCCCAGATAATAAGGGGCCTTTGCCCCGCAGCCGCGGGAAATGGCAAAACGCAGTACCGCAATATCTTCCAGCTTATTGGGGAAACAATAGTCCGGCGCACAGCCCTCTGCCTTTTGCAGCAGGACATCCGCCTCCTCGCCTATCAGGCTTGCGTAATATGCTTCATAGTAATACAGCATAGGATATTCATCTGGGCATTCGCGCAGCAGGGCAGCCGCTTCTGCATATGCGCCGGCCTCTGCGTAATCCCGTGCAGTCATCAGATAGTTTTCCCGGAAGAAACGCATTCTGTTATTTACTTCTTCCCGCAGCCTTCTGTCGCCGTTATGCAGCATCACCTTTTCATTGCCGGAAAGGAAATCAAAGGGATCCAGGGCCAGGTTTTCCTCCGCCCAGGCCGCCGCGTCCTCCAACCGTCCCAGCTTGCGCAGAATATATGCCTTCAGCCCTCTCGCCTTGATATTGTGGGTGTTTTTCACCAGCGCCTTTTCCACATGTGCCAGAGCCTTTCCGAACCTTCCCGCCCTGCTGTCTATAGCCGCCAGATAATAGAAAGACATCTCCTGCTGCTCACTGCTCCAGGTTGCCTTAAAGAAAGAGTCATACGCGTCTTCCCCCTTTCCCTGATACAGCTGCACCAGGCCCAAAAGATAATAGGTTTCGCTGTCATACGGATTGGGATTCCTCTCGATAAGACGTTCCAGTGCCTTCCTGAAATACGTTTCCGCGTCGGCAAACCGTCCCCTTCTCATCAGGAGGGAACCATAGGCATTATTGAGCCTTATATCCCCGGGATCCCTCTTCAGCCCTTCCAGATAATACGGATCCGGCAGGTATGTGGCATGACGGTACTGCTCAATATGCAGGCCGGTAAGGTAAAGCTCCTCACAGGTCCGGATCTCCTCCGGCGCTTTGGCCGCCTTTGCGGGTTCGGGTATGTCCGGTATTTCCGTCGGTTCCGGCCGGTATTCCACC
Source organism: uncultured Lachnospiraceae bacterium (assembly GCA_900548905.1). Classification (GTDB taxonomy): domain Bacteria; phylum Bacillota; class Clostridia; order Lachnospirales; family Lachnospiraceae; genus Eisenbergiella. Next base: position 67,640 of record URMK01000017.1, on the reverse strand, counting down.
AGGCATCTGTCCTTATCATATACGGCAAGACAAAGTTCCTCTTCCTTAAACCCTTCTCTTTCCAGCGTCTTTTCAAAGACGTTCTCCGGTGACACCGCCGCCTTTTCTTCAAAGATCGTTTCCCCTGCTGCCGTCAGACGGATTACGGCATTTTCATAAACCCCGGTGGCATAAACCGCCGTCCGTATTTCCTTTCCGTCACAGGAAAGATGCACGGCCGCCTCCATTGTGGCATTTTTCACCTGTCCCACCTTCTTGTAGGGCATAAAATACTGGGTAAAGGTTTTCTCTTCAAAAGGCTTCAGCCAGGTAAAATCCGGCTGGTTATCCGTATACACGCCGGTCATCAGTTCCACATAAGGGCCGTCCTCATCCGTCAGGTTCCTGTCCCATGCCCGGCCGAAGTCTCCGCAGCCCCAGGTCCACTGCTTCTTTCCGGGAGAAATATGATGATCCGCCACATGCAGGATGCCCGCTTCTTTTCCATAATCATACCCGCCCACAAAGTCATATTTGGATTTTTCCGCCATATAGGAGGTGGGCACCGGGATATTTTTATAACGGCTGATATCCACCCCTTCGCTGTAATCTTTTTTGTAATACACGCCGGTGGCGATGGGGAAACGGGATACATCCCTTTTTCCATGATCCATTACCGCATGTACATCAGGAGGGAAAATGGATTGGGTATCCTCATTCACCGGAACCGCAGGATTCGCCCACCACAAAAATGTCTGGGGAACCGCAGTCCGGTTATACAGCTGCCCTGTTATCTCAATGTATGCCTTCCCGGGATACAGGGTGATTTTGGCAATCCCCTTGGTTCCGTACATTTGATCCACATCATGTACCAGAACCGATTTGCTCCCGTCCTCCCCTTCGGACAACACATAATCCACCGGAAGGAAGGTGGTCGGCCTGTGATGCTGGGGCCAGTTAAATTCGATCCCCCCGGAAATCCAGGGGCCGGTCAGCCCCACCAGCGCGGGCTTAATCACATGGTTATAGTAAACAAAATCATAGCCGTTGGTCTTGTCATACGCCCTCTGGATCCTCCCTCCCAGCTGGGGCAGCACCATCACCTTCAGATACTCGTTTTCCAGAAAAACAGCCGTATATTCCTTATCTGTTTTTGTATTGCTGATTGTCTCCACCGTGGGATACGGATATACCTTGCCGCTGCTTCCCTGATACACCCTCTTATCCAGAAAAATCGGATTTTTTTCCGCTTCCCCGATCTCATAGGTGGGAATCACCACCTGCTCTGCCCATACCTTTGTTCCGCTCATACCTGCCTCCATTGATCTGTTTTCTTTTTTTGCCCGGTTACTGACGAACTGCGCAGTGAATTTGCCGCACGATTCCGGTTCCTGTCCATAGAAGGAATATACGGCTTTTTCCCACAAAAGGCATTACCCTTATTTGCTCTTCTATTGCTATTTTTTGCTATTTTTTTCTGTTGTATTTCTCTTGCTCCCGTTCTAAAATATAAATAAGACGGAACCGGCGGCCGGTACGGCCGGACAGGCGGGCGGCCCCGGAAGGCCGGAGCCATGTCCCAACGAAAGGGGAACGCTTATGAAATCCTGCGAAAACCATGTTGCAGAAAAATCGGACTATTACATTTACTCCCCCAGCAAGACCGCCAGGGAAGTATTCCTTTATCCTCTCCAGTGCGGCCGCTTTATCTATGAACCGGGCTACTACCTGCGGAGGGATTCCTATGATAATTTTCTTTTGATGTATGTGCAGAAGGGGGAAATGACGCTGGAACTGGACGGGACGGTTTATCCGGCAAAAGAAGGCAGCTTTCTCCTGGTTGACTGTTATAAGCTGCATACGTATTATACGGATACCGGCTGCGAATGCCTCTGGTGCCATTTTGACGGAAGCACTGCGCGGGGGTACTACCAGATCGCGGCCGGCCATCTGGGAAATGTATTCACCCTCCCCAACCCGCATCCTGCAGTGAGCAGGCTCTCCGCCATCCATGACATTTTTTCCACAGGGAAAGCCGTGCGGGAAGCGCTGATGGCAAAATATCTCACCGATATTCTCACCGCATTCCTCCTCCACTCCCCTTTGAAGGAAAACTCCCTGGATTACGCAGGAATGGCCGAAGAAATCATCGCGTACATCAACGAACATTTTGCGGAAAGCATTTCCGTAAATGACCTCGCCGGCCTGGTGGGCTTAAGCCAGTACCATTTCATCCGTATTTTCAAAAAAGAAACCGGCTTTACCCCCCATGAATATATTGTCAATACCCGTATCATGACGGCCAGATACCTTCTGAAGAATTCCCGGCTTCCCGTGAAGGATATCTGCTTCAATACCGGCTTTTCTTCAGAAAGCGTATTCTGTAATGCCTTTAAAAAACACCAGGGCCTGACACCGGCGGAATACCGCTCGCTGAAAGGCCCCGGCGTCGGGTAACGATAGATGGAAGAAAGAAGGGCCGTCAGCCTGCGGGCCAGCCCATGCATGAACTCCGGCTCGTCCGGCAGGCCGAACAGCAGATCATCCGCCCCCATGAGGGTCGCAATGGTATCCCAGGTTTTACATCCCAGGCCATAGCCGGTCGCTTCGCCCGCCGGCTTTACGGGAAATCCCCCACCGCTTCCCCCACCTTTTCCCATTGTCTGCCGGTTTCCTCCCTGTCATAGGTAATGATCGGATCACGGAGCATATCCGGCCCTATTTCTGCCGTGTCTTTACCCGCCTGACGGGCACATCTCCGGGAAAGTTCAGAAAATGCACTGTAAATACACAGCCCTGAAGGAACAGTCAGCTTTTCCGATCCTTTTCCTGCATGCGCTTGTATTCCGTTATATCAAAGCAGGTCAGAAGCCAGGCGTTATGCTCCCCCCACTTCATGGAGGCAGCACGCACTCTGGTCCACACATTATACTGGGGATTATAGATCTCTCCGTCGCCTCCTGTAAGGGGACAGTTGCCGCAAGGCTCACTGCAGCAGAAAAAAGCCTGGTGGCAGGTCATTCCTTTTCTGGCCGCAGGATCCAAATCCCGGGTTTTGTGGTTCAGATACAAGAGCTCATAGCTGGTATCATCGATCACATAGATATAGGCATCCTGTACATCCAATATCGTATTAAGCCGGACGGCTGTCTGCCTGTCACGGTCAATGCTCCTTTTCTTCTGCAGGAAGGTGGTCAGCACCTGGGAAATAAGGGAAAGCATCCCTATCTCTTCTTTGGTCCACATCCTCACACCGGTACATTCGTCAAAGCCCACAAACCCACGGAAGGTCTCCCCCTCCCGCACGGCGCACTGCAGGGTGGAACGGATTCCCTGCTTCTCAAACAGCGCCACCTGGGCCGGCTTCAGGGAACGGATATCCCGGCAGTAAAATACGGACCCGTCCCGGAACAGTTCCTCATAACCGTCCAGTCCCTCATACGGAAACTGCTGCAGTTCCTCTTTCTGGGGAAGGATCCCTTCATTACACCACTCATAAGTATTGTCCGCGTATTTTCCGTCTTCACTGTTTTCAAAAATATAGGCGCGGCTCACATCAAAACGTTTTCCCACGATTTCCAGCACCAGTTGGATGGACCGTTCCAGATCGCTGGTATCATACAGGATCTGGAATACATAATTCACCAGATCCCCCGGGATTGTGGAATAACGCAGATCCGAATCAATAGCGGCCCCCAGAGTGGAATAACCCATCTGGGCCTTGGAATTCTCCCTGCGGGAATGAAACAGAGTATATTGATCCTTCCCCCTGCTTTTTGCTTCGTACAGCGCCAGGTCGGCACTGTGGTACAGGGAAGGGAAATCCGTCCCGTCCTCCGGATAGAACGCCACTCCCACACTGCAGCTAACCGCAATGGCCTGCTTTTCCTCAAGGAACAGATTACGGAACATGGAAAGCAGCTTTTCCGCCTTCTCCTCCCCTATTTTACGTGACGGGATATTCTTCAAAAAGACCGTGAACTCATCACCGCCTATTCTTCCCACCACATCGGTCTGCCGTGTCAGCTTCTTCATGCCTGCCGCCAGTTCCGTAAGCACCGCGTCCCCGAACAGATGCCCGTAGCAGTCATTGACCTGTTTGAAATTATCCGTATCGATCATAAACAGGGCGCAAAGCTCCTCCGGCTCCTCTTTCAGGTACCTGCGGATCTGCTGTTCCGTCTCTTCCCGGTTAAACAGACCTGTTAAAGCGTCCCTTTCCGCACGGCGGCGCAGGGTGTCGAGCATCTGTTTTTCCTTATCGATATCCGTAATGACTCCAACCGCTTTTAAAGGCCTTCCGGAAGCATCATACTGATCAGTGGCCCGCACTCTGCACCAGATAGGGTTCCCTTCCGCATTCCGGATACGCAGTTCCTCCGTGGAATAGGCCGCCCCTTTCTTAACGTTTTCCATAAGCTTTAACAGGGCTGCCCTGTCCCGGGCATATATATGGGGAAATTCTTCTCCGCCTCCAAGCCCGTGATACACGGCCTCATATCCGAATTTCTTTTTCCAGTTCGAAGAAAATACCAGTGTATCCGCAGGAATGTTCCACTCGAAAATAATATCCGTTGTCTGATCCATTATGATCCGGTGGCGCTCCAGTGACAGACGCAGCTCCTCTCTGGCATTGCCGGATTCCGTGATATCCTGCAATACACAAAAAACCTGACAGCAGCCACCCTCCTCCCGGAGAAGCCGCATGCTGTCAGCCACCCATTTATAGTTCCCGTCTTTGCAGAGAAGCCGGAAGCTGTATGATTTGTTCTCGGTCCTTTCGTCCAGGGAAAGGATCGTATCAGCTATTGTCTCACGGTCAGCCGGATCGATCATCATAACAAGACGATTACCGAATTTCTCCTCCAGCTCCTTGCGGCTGAATCCGGTCAATTCCAGGAACCCCCCGCTGATTTCCGTCATAGTGCAGCCGTCCTCCCGGCGGCACAGGCAGGCTCCCCCAGGAATGCTGTTAAAAAGGATCTGATAATCATGGCTGTGCTGTCCGTTTCCATTGCCCATGCCTATCTTCCTCCCTGCTCACTTTATATTTCAACTTGTTCATAATATATCCAGTATAACAAAGAGGATCGGAAAAGGCAACGCCTGATTATACTCTCTATTTCAACAAAAAGGCCGAATTTATGATAACAAGCACAGAGCCTGCATTTTATGGTAACCATCCTCCGGCAGACAGTTTGCCTGTACCTGCCCTACTATTGTCTTAAGCCTGCGGCGCAGGGCATCTTACCCCCTACCCGGCTTCTCAGGATCTTCTTTCCACCCGGTATTCCGCTTCCTCCAGATACTTCACCGTCTCCCGGATGCCCATCCCCCTGTTGTCCTCTGTCTTTTCACTCGTATCCCGGGGATTGATCCCCACCTCTGCATAGAGCTGGTTCACCCCTGCGAGGAGGGCCATTTTCTTAGGCTCATGTACGTTCATGCTTTTACCCGGAGCCGTTACCAGACCGGCAACCGCGGCTATTTTGGTGAGTTCCAGTTCCGTGATTTCACCGCTGTCCGCAAACCGGGTTCCGGGAACTCCTACCCGGCCCATAACCGCCATCATATTCACCTTATAGTCTCTCGCCCGGAGCATTTCATCCGCCAGCTCTTCATAGGTATGCTCCGGTCCGATAGGCTCCACACAGTAATAAAGCTCCAGCCCCGCCTCCTGTATGGCATCCAGTGTGGCAATTCTCGTTTCCCGCGGTATCCGGGTATCCGTACCCTCCCTGAGACGGACAATATGATAGGCTCCGTCAAAGCCGGCCTCCTTCAGCTGGTGCGCCCTCGTCCCGTCAAAATCCCCGATATTCGCCACCAGATGCACCCTGCGGTCCAGTACCTGACGGACCGCCTTCCCGATTTCCAGGAAACGTTCCTGGGGATAATCCGCGGTCGTCATGAGAAACAGCGCGTCAATGCTGCCCGTTTCCATCTCCTGTACCTGGGCCACCACCTCATCGCAGGACTTTTCATAGTTCTCCCCCACCACAAAATGCTTTTCCGCCAGGGAACAGAAGCTGCAGTTCCCGCTGCAGGGATATGCGTTTAAACCGATCTGGGCAAAGATGTAGCCCCTGTTACCGAACACTCTGCGGGAACGCCCGTTAGCCGCAGCGAGCAGCTGGTAAAAGGAAGACGAAGTATTCTCCGCATGCAGCAGTGCCACCGCATCCTCCTTGTCCAGAAGAGTTCCTGCTTCTGCTTTTGCAAGTATTGATGTAATATCCATAATTTATTCCTCCTGTGTATCACTGGCCGCAATACTGTTTTTATCAATCTCAACTAATGAAAGGCCCCTATTTTGTCCGGCACATCCAGACAGGCCTTTTTAACACTCCCGGCAGTCGCCAGACCGCTCCCTCCCAGAATGACGATCCGGTTTACCGAAGCGGGTTCCGGTTCCCCGGGAAGGGGGTCCCAGGCATACAGCTGCCGGTTTCCGGGCGTGCAGTCCGCAAGATACAGCTTTCCTTCCAGCCTTACAAACCCCTTTACCCGATAGGTATCCTTCAGGAACCGATCCAGAAAATCCTCAAATTCCTGTTTCCCGAAGCCGTCTTTTATTTCCAGCAGATAGCTTTTATTGGTAATATCCATCTGATAGATTCCCCGGCCGCCGGCCTGCGCCTCCGGCACCTCCACGGGCAGAAGCCATAATTCCTCCACCCGGCCGAATACCGTGGTATGGATACGGCAGCCCGGCCTGGCCTCCTGCAGAATATCCAGCGTATTCGTAAGAGCAGCGCCGGATGCCAGATCCGTCTTATTCACAATGAAAACATCACTCACCGCCAGCTGCTTTTTCACCGCCACCGCCGTATGGTATACTTTTGGGAAATTCACCGCGTCCACCAGGCACCAGGCACCTGCATAATGCAGCGCCCCGGTATCATCCACACTGTCCAGCACCCGTTTGATATTCATGGGATCCGACAGGCCGGAGGCCTCCACCAGGACGGCCTGCGGGTTCCGGGAGAGCGAGGAGGCCAGCGCCTCCTCAAACTGATCCAGACGGCAGGTACAGAAGATGGATCCATTGACGATCTCTTTTACCTGCAGCCCTGTTTTCTGAAGCAGCGTCCCGTCGATTCCTTCCCTGCCGAATTCATTAACAATAATATCTATCGTTTCAAAGGGCAGCTCTTTTACCATGTTTTTTACGAAGCAGGTCTTGCCTGCGCCGAGGAACCCGGTTATCAGATAAACCTCCGTCATTTGGGCATAACCTCTTTCACCGCCTGCTCCAGTTCCTGCCTGGAGGGGACAAGGGAACAAAATTTTAATTCCCCGTTAATATAAAGGGAGGGAAGATTCGTCACGCCCATTTTCCGGCAGCGGGCAATGCTCTCTTTTTCCGTAAATTTATATTCCACCATATCCAGGCTGTCGCCGAAGGCCTTTTTCGCCTCCCGGGCCGCTCCCATCATATAGGTACAGGCGGCGCAGGTTGCGGAATCCAGGGTAAATACTTCCATCAGCGGTCTTTCCAGATGTTCGTAATCGGGAAGGATAACCTCCGTATCATCCTCCTGCGCCACATAATTGGAGAGCATTTCCCGCACCTTTTCAGGCTCCAGCACCGCCTGGGCAATACCTATCACGTTTTCCACCGGCACATGGTAGGGCATATCACAGCCGGGCGCCAGGATGAAATTCCTGGTAACTTCCATGGAATGCTTTTCTTCCATGGAATGCTTTTCTTCCATGGAATGCTCTGCTTCCATGGAATGCTCTGCTTCCATTTTGTCCAGCAGATCCAGTACGAATTTCATATTATCCTGCTGGGTTCCGTGAAGCATGACAGTGGTAAGGGGTATGTTCCCTCCCAGGGTGATATTGTATCTGTCGGTTACTGCCTTGGCGACGAAAATATCCACGTTTTCATCAATGGAGATGGAATCCGGCGCCGTGCGGCACATCGCTTCTATGTTCCTGGTGGCATCCCCGCATACAAAGAAGGAAGAAAAAGCGCCCAGCTCCCTGATATGGTCAAACAAGCCGGTAAAAGGCTCATGCATAAACTGTTCGAAATGGTCCTCGGAAATCTGGGAGATCAGCGGATCCACCACGGCGATCACATCCATTCCCGCCTCCACATAATACTCAGCCATCCTTGCCGCCACCGCGCTGCAATAGCCGAGGAATTCCGCCACCGTATCTTCGTCATCATACATATCCATAAAAATATTGTTTCCCCGCAGATGGGCCGCCAGCGTAAACGGACCGCAGACGAGGCCGTACAGCGCCGTATTTTCCCCCACCGCCTCCTTCATCCGCCGCATGACATCCAGAACCATGGGGATACGTCCGGAATCCTTTGTGGGAATGGTGCATTTGCAGGGAACATGGATTTCATCCTCGTCCTCCAGCGGATGGCTTACCACGGAAGGCGGCGTGTCCTCCGCCCATACGAGGCCGCATCCCAGGCATTCCGCCTCTATCTGGAGGTCAAAAACCACGGGCTGCCCGAAGGGCTTATACAGCCGGTTTACTTCTATCAGTGACTGGAACAATTTATCCCCGTCCTGCAGCACTTCTTTTGCCGTATAATTTTTTAAGAGGCCCGCGTGCACTCCCGCAAAAGGGACCCAGGGCACCTGCTCCACCGGCTCATGGCGAAGCGTCTTTAATACTATTTCTTTTCTGTTCATTCGTTTTCCCTCCAATTAGTTTCCCGTTTTGATTACTATACCTTTCCCCATAGAAAAAAACTGGTAAGATTTAAAGAAAATTTGTATTTTTTATCTGTGTTCGTTCTTTTCATGCATTTCTTTTAAAAGAGCACAGGGACTATAAATTTACCGTCAAGCCTGAAAAAGACACCGTTCCGGGAACGGATATCCTCCCCAAAACGGTGCCTTTATATCTCCTGTTTTCCTTTGAGCCATGCAGGCCTGTCCGGATCAGCTTTCCTCTTCCTTTCCCAGCTTCGTATAAACCCTGCGTGAGTAGCCTGATAAAACCCGGACGGGAGGTTTGGTATAGCAGCCCCAGGAAAGCTCGGGATAATTGAATTCACTGTCAATGATCAGCTGCGTATCCCCGTAATCCCCATTTCCGAAAACAAGGAAGTGATCCACAAAAACATACGCGCCCATGGATCCCGGCGCCCTTTCGCCTTTTACCGTAATTGTCAGGGTATGCTCTCCGTCAGGAAGCCCTTCCGCCGCATATACCAGCCGGCCGGGATCCCATTCATAGCCACGGGCAATTCCGGGCGTCAGCAGCCTGACACCCAGGGAAAGGGAATCCTCCATCCGTATGCCGTCCACCATAACCTCCGCCATTCCTCCCAGAATATCGTAACTGGCGATCCAGGCGCAGCCCGTACCCGAAAAACGGCAGGTACAGGTATCTCCCTTCCGGCCGGACCAAAGCTCTGCCCCGTCCATACTGGGATATCCGGTCCTTTGCAGCTGCCAGCTGCCGCAAAACGTCACACGGGGATCCTCTCTCTTTATGACATAATCCGCCTGATGGGTCAGCCGGGCGCGGACGGAATCCGTTCCGTCCGAAAGGATGGTAAAAGCCTGCCCGCTTTTCCCGTAACCCATGGAAGCCCGGTATATATGGGATTTCATTGCTGAAAAATCCCGGGTTCCCCTACGTCCCATGTCACAGGGCCCAAAAAGGACCGGATCCCGTTCCTCCAACTGCCAGTCCCCTCCGGGAGCGGCGTCCGGGACGGTACATGCCCGGGGATTATGTTTTACTGCACTGCCCTGCAGCCGGCCGATATGCCAGTCCGGGTAAGTATCCCACAGTCCCTTCCGGTTCCAGGAAAGGGTATCCATTTCTCCCGGCACCAGAAAGCGGATTCCCACTTCCTCATAGCCGCCGGAATCCGTATCATCCCCCACCCGCATAGCCAGCCTGCGCGGGCTTGCATACGGCATATCCGATACCTCATACAGGGTTTCCATGTAGCCGGCTCTGTCAATACGCAGATCAAACCGCACCCGGACCTTTCCGTAACTGCCGGCAATAGCAACCGCCGCACAGTCCTGCCGTGTTTCCCAGCGGAAGGACTCCGGTTCCCAGGGGGCAAGGGCCAGCCCCGTCAGATGCAGGTACGGCCCGCCGGTCAATACCAGTTCCTTTTGCGCATAACCGGCGGTAATCAGTCCTGTTTCCGTTGAAAAATATAACCGGAACCCATCCCCTTCCACGATCAGGCTGTTTTCCCCTTCCCGCAGGGACGGCGCCCCAGCACAGCATGCGGGCAGCCCGGGGACCGGTATCCCCAGAGGGCGGCAGGCATCCTCCACCATATTGCCGAAAGGATCGGTAAACGCCAGGGTAAGCGTATCTCCTTTTTTGTATGGGACTGGAATAAGCAGGCTGCCTTTCTCCCCCGGAGCCAGATCCGGCCCTTTCATGCTGCCGCCTTTCCCTCCGCAGCGCCAGGTGACGTCCACCTCCTGCAGATTGGTATGGTTAAACCGGTTTTCTATGGAAACACAGAGAACATCCCCGCAGGGTTTGGCATCTCCTTCCAGGCGGATCGGAGAATAGGCTTTACGCACATGCCAGAACTCCGGTTTTTTCCGTCTCCATCCGTCAAGGATGCCCCACGGCGCTCCCCGGTGCCCCTGTCCGCTTCCCTGCCAGACCTCGTCCACACCGGCCCAGATGGCACAGCCAAGCACACCCGGTGCGTACCACAGTTTATCCCAGAACCGGCGGATCGTCTCTCCCCAGAAATCCCGTACCCCGGGATCCCTTCTCTGATCCGCACGGTCATAGCAGGGGATATGCGTGGATTCATCATGCAGCACCGGCCAGGGCACCGGCTCATGACAGCTTCTGTCAAAACTGTCCACCAGGGCGGCGGGATCCTGTTCCCAGGCCGCATAGTGCATACTCCAGACATCCGCACGGTCATCCTCCTCCCGTTGGGTGATGGGATAGCTGAAAATAGTCATACGGCCGGGATCCTCCTGATGGGCATAGGCGTTCTCCATAGCGAGATTCCTGCCCCAGAAGCTCTCATTTGCCAGCGACCAGAGGATGACACTGGGGTGGGACCGGTCCCGTTCCAGTAACTCGGCAAACTGATTCATGAATTTTGGGGTGAACTCCGGATCATTTTCCCTGCAGTCAATTTCCTGTCCTAAAAATGCAACCGCTGTTTCATCTTCCACATAAATACCGTATTCATCGCAGAGATCCAGGAAATCAGGCCGCGGCGGATAGTGGCTGGTGCGGATAAAATTAATGTTGGCTTCCTTGAACAGACGCACATCCTTCTCCACCAGCTCATGAGTCACAGCCCGGCCGGTAACCGGGTGGATATCATGCCGGTTAATCCCCCGCAGCTTCAGCAGGTCCCCATTCAGCCAGACACGGCTGCCTTCCCTCTTTATCTGCCGGAAGCCAATGCGGCGGGAGGTGATTTCCGTACAGTTTCCTTCCTGCATCACCCTGGCCGTCAGCGTATACAGATTCGGATGCTCACTGTCCCATTTCACAGGGGCCTTTATCTCATAAACTGCAGAGAAATCCTGTCCCTCCTCCACTTCCTCCTCCCCCAGCAGGAATTCTTCTCCCCGGGGCGCACATAAGGACAGGGAAAGCAGGCCGCCTCCTCCCCGCAGCGTGGCATAAACCGTCAGATTTGCATTTACGAATGCCTCATCAAAGGAGACATCCCCGTGCAGACGTCCCAGATATGTCAGGGGAAGGACCGCCAGGGAAACATCACGTATGATCCCGCCGAAATGAAACGGACAGATTCCGCCGGGATCATCCGTCACGCCCAGCACAAGCCGGTGCCTACCGCCGTTAGCGGTAAATTGTGTGATTTCACAATCCCAGCTCACAAATCCCCCGTAATGCTCTCCCGCCGGATTTCCATCCACAAATACACGGGTTTGGCAGTTCACGCCGTCAAAACGCAGAAAAATCCGTTTTCCCGCCCATCCGTCGGGGATTTCCAACTCACAGGAATAGGCATATTCTTTGACACCGGCACGCTGCTGCATGGGAATGACGGTATCTTCCCAAAGATCGTCCTCCGCTTCCTCCCTCCAGAATTCCCCGCCGGGGTTTCTGCATATTTTCCAGGCTGCTTCATTCAGGCTGCGCACCGGTGTTTCGATATCCATTGTCCGCCGGGGCAGCGGTATGATCTGCGGCCTGGGCCAAATACGTTTTTTATCCATTTTTATACCTCGTTTATAGGAATACTTTATCCTGACGCCGGGTTATCAATAACCTATCATCGGGACAGGCTTCGGTTTTCTGTCATATGGCTGTTTTTCACCGTTTTTCACCTCATAGAGTACCCGTGAGGTTTCAAAAACCGCCTCCATCAGTTCCGGATAAGGCTGCATACATACATCTACCATGCCAATCTGGTAATTTTCCCCATCATACCGCCCCAGGCAGAATTGATCGTTATATTGGAACCAGTGGGCCGCCACGCCATAAGGATGTGCCGCCACCTTTTCCACAAAATATCTCCACATCACACCGCGCTCCTTCTGATCGGCAACCCCCTTGAGGCCGGTGGCAGTCAGGCCTCTGTCCAGGGCGCCGCAATGGAACTCTCCCAGAAGGATGGGCAGATCCACGCCCGCATTTTTCACAAAATCCATGTCCCTGGTGGGATCAAAATCATAGCAGTTGATGGAAAAGACGTCAAAATATTCCCAGCCCTTCATCATATCCCCATTGTATGCCTTTGACCAGCGCAGGCCCAGATTCAGATGGTTCGGATCCACCGCCCGGCAGGCCAGGGAGGGGATGCGGATATATTCCGTGATCAGCTTTCCTGAAAATTCACGGATGTCCTTTTCCGAACCCGGATAACGCCGGGAACAGTCCGGTATCGGTTTTTCCAGATCCCCGAAGCTGCAGAAACCGGTCCCCCATACCCGGTTCAACGCTTCAACAGACGTATACTTTTCCTGCAGAAAAGCAAGCAGCCCCTTCCGGCAGAAGGTCTGTGCCGGATTTCTCAGCACTTCATCCGCAATAGCCAGGTTTTCCACAAAATTAAATTCGGGTTCGTTCCTTAAGAAATAGCCGATCAGCCACCGGTCCTCTTTCCACGCTTCCAGCTGCCTGGCATAGGCTTCCGATCGTTCCCTGTATTCCGGCGACAGCACATCGGGAAAATCCCTGAAAATCAGCGTCTGCGTGACAGGGAAACCGGGAAGCTCACGGACATAGGCCAGTCTGCCGTTCCCGCAGCCAACCCCCAGCCCCGGGAAATTCCCCTGGGAATTGATCCCGCTGCCCATCAGGATATGGCAGGAAATCTCCTCCCACTTTTCTTTCCATGCGCTGCCGTAGACCTTCTTCAGATTCATCCCTGAAAAGTTAGCCATCTTATAGTGATCCACAGGCATATAGGCGGTCCTTCTCCGGCTGCCCTCTTCCAAAAATTCCGCATAGGAGGAATCCTCCCGGGGAAGCCAGTCGCAGCAGTCTTCAAAGCTGTCGATACGTCCCCATTCCCCGGCCCTTGTTCCGCAGGGGCCAAGGGAGAAATAATCGCATCCTTCCGGATCCGTCAGGTGCCATCTGCCGTCAGCCGATTTAAACGTGGAAAAATAGCCCGTCCCTTCCTTCAGCTTCCGGCGACTGTCCCCGCCCCAGATATTCCATTCCGGGAAAGGATAGGCCGCTGCGCCTTCCATTCTATGGTACGTTTCCTTCAATTCCTCTATAGAATGGATCTTTCCCGGCCACTCACCGCCCTTCCACTGGCCGAATACATCCACCATTTTCTTCTTCGGCACCGGGAATTCCTCCGGAAAGGTATCCGTGAGGGAAAAGTTCTCCAAACGTACCGTTACCCCATGGTACATTTCATCCATACCCAGTTCGAACCTCTCCACGTCCTCTCGCCGGGTACGCTGGCCGTGTACCACAAGCTTCAGGGTCCCCGGCGTCCGGTTGGTAAATATGGTCCGGTTATCCAGCAAATCCAAATCCAGGCAGATTCTCGTCTTAAACCGGGGCAGGATGCCGAAACGCATAAACAACCGCTCCTTTTCTTCCCCCGGCAGGAAACACCGGAACATCATGGCCGTGGAATGATCCTCCAACACCTCCACATCCCCTGTGAGGTAACGTCCTTCCCCTTCATTTACCTGCGGCAGGGATATCCCGCCTCCTCCGGCTCCCAGCAGCACCGTACAGCCTTTTTCGTCCGCTTCCAGGATCCCTGCATCCCTCGCCTGTGACCGTCTGAAATCAATATTCATGCCCTTTCTCCCATCTGCCCGTATCCCGGGCTTTTCCTCCCGCCTGCATTGCTCCGGCGGCTGTTTGGAATTTATGTCCTTCTATTTATATGATATAAAAACGAACGGGAAAAGCAATGGCGGAAACCTTGTTTTTTTATACAAAACCGTTGTCTCCGACGCATGGCCGCGTTATACTCTATATGCCCGTAATACATTTGTAAGGAGAAAAGTAAGGGATGGAAGAGCTTCTTTATTATAAAATGGACAGCACCTGTATGCCTATCGTAAAATTTACAAATAAGGTACATGTAGAGCCGCCGCACGTACATATCCGGCGGCAGCTGGAAGAATTTGTCCTGTATTTCGTTCTTTCCGGAGATATGTATCTGAGAGAAGGGGAGAGAGATTACCAACTGGGTTCCGGGGACATGCTTCTGCTGGATCCACGCCGGGAACACCGGGGGATCCGGGCGGCAGCCTGTACCTATTTTTACATCCATTTCTATCATGACCGGCTGGAAGAATGCCGTGCGTCCGCAGATGACATAAAGAACCAGGCGCTCGCCTGCCGGTTTGCCTCCCTGCAGGCAGATGAATGCGCCATACGGAAACTGCCGGCCGCCCCGATCCTTCTGCCGAAGCATATGCATGTCAGCCGGCCCGGCACCATCCTGCATCTGACGGAGCTGCTGGAACAGGTAAAGGGTTCCCATTATAACAAGCTGGAGCATTTCCAGCTGAATACCGGCTGCCTTTTCCTGGAATTCCTGCTCGGCATGTCCCGTGAACTTACCGAATCCTTTCTGCTGGAGGGCGATGCCACACTCACCGCCCGCTCCACGAGGATTATTTATGATATCCTGACTTTTTTCCAGAGCGGCTATGCGGATGAAATTACCGGCAGTCTCATTGAGCAGAAATATGGCTGTAATTATGACTATATCAACCGGCTCTTTAAAAAGGCCACCGGGAAAACAATGCTGGCCTATCTGAACGAACTGCGTATTTCCAAAGCCAGGCAGCTGCTCTCCGACGGGACCAGCCAGATTTCCAGGGTGGCGGAACAATGCGGTTTCCATGATATTTATTATTTTTCCAGGGTATTCAAAAAATACACCGGGACCACGCCCGGTGCCTTTTCCAGAAAATGCTGCTGAAGGCCGCCCTTACCGGTACCGGCCCCTGCGGGCTGCCGCTTATTTCCGGTAGTCTCTGCAGGCCTCCACATAGGCAAAAATATTCTCCAGGGGAACCTCCGGCTCCAGCAAATGGGTGGGGGCCACGAAAAGCCCTCCCCGTTCCCCGGCCGCGTCAAGATTCTCCCGGACCGCTTTTTTCACCTCTTCCGGCGTCCCGTGCGGCATTACCGTCTGGGTTCCGATGGTTCCGTGGAAGGAAATCCGGCCGCCATATTGCCTGCAGATCGCCTTAAAATCCATACACTCACTCTGGATGGGATTGAGCACATCGATCCCCGCCTCGATCAGGTGCGGGATAAAAGGCTCGATGAAGCCGCAGGAATGGTAAAAAACAAGGATATCCGGATTGATGCCCTTCACCATTTCCACCAGCCTGGCAAGCCTTGGCTTCAGCCACCGGCAGTACAGCTCTTCGCTCATCATGATCGTATGCTGCATGCCGATATCGTCCCCGAAATAGATCACATCCACGCCGGCCTCGGCATAGGAGCGCGCCCGCAGCATGGAGATTTCCAGCACCTTATCCAGGAGGAATTCCGCCGTATCCTCTTCCGCCATCATATCACAGAACAGGTTTTCCATCCCTCTCAGATACCACGCCGTTTCCCAAATGGTCGTCTGCATGTTCCCCACCGCGATTTGATCCCGTTTCCTGATCGCTTCCACCTGCTCCTTCTGGTGACCATTTTCCCCGTGGGCAAAATCCGGGAAGGGATATTTCTGCAAATCCTGCGTATCCTCTGCGTCCTCCAGCGGATGGCGCATATAGGTCATGTGCATACTGTTGGGGGATTTTTCATGCCCGATTCCCCAGATATCGATATCCGCGCCTTCCGCGAGAGGCCTTTGATAAAATCTGCGGTACTGCTGTACATCGTGGCCGGGAAGCCTGATATCCTCCACCATGCGCCAGGGAAAGCGGAAATACTCCTGATAATCTTCCACACCCATTTCCTTTAACAGCCTTTCTTCCAGGTAAGGGCATAAGCTGAATTCCACCGGAACCCATTCATAACCGGTACGCCTTATTAACGATAAAAAATTCTCTCTGTTTGTCATTTTCCTTCTCCTTCCCGTAACCGTTCACTCTTTCCCCGTATTCCGGTACTCGACCGGTGTCATCCCCGTATACTTTTTAAACATACGGCAGAAATACTGGGGACTGTTAAAGCCGGTGAGGGCCGCCACCTGGGTGATCCCTTTTTCCCAGTCCCCTAACAGCTCCTTCGCCCTGGCAATGCGGAGCATGGCAATATAATGGGAACAGCTGATGCCGATGCGCTCTTCGAAGGCCTTGCGCAGGTAACGGGAACTCACCCCCAGCTCCTTTGCCAGCTCTTCTATGTTAATATCTTCCTCCAGCCTGCTGCGGATCCGTTCCAGGGCTTCTCCCAGCTTGCCCTGTCGGATATCCGCCTGCAGCCGCTCCTTTTCCATATAACGGCTCAGCATGGCATACAGCTGCAGCATGGAAAAATCCAGCTGGGCCTTCCGGAAATCATCCTCCTGCCTTTTTTTGTAATACCGGCCGATTGTCTCCAGCAGGCCGCATAATTCCTCACAGTCCTGAAACACATAAAAAGGCCGGTCATACCGGAAACAGGCCAGCGTTTCCGGTATCTTTCCCGGAAGGGAAACCTGATAGATCAACTGTGTAATGGAACAGGATTTGCTCACGTCCACCATAAACAGGTGCTTTTTACAGGGATTGACAACAATACAGCTCCCCCTTTTCAAAGGCACGATCACATCCTCCACCTCCATCATGCAGCAGCCTGAATTAATATAATTGATCTCCACCTGGGGATGGGCGTGGCTGTCAAATCTGTAATTTGCGGGAAAGCGTATCTTACGAATCGTCTCAATTCCAACGTCATAGCTTCTGTCCGTCAAAAGTCCTGTTAAATCCTTCTCTACCGGGTTCACTGTCTGCCGTTCCTTTCTTTTTCCGCCGGAGCAAAGGGACGGTTCATGCACCGGGTTTTCTTCATCATACCTTCTTTTGGACAATCCGGCAATTGCTGTTTTTACTATAACATGCAGCAATTCCCGCTTCATTAAAGAAACGGAACGGAAATTTAATTTAATTGTACAATTCGGAATTATAACATATTCGAAAATAAGGCTGAATTTTTCCCTTGACATTTACTTGTTTTCATTTATAATGAAATTATAAATTCAATGCTATATAATAGAATTTAATTCTATTTCAAAAAGGGGAGCTCCTACTATGGACAATGAAGTCTGCCTTGCCGCCATCCGTAATCATTATAACCATTTAACCAAAATCGAACGGCAGATTGCCGATTATATCCTTGCCAACAGTGAAGCGGTGGTGGATATGAATGTCGCAGGCCTGGCTGAGGCCACAGGAACCGCCGGTTCCGCCGTGATCCGCTTCTGTAAATCCACGGGTTATTCCGGTTTTTCCCAATTCCGGCTCTCTCTTGCCATGGAACTGGCACGCCGCCAGGAACCTGTTATCCCTCTGCTTTCGGCCGGCGACACCTCCCGGGAAGCAGCGCGGAAAGTATTTGACTCCAGTGTTCGTACGCTGCAAAACACCTTATCTATGCTGGATTTTTCCGTTGTGGACGCGTTAATCCATGAACTGACCAGCGCGGGCCGTATCTGCATTTTCGGTGTGGGTACCTCCTCTCCCATTGCGGAGGATGCCGAATACCGTTTCCTTCAGCTGGGATATCCCGCCTCCAGCTACAGGGATATCCTTTTTATGCCTGTAGCTGCCGGAAATATGGGAAAAGGCGATCTGGCTATAGCAATCAGCCACAGCGGGCGCACAGAGGCCACCCTGGAAGCCCTTCGGCTGGCCGGACAGCGGGGGGCGGTTACGGCAGCCATTACCAGTTACAGTACAAGCCCTCTGGCAAAGGCAGCGGATTACTCCCTCACCGCCTATCCTGACGATATGAATTACCCGGTGGAAGCCGTTTCCGCCAGGCTTTCCCACATCTGTATCCTGGATGCGATTGCCGTCATCCTCGCTCTCAGAGGCGGCGAAACTGCAGCGGGACACATTAGAAGCCGGAATGACATACTGGAAGGGATTAGAAAGAAGGGAAAATCATGAAAAAAGCGGCCGGCCGGCTTCTGTTCCTTGTTTCGTATCTTGCCTATGCTTCATTGTACATAGCCCGGCTGAATCTGACGGTGGCTTCTCCTGTTATGCAGGAGGAACAGCTCATGTCCGCCTCTCAGATCGGGATTATGGGAGGCGGTTTTTTCCTTTTTTATTCCGCGGGGCAGCTTCTCAACGGCTTCCTGGGGGATATTTTCCCGCCGAAACTCATGGTAATGTCGGGGCTGTTCCTTACTGCGGCATCCAATCTGGGGATCGGTTTTCTTCCCGACAGCAGGGTTATCATCCTTTTATGGGGAATCAACGGCTTTGCCCAATCCATGCTTTGGGGGCCTCTGCTGAGGACTATTGCAGCCTATTTCCCGCCCCGCCGCAAGTCCTTTCTTGCTTCTATCCTGGTTTCCTCGGTGGGCACCGGAAGTATCCTGGGCGTATTTCTTGCTACAGCCGCGATACATTTCGGAACCATCCGGGATGCCTTTTTATGGCCCGGATTTCTGGCCCTGCTGGTATTTTTTGTCGTGCTGTCCCTATTTTCCTCCGCCCGTCCCGTTTCTTCCCGCGGGAAGGAAAATACCTGCGTTCCTCTTTTCACACCGAACCTCTTACTGCTGCTGGCCGCGGCTATGTGCCATGGTGTCCTTAAGGACAATATCAATCTTTGGGCCGCATCCTATTTCATGGAAACCTTCCATGTCGATCTGGTAACCATGTCCTTTTATGTATTCGCCATTCCTTTCCTGAGCCTTGCCGGCAGGCTGCTTTATCCCCCGTTGTACCGGCTGCTGGGAGGAAACGAACACCGGGTATCCATTTTTTCCCTTGCCCTTGCTTCCTGCTGCCTCCTCCCCCTTTGTTCCGGCAGACTCCCCCTGGTGCCGGCTGCTGTTTGTCTCAGTATTACAGCTGCCTCCATATCCCTGGCAAACACATCCTTCCTCACCATTTACCCCATGCGCTACGCATCCCGCGGCTGTGTTTCCAGGATTGTGGGACTTATGGATTTTGCCACCTATCTGGGTGCGGGAATCAGTTCTTCCCTTTATGGAATATGGCTGGAAAACCATACCTATTCCGGCATGTTCCTTTCCTGGGCCCTGCTGTCCTCACTCGCTGTTTTATTTGTAGGAATCGTACAGAAAAAAAAGGAGAATCCTAATGAATGAAAAAATGATACTCATATCCATTGACGGTATGCGCCCCGACGGCTTCACCGCCTGCGGTCATCCCTTTTCCCGGGAGCTGATGAAAAAGAGTAGCTATACCCTGAACGGCCGCTCCGTCCTCCCTCCGGTAACCCTTCCCTGCCATACCTCCATGTTTTACGGCATCCCACCGCAGCGCCACGGAATCCTTTCCAACGTATATACTTCACCTATACGGCCGGTCAGGGGAATTGCCGAGCAGCTGAACAGGGCAGGTAAAAAATGCGCCGCCTTTTACAACTGGGAACCCATCCGTCATATCTGGCAGTCGGAAACCATGAAATATACTGCCTATTTCAATGCCTATGAGGAAGAAAATTCCGACCGTCTGCTCACCGATCAGCTTCTTAAGCTTCTTTCGCGCAAGGCCCCGGATTTTCTTTTCCTGCATCTTGTGGAAACCGATGAAAAAGGCGGTCATGATCACGGCTGGATGTCCCCGGAATACCTGGAGCAGCTGCGCAATGCCCTCTCCTGTGCGGAACAGATTTACCGGACGGCAGGGCAGGATTATCACCTGATCATCACTGCTGATCATGGGGGACATGAACGGACCCATGGTGAGGACTGTCCGGAGGATATGACCATTCCCATGTTCTTTTACGGCAAGTCCTTTGAACAGGGAAGAAAGCTGGAAAACGCCTGCCTGCTGGATCTTGCTCCCACCATTGCCTGGCTGGCAGGTGTTCCTGCCAGCCGCGAATGGGAGGGTAACATTATTCCCCACCTGTAAGGGGAGCAGCGAACATGCCCCGTCATTGCCGGGTGATATTATCCCATGAAGTCGGCTCGTCATCCAGATCGATTTCGAGATTTTCCAAAAATCTTGCCGTCGTCATATAATGCCCAATCAGTATAATCAGCTCCGCCGTTTCTTCCTCATCCAGGTAATTTTTCAGAGTTTTCCAGGTATTTTCCGATGCCTTGACCTGCGTTACACATTCGTTGACAAATGTCAGGACGGCCCGCATCCGCTCATCGAAATATTCCCCGTCATTCTCCGCAATCGCTTTGATATCCTCTTCCTTCCATCCCTGCTGCTTTGCCAATCCTCTGTGCTGCATGAGTTCATATTCACAGCGGCTCAGATACGCCACCCTGACAATCACAAACTCGCGTATATCGGGGGACAGCTTCGTAAAACGGAGCGCTGTTCCCAACGCCGCATATCCCTTTGTCAGCGTCTTGGTAAGCAGAAGCCCTTTGATCAGGTTGGAGGGAAACAGGTCATACTGCGCCTTTTGCTCCTCATCCATTTCTTCTCTTGTCATCAGCTTTACTCTTGCCATAAGCAGCCCTTCCTTTCCTTACTTCTGTGTGGGGCAGCGGAGGAACCGCTTTTACACCGTTACGGGAACCTGGTTTTCCAATACCCTGATCATCTGACGCACACATTCCAGTACCGCCTCATCGTTTTCTTTTAACTTCTCTATCACCACTCCTATCATATCTCCATAGTAATGGGATTTCCAGTCGTTCCAGTCAATGCATTCCTCCAGTCCGATGAGCGACCATGCCAGATCATGGGTATAGCCGTAACGCCAGTTCACCGTATTGATAAACTCCCCAAACGTCGGTCTCCCAAGCACGGCCACGTCATTTATCCCATCATAAACGCTCCTGCTCCCGGAATCCGGGAGATATGACCGGAAAACCTCGGCAAAATTATGACTGTTAAACGTGTGCCACATTGTTTCCGCAAGCCTCTTCATCCGCACTTTTCTTCCGTCGGGGGTATCCCCGCCAAGGCTGTCGGGACCATATGTCCCCATTTTTTTCTTGTATCCCTCCCAAAGTTTTTCCGCCAGGCCAAAATCCATTACCTGCTCTATCCGTTTTAACCCGTCGGCAAGCGAATACTTCGGCACCGTCTTATCCCCCACAAGATACAATGCTTCTATGCCCCCTAAAGTAACCGCCGGATCCGGTGATTTCTGGGCACACCTGAAATCCGGACAGATAATATCATCCCCGTTTAGCCCTGAAAGGACCGCATACGGGACACTGTTATCTTTCAGCTTCGCAATTACAGGCCTGTCCTTGCCCACAGAAGCTGCAATCTCATCCCGGAACGCAGCAGCTTCTGTCACCGTCCGATACCCATAACCCGCAAAGCCGAACAGGAATTCTATAGTATCCGCAGAACCTCCGTCATAGAAATCAGCCTCATTAATCCTTTTTTCCATTTCCGTAACCGTACCGTCAAACCGGCAGCGCAGCGCACTATGCCCGCACACGGTATCAAACAGGAAAAACATCCTTTCCTGCGCCGCATGAGGTTTGGTCGCACAGTTTCCGCAGCTGTTACACTGCCCGTTCTCCCACTGGCTGCAATATGTCACCTTCCCGTCCGGACACCCCATCCCCTCCAGATACATATAAACCGACGTAAAACAATTAATAAACGTAGTTGACGCAAACCCGGAAAACGGAACCCGGAAAGCAATCTCTGCCATACCCCATACCCTCCTGTCACAAAGTCAAATACACCGCAGTTCGCTGCCCGCGGAAATAAAACGTCCCACAACAGTTTCCCGATCTTACTATCAGCTTACAATACTATCGCCGGACCGGCAACCACAAATTTCCTCTGTCACCTTTTGTCGAATTACGCATATGGTATATCAGGAAACAGAATGCCTATATAAAGGAGCATTACATTATGATAAAGATTATTGTTTTATGTATTGCCGGCGCGCTCGTTCTGGGTCTTCTTTTATTTTTGATCATTTGGAAAATCCGCTCGCGCCGCTTCTCTCCTACAAAGGATAAAAACAGTCAGCAGACACAGCTGAACCAGGATCTGGAAAATGCCGGCTTTGCCTATGACAGGCACCGGGACATTTTTTATTCCCTGCAAAACTGCTGGCAGCGGGAAATGGGCTATTGCCGTCTTTATGACGAAGGCTCTCCCGGCTTCAATATGGTGATGCATTGTGAACCGGTGACTTTTTCCTATAATAACAAACGTTGGCTCATTGAGCTGTGGAAAGGCCAGTACGGCATCACCACCGGCGGTGAAATCGGTATTTATAACACGGATAAGGAAGATGTTTCCGTGGAAGGTTTCTCCGGTCCCTTTTATGAAAGCGCACAGGATCATGAAATGCTTCCTATGAGCTTTGTTCTCCGTAAAAACGGAAAAACATTGTTTAAATGCAATGCCACCCACTGGTGGCTGACCGGCTTCCGGCTCGGCGAATTTTCTTCCCCGGATTCCCTTTCCATGGATGCCCGGATCAAATTCACGGATCCCGAAATGCGGAACGCTTTTGTGAACGCCCTCACCGGCCTGGGGTACCAGCCTCATGAATACGCAGTCCGTAAGAATACGGTAACGATTCATTACACCGTGCCCCACAGCGAACAGCCCGCTACCCAGGATAACATTCCGAAGGCCGTGGTGCAGACCACCAACCATAACAACTGTATCCTCTATAACCAGGTAACCCACAAATATAAAGATACCCTGGATAAACTGGAGTATCTGAAAAATATGGTTCCGGAACTGTATGAGTTCTGTATGCATTCCTTATATGCACGTGGATTTTATGAAGCGTTTTCCTGGCTGCTCGACCTTATCCACGGCGGCCACAAGCCTCATCCGGTACCGCCGCCGAAGCCTTATCCTCCGAAACCGTGCCCTCCCGGGCCATGCCCGCCGAAGCCATGCCCGCCTTGTCCTCCTTGCCCGCCCTGTCCTCCTTGTCCCCCTTGCCCGCCCTGCCCCTCCAGGCCCTGCGGCGGAAAAAGGCTGCCTAACCGAATCTGTACGCCTTATGACTGCTGTGATAACTGCTGTCCTCCGGATCCGTGCCGCTGCAATAATAACTGCGGTGAATGCCGCCCTTACTCGTGCGGCTGCGGAAACACTGTCTGCGGCGGATATCAAAAGACCTACTGCAGCATAAAACGCGGCGGCGACTGCGGCGAAAACCAGGATAATTCCTGCGACGGGAGGTAACTGCTATGGGAGGTGACTACCATGCCCCGTGTATACACAAAGCTTGAAAAGCTCTATAAACGCTCACCGGTAATCCCCTACCAGAAGGATTCCAAATTCATCATCATGAGCGACTGTCACCGGGGGCAGGGAAATGTGGCCGATAATTTTTTACCCAACCAGAACATTTTTTACGGAGCGCTGGAATATTACTACGATCATGGATTTACCTATATTGAACTGGGGGATGGCGATGAGCTGTGGGAGAACCGTTCCATCAACGTCATCCTGCGGACACACAGCCGGGTTTTCCGGCTGATGAATGATTTTTACCGCCAGAAACGCCTCTATATGATGTATGGGAACCATGATATCGTAAAACGCCGCCGCAACCTGCTGAAGCAGGAATGTCGGAATTATTACTGCGATACCATAAAAAAAGAAGATACCTTCCTGAATAAAATCCCTTTCCCCGAAGGGCTGATTCTGCAGAATGAAGAAGACAACAGCCGTTTATTCCTCGTCCATGGCCATCAGGGAAGCCTGCTGAACGACGAACTGTGGCCTCTGGGAAGGTTCCTTGTCCGGTATGTATGGCGTCCCCTGGAGCTGGTGGGCTTTAAAGCCCCAACCGGAGCCGGACGCTCCATGAAGCTGGTGGAAAAAATAGAAAAGGATCTCTGCTCCTATGCCAATACGTATCATAAAATCCTGATAGCCGGCCATACCCACCGTCCGGTTTTCCCTCATCCGGGGGAATGCCCTTATTTTAACGACGGAAGCTGTGTCCATCCCCAGTGTATCACCGGCCTGGAAATAGAAAACAACGCTATCACGCTGGTAAAATGGGCTATTTCCACCACACCGGACCGCCTTTTGTATATTGAGCGGCAGGTTTTGGACGGCCCGGAGCGTATAGCGGATTATGAAGAAAAGTACCTGCAGTAAAAATACAAATAGGATACGTACGGAAGATAAATCAATTACAGGCTCCCCCTGCCTCATCCCGGAATGGGATACGTCTGGCAGGGGGAGCACGCTTTATGGGCACAGAATCCGTCGGGGCGTCCTATTGTGTCATATCCTTATAAACCGGCTGGCTTACCGGTTCCGCGGCCGTTTTACCGTCTCCGCCGGCAACCTCTCTTATTTTCCCATAGTTTTCCACATATTCCTCATAGTTGTCTATCAGCTGGAAGCCGGAAAACGCTTCTCTGGATACATTCATTGTGACCTCATAGGCACTTCCGTCCTCTTTGATAAAGTAAAAGCGAACCTGATTAAAATTATCGAGCCGGCCGTCTTTTTCCCGGTAGGAATAAACCA
Organism: uncultured Lachnospiraceae bacterium; assembly: GCA_900548905.1. Taxonomy (GTDB): domain Bacteria; phylum Bacillota; class Clostridia; order Lachnospirales; family Lachnospiraceae; genus Eisenbergiella. The sequence goes on along the minus strand of URMK01000017.1, from coordinate 42,678 downwards.
CCCGTTTATAATCCGCCTCTTTCCCCAATTGATTGGTCAGATAATCCTCCGCTGTCCGGCAAAGGGCTTCTTTCTTTTCCTCCAGCACAGCCGTAGTAAGAGGCTCCCTGTCCAGGTCATCCGCCATACTGTTCATGGCACATACCAGTTCCCCGTTCCTGCTGTCCAGCCAGAAATAATAATACGCATGGCTCTGGATGCTGAAATTCACATTATATTTCTGCTTGTCACCATCCGTATCCGGATAATGGTTCAGTTCCATCCCCTCGCCGGTAATCCCGTATAACCGGGTCAGCCATTCCCCGCCAAGCTCTATGGCTTTTTCTTCCGTAATCCCGCCTGCCTCAGCGATCTGCTCCCCGGCTTCCCTGTGCTCCTCCTCCTTTTCCCGGGAGGTACGCTGTTCCAGGATATAATCCCGCTTGGTCTGGAAATCTATGATCTGCAGAAGTTCCTCGTCCGTCAGCTCCCTGTCAGGCAGGTAAAAGACCGAGGTATCCTGTGCATAATAAAGCACATCCGTCAATGCGGCATCCGCCGTTTTTTCCTGCCGCAGTTCATTTTCGGGAAATATCCCCTGTATATAGGCCTTACGCAGTTCCACATATTTCTCCTTCTCCTCCTGCGAGTATTCCCGGGAATAAGAATCGGCGTCGGTCATCTGCCCGTCCATCACGCTTTCCACTTCTTTCAGCTCTTCCTCCGGCACCTGCTCCATCCGTTCCTGCACAAGGGAGCTTACCCATGCCTTCACCGGTATGGCCGCCAGACATCCTGCCGTGATAACAGCCGCGATAACGGCCGCTCTTTTTACCATATACGCTTTTTTATTTTTCTTTTTTCCCTGCATACGTTTGTATCCCTTCTCCACGCTTTCCCCGATCAACCGGTCCAGGTTATCGGGCAATTCTATGCTGTCTAAGATTTCCTTTGGATTAAAAGGCCGCTCTGTTTTCATATGGGTTCCTCACTTCCTCAACGCATTTACCGCTTCATTCCGCTATCAGATACCGTTTCAGCTTTTCCTTGGCCCTGGCATGGTATACCTTCACCGTTCCCAGGGGCATCTGCAGCAGGGCCGCTATTTCCTGCAGCTTGTAATCGAAGAAATACTTCTGGATGATAATCACCTTATACGGATAATCCAGCCGGTCAATGGCCTGGTACAAATCCATTTTTTCCTCCCGGGAAAGGGATTCCTCCTGCGTCCATCCTTCCGTATCCCATTCAGGCTCCTGTACAAACCTTTTATTTTTCCGAAGCTCACCCAACGCACAGTTAATCAGTATTCTGGTGATCCAGCTTTTGAAAAATTCCGGTTTTTTCAGGCCGTCTATGGATTCCATGCTCTTTATGATACAGTCCTGGACGGCATCACAGGCCATGTCCCGGTTCCTTGTATATAAATAAGCGGTGCGGTATAAATACTCCTTATGGCGCAGCATCAGTTCCAGAAACGCATCTTTATCACCGCGCTTTGCCTTTTTCACCAAAATTTCCAGTTCCATCTTTTTTCCTTTCCTGCCAGGCAACGAAATGTGCTTTCGTTTTGCAATTGCACCATTTAGATGCCCGGGAACAGCAGAAGGTTACACATTTACTGCAGTTTTTTCAAAACCCGTTAAAAAAGGGGAAAACAGCCGTACTCCGGCCATTTTCCCCTTTGCCCTGAAGCGCCGCTCCGGCGGTGCCATCCGCTGCCGCCGCCCTGCGGCAAAACATTCAGCAATCTCCTGCATAGTAATTTACCAAGCGTAAATAATCCTTTCCGTCGGAAACCGTAAGAAGTAAAGGCAGGCTGTTCCTGTTTTCCCGGTAGGCTTCCCACAGCTTTTCCTGCCGTGCGTATTGCTTATTGATATTTTCTGTTTTCCCGTCGGGGGTAAGTACAGCAATTTCCCCGGTACACTCATTCACAGCATGTAAAAATTCCTTCATATTCAATATGGTAAGTTTTAGTTTTATCATAAGACTCCCTTCCGTGCATCCTCCCTTCGGCGCGCCCCGGACGGTACTGCACTGCTCTTCTTGTAAGAACAGTATAGTGCAGTTTTCCATATGATACTATTGTTTTACTGCCGTTTTCTATCAATATTCCGCCATTTCTGCTGTAATTCCCTTTCAGCCCAAATGCTAACGCTCAGGCTGGTCTGACCTTCCTTTTTTCCGGTATTCCGTTGGACTCATTCCCATGTTCTCCCGGAAAACCTTGCCGAAATAGCTGCTGCTTCCCAGGCCGCAGGCCTGCCCCACGGCAGTAACCGTTTCCGTTCCTTCCACCAGGAGGTAACAGGCTTTCTGGATGCGGTAAGCGGCCAGATATTCCACCGGTGTCGTCTGCAGGCAGTCCCTGAAAACCCGGAAGCATTCCCTTTCGCTGATAAATGCGGACGCTGCCACCTGTTGTACCGTTATTTTTTCCATATAGTGCTCATGGATGAAATACAGCATCATTTTAATTTTATCGCTGACGCGGGTGTTTCTTCTGTCTCCCGGTTCCTGCTGCTGCGCGATTTCCAGAAGGCCGATCCACATATCCGAAAGGGCGGAACGCATACGAAGCTCATAAGCGAAGCCGTTTTCCTGGATTTCAAAGGATTTCCGAAGCGCCTCCAGAACGGGGACATGCCGGGGATTGTCCGGATAAAGCCCCATGATTTCGATCCGGGACGCCGTTGTCAGGGGCAGCACATACTTTTGATCGATGGCGCTCCCTTTCTGTCCGCTTATGAGCAGGGGATCAAACAAATGCAGTAAGGAGGTCACCCTCTGGCTTCCTGTCCCCGTTTTGGTCATATGAAGGGCGTTTGCGTTCACAAACCCTCCCATTCCGGCGCAGAAGATTTTCTTTCCCCCGGTCGTATAGTACTCCACTTCCCCCCGGGTAATCAGAAACAGCTCCACATCCTTATGCCAGTGCCACGGCGCCTGTCTTCCCGCATATTTATCCAATTCCACAAAGGAAGCAATATAGGGAAATTCCGCCGAATACCCCGGCAGAAGCTCCTCCCGGCTTCCGGGCTTTAATTCAATACCATGTATTACCTTCAAGGTAGTCTCCTTCTATCGCCTTCCGGTTCACATATTCCACAAATTCCTCCACCTTTTCCATATCCGGATTATCAGGCAGGCTGCTTTCCCGGGAAGCCTTTTCCATCCTTTTCTCGTAGTCCTCCAGGATATCGTAAAATTCCGGCACAAAGGTTTTATCCTCCCGCAGGAAACCTCCGCTTCTTATTTTAAGGAGCAAATCCAGTTCCTGCCTCCTGCAGGTTATGATTTCCCCTTTTTCCAGAATATCCACGGCCATCATGAACAGGCGGATCAAATGCATGGCATGCTTGTTCAGGTGGTTATCATCCTTTTTCCGGTTCCGTTTTCCGATTTTGTCATAGTCTTTGACCACATTGTGCATCACCGACCACATGTTCTCATAATCCCGCAGAGGCATATGCCGGCAGCCGGCATCCACAAAGATTTCCGTTTCCAACTCAGGATTTTCCGCTTTATCGATATACAGATGTATGTTTCCCTTCGAAAAACCGCCATAACGGCGCTCAAAATCCTCCAGGGCGTTCCTGACGGAATTCAGGATATGCCGCTCCCTTTCCTGCTGTGGCAGCGCATCCCTGGCAATAGCATTCTGCAGCCTCCTCAGCTGGGCGCCCGCATAGCCGCCGAAAGATTTTGCGGCCCTTTTGGAAAGAAACAGCGCCTTCCGATCCAGAAGTTCCTGCCCCAGATCGGTTTTTATCAGATACTGTTCTTCCTCCAGGCCCAGGATTTCACATGTGTTGGGATTGCATTCCAGCAGCAGCTTCACCATCTTGTTAAAGGAATATATCACGGTATCCGTGTTATCATCCTCATACTGTTCAAACGAAGTCAGCCCCAGAAGATCCGAAGGCCGGTTCAGGGCTATCCCCCGGAAATCGATATCGCTGTTTTCCTGATATGTCCCGTAGGCATAGCTTCCTCCCAGGCCAAGGAGGATGAGATTCCTCCCCAGCTTTTCTTCTTTTCTTAAGAAATCATATTCTCCTGTTTGTATCAGGGCTTTAAAATCTTTCATTTTATACTGCCTTTCTATCCTGGTTCCTTCCGGCTTTTCATCCGGTTTCCGGCATACGGTCTATCTGCTTTTTTCCCTGCTGTCCGTTCCGCTCCGTCCGCCCTGCCTGGAATACCGGCTGCCTGATCCAAATCTATCGTGCGGGTCGCAACCCGGGTGCCGAACCGTTCATCATGCTCCACAAAAACGAGGGTTGGTCTGAATTCCAGGATAGCCTTTTCCAGCTGTTCCCGGAAATATATATCCATATAATTCAGAGGTTCATCCAGCAGAAGGAGATCGCTTTCTTGGGACAAAGCCCTTGCCACGTCAACCTTTCTTTTCTCCCCGCTGCTGTAGGTCTGCAATGGGCGCTTCCGCATTTCCTCCGGGATATCCAGACAGCTGCAAAGGAACAGGAAACGTTCCCATTGTCCCGGATCCGGAATCTGATCCCGGAGACAGCCTTCCTGCCACAGCGGCTCCTGATAGGAAAATGCTATCACCGTATTCTCCTCTGCCTTCCTGGCCTTCGTCTCCTGCTCTCCTTTGATAAGCCTGAGCAGGGTGCTCTTCCCGCAGCCGTTGGATCCTTTTACCCATATCCGGTCCCCTGCTGAAATATCCAGGGAAAAAGAACGGAATAAAGGCATCCCACCGTAACCGAAGGTAAGCTTATCCAGCTGCAGCACCGGCCTCCCCTCTTCCCTTCCTGCTCCTTCTTTGTTAAAAATACACAGGGGAGGAACGGTTTCATAATTTTTTAAAAGTTCTTTTTTCGCCGCAGCCGCATCCCGGATTTCCTGCTCCGCAGTTTTAGCCTGACGCATGAATTTGGCAGCCCGGGAGCTGTTTCCCCGATTATTGGTTTTATACGGGTTCTTTTCCTTTTCCGCGATACCCGCCCAGTTACGGCGGACAACGGCATTTTTCTCAAGAACCCCTATTTCCTTTTCCAGACGTGCTTTGGTGCGCCGTTCAAAGGCCTCTTTTTTGTCCGTATTTTCCCTCCAGGCGGAATAGTTCCCTTTCTCCAGGGTGATATCGGTCTTGTTTATCGCCAGGATGTGATCCGTGATCTCATCCAGAAACTGCCTGTCGTGGGAAACGGCCAGAAATCCCTTTTTCTGCTTCAAATACCGGACGATATCCTGTTTTCCCCGGATATCCAGGTGATTTGTGGGTTCATCCAGCAAAACAAAGGCATTGGGCCTTAAAAACAGGGCCAGCATGAGCATTTTTGTTTTCTCCCCGCCGGAAAGCACCTCAAAATCCCTGTCCAGCAGTTCCTCCGGCAAACCCATCCGGAAAAGCTCCCCGTGGATCCGCGCCTCCAGCTGATAGCCTCCCGCTTCCCCGTATTCTTCCCGGATATCGGCACAGCGATCCACGGCTTCCTTTCCGGGGCGGAGCAGAAGCCTTTCCATCGCATCCTCCATACTCTTAAAGCCACCGATAATCTCCTTTAATACATCCATCGTTTTCTTATACGCCGTTTCGTACTTATAAGGATAATACTCCATGGTAACACTTTTTGCAATCCTTCCCTGTACCGGCTCCCGTTCTCCTTCCAGCAGTTTTAAAAAAGTGGTTTTCCCACGTCCGTTTCTGCCAACAAGGCCAAGCCTCCAGTCCGTGTCCAGCACCAGGTTAACCCGCTCAAACACAGGAACATAACAGGGTTCATAATAAAAACTCATATCCTGAATCAATATTTTCGACATATACAGCCTCCCTTTCCTTCCGGCGGCTGCCGCGGCGTACTTACAGCAAGCTGCTTTCCGCTGCCGGTCATACCGGAACGCCCGCTTCCCACAACGCTTCCGTTTTTCTGAGCCTGCTATAAATAATCATTCCAATCCCTCCGTTCTCCCGCCAACCGCGGTATATTCCGGCAACAAAAAAAGAGCCTGAGACACAGATATGCAGACAAGCCGCTCCAGGCATAAAAAAAGACCATCCGTAACACACAAAAAACCGCTTTCCCGGAGAGTACTTATCTGCCGCATGCCCCCGCCGGAAAAGCAAATCTGTTTGTATCAGTTACTGAATAGTCCTTATTTACGCAATCTCATATCTGTCTCAACCTCTTATATACTTTTACTGCCTTATAAGGGTGAGTATAGCCGTTCTTTTTCCGCTTGTCAAGAATCTTTGCCTCAGGCTTCTCCTGTTTTTTTATCGATAACAGCAGCTCAGATGTCCGTTTAAATCAGCCTTTTTACCTTTAATTGAAAAGATGGATTTGTTATATACTCCAAATATACAGGCCTGCCCGCATACTCCAGATATGCTTTATACCGTTCAATAATTGCCGGTGCCTGAATTAAATCCAATACCTTATCTTCCGGGACATACATGGATTCCGAATTTTCATCCGATGGCCTGGGAATTCCTCCTTTAGCACTGCAAATAAAATCAAGCATAATTTTGGTCGGAATTTCTTTTATCCCATTATAGCCAGGGTACTTTCCGGTATTGGAAGAAATACAAAATACCTCTTCCACATCAATATCAATTCCCGCTTCTTCCATGATTTCTCTTTTAACAGCATCAATTACGTTTTCCCCAACCTCCACTTGTCCACCCGGAAATACCCACCCTGCATTATATGTCTTTACCAGCAGGACTTCATCATTCCCGTTTCTTACAATTCCGGCACCTGCAATGATATGTGTGGGCATAACCCAACCTGTATTATCCACGTAAATTCTCTCCTCTCGCAGACATTCCCACTAAAAATCCCTTATTTTCTTCTATTATTTTAATGCTTTCCGCACTACTATCCTGCCTTCCCGTTCTGCATGTTTTTGAAACCCGCTTTTCTCATACATCCTTAGATACCCTCTGAAATGGTCGTCTGTTTCATTAATAAGCTTATCAACATAAGCTTCGACAAAATCAAAGCCATCATCTGCCGCATCCAGGCAGACATGCTCCAGCAGCTGCGTAGCTATGCCCTTTCTCTGCATCTGCGGTGCAATCACAAAGCAAAATACGGGTTTAATCCTGATGTCCGCACGGTTTTCCTCTATGGGCCAGAAAGAGCGCAGATAATCGATACAGAACTGACAGTTCTCATTTGTATTGCACCAGCCCACGATTTCATCTCCTCTGTAAGCAAGGTAGCCCCTGAGGCTGCCGGTCCTAACATATTGAATGGCACGCTCTCTTCTTTCCTCACAAGTCGGGAACCAGTGGTCGCCGTTGCCGACATAAGAATCATCACTGCGCCAGGTCACACAATAGCATTTGATTTCATCTGTATTGACATTATGGGGCGTCACGTCAAAAAAATGGGCATAATCCTCCGCGAGATCGGGCGTCAGTCTGCGAATTTCAATATTCATTGTAAATCGCTCCTTTCTATTTATAATTTGTCGTTTGTAATTCATAGTAATATCATCATAACAAGATAATCACCACTAAAGAAGTGTTCAACAAATCTATTTTCCTGCTAATAGAAATTTGCTAAACTTCACTATTGCTTTTTATAAAATAATAGACATCTTTTATATGTTCGCCTATATAAACATTTTTATATAAATTAAGTTCATCCCTCCTGGTTGTCCCCGTCAATACACCTGCAAACTTTACTTGTGCATTTTCTGCTGTCTTTGCATCAACCAGACTGTCTCCAACATATAGTATATTATCTTTTTCCAACTGTAAATTGCCAACCATCCAAAGCAACCCCTCCGGATTCGGTTTTTCAATATTTACATCTTCAGCCCCAACAATTAAGTCAACCAAATCAAGGGCATTGAATCTATTTAATATCTGTTCAATCCTATAATGAAATTTCGTTGTTACAATACCGATTTTATAACCCTCACTCTTTAAGTTTAGAAGCACTTCTTTTACATCACTATACAATTCTGTATTTTCTACCATAACTAAGTCTGCTTTTTCTTTAAAATATTTGGCAAACCCAGAATTACTCTTTTCTCTTCCAATAATTACAATTTTACCGGCCCAATAAACCGAAGGCTGTGGTTCGTATCTCCGATTCCTGTGCCAATTGAATTATATCATCCTTCTCCCAAATTTCACACCCTGTATTCACATACGCATGTGGTTTCGGTTTTTGTTGTTCCGTTTACCGGTGTGAGCTATAATATAGATGAGGGGACAGCATTCCTGAGCTGTCACCTCAATACATTGGTATTTGTGAGGTGAAGCGTTTGAAAAGAAGTCGGTTATCATATGATGAGTGGAAATGTATTATTTCCAAAGATATGTTTGGGAAAATGGTAAACTCGGAATTATTGAATGGTTATATTGAACTTATAAACTCAAACTTCGCAGGAGCAAAATGGCCTTCCGCCCGCTGGCAGAGCGGTGTCCCCGGGACAGGTATAAAACTGGAATTATGAAAAAGGATAAAACTTATCACAAAATCATAATTGGTATTGTAGCTGCTGCTGCAGTTTTGTTATTATGCTGTCTTTTCGTAAATCGCCCGGATAACACGTATGATTTTCCTATGGTAAGCCAAACGTTAAAGTGGGGAAGCAGCAAGGAAGATATCATAGCCGAAACGAATGCCATGCCTGAATATTTGTATAATGAGATAACTTCAACACAAGTATTATATACGGATAAAAAAATCGAGACTGTTTTTGGAACCAGTTCTGAAACACGATTTTTCATAATTACTGATTTTTCAGTACCTGTCGGCCTTTATGGTGTTCAATTTACGTTTGCCGATTATTCTTTAGAAGAGACAAAAGAAGCTGTTTTTAAACAGTATAAAGATATCGGCCATTCCGTAAAGTGGGATGCTTCGGGCAGTACAACTACTACATTCTATTATCCGGAGTCATCACGGTTTATTTATATGGATGATTCACAGTGGAACATCATATATGATTATTATTCCAAATCGTCAATTGATTCTACTTTAGAAGAACAGGAATATAAGCTTGACAAAATGCGCAATAATGATTATTTCTTTATGATTCAAATAACTGAACCGAATGTAATATTTATAAATGCTTTGCCTTTGGCTGTCCTATCTATGGAAAAGGGTAAATAATGAAGATGCCGGGGGAGAACCGGAACCAAGAAGAGGCGCCGCAGGATACAAAACCCGGCAGCGCCTCTCTTTTTTTTATCAACCTGTTTTATTGCCGTCCCATTTCCGGCTCCTGTTCCCGGCTCCATTTTTTTCGTTCCACCATCCGGCCCATCAGGAAGGCGATAATTCCCACACCGATAGCGGTCTGGACACAGAACAGAAGGCTTTCGATTTCTCCCGGAATCTCTCCGTTCAGAGCGGTTTCGAAAACCGGCGTGAACCAGGGTTCATAATCCCCGGCTATCTCCTCTATTTTCTGGCTTCCCGCATCGTCGGATCCGCCGAACTCCGCCCCTTTTAATACAAAAGGCGGGATGACTACGATTAAAACAGCAAGAATAATTAACGCAACAGCGATTTTGGTTTCCTTTTTCATATTCGCTCCAATCTGCGCGCTGTGGCGCGCTACGCCTTAAAAAAGCCGATGGATTTGAGTTCCGGCTTCGCATAGTTTTCCAGCGCCATCATGATCAATACAGTTAAAATACCTTCCACAACAGCCAGCGGCAGCTGGGTAGGTGCAAAAATCCCCAGGAATTCCAGCGCGGAGGCAAAGACACCGCCCTGTGTGCTGGGAAATGCCAGGGCCAGCTGGATGCTGGTCACACAATAGGTAAACAGATCGCCCAGGAAAGCCGCCAGGAAAATACCGGCCATTTTATTCACTCTGCATTTCCTGCACAGGAGATAAATCCCGTATGCCACAAAGGGGCCTGCGATTGCCATGGAAAAGGTATTCGCCCCCAGGGTGGTCAGGCCGCCGTGGGCCAGCAGGATCGCCTGGAACAAAAGGACGATGATGCCCAGGATGCTCACCGTACTGGGTCCGAATAATATGGCTCCCAGCCCGGTTCCGGTCATGTGGGAGCAGCTTCCCGTCACCGATGGGATTTTCAGTGCGGACAGGACGAAAATGTAAGCGCCTGCCATAGCCAGCATGGTAATGGCCTTTTTGTTTTCCCGGAACTGTTTACGGATGTTGAAAAAGCCCTTTACCAGAAAAGGCAGGCAAATTATGCCCCATGCGATACAATAGCCCACAGGGAGGTACCCCTCCATGATGTGCATGGCGTTTGCCGCAGGATATACGGCAAAGGATACCGCAAATGCAATGCTAAGCTTTAATACCTTCTTTTGTTTCTCTGTCATTCCTTCTCTCCTCTCTCATTTGTGCAGGCAGCAATTCTCTGCGCCGCCTGCTGTGGGGTTAGCGGATACTTGTCATCCTCCGCTGCCAGTCCTTTTTGTATCAGGGCATCCCAGATCACCATGATGGACGGCTTTGTCAAATGTGCCTGCTCCATCACGGCAGTCTGTCTGAATATTTCAGCCGGCGTTCCGTCCGCAAGCAGTTTCCCGTCACATAATACCAGGATCCTGTCCGCGAACCGCCAGGCGAAATCCACATCATGGGTGGCTATCAGCAGCGTCTTTCCATCCCGGTGAAGCTTTCCCAGAATCGCTTCCACCTTCTGCGCATTCACCGGATCCAGCGCTGCCATAGGTTCATCGAAAATAAGCAGTTCCGGCTCCATCGCCAGGATATCCGCGATGCTCACCCGTTTCTTTTCCCCGCCGCTGAGATAGTGGGGTGCTCGCTGCTGCAGGGCTTCCAGCTCCAGATAGGAAACAGCGCTGTCCACCCGGCGGATTACCTCTTTTCTGTCCAGTCCCAGGTTCATGGGGCCGAAGGATATTTCCGCCCGCACATTGGAGGCGATGATCTGGCTGTCCGCATCCTGGAACACAAAACCCACCTGCCTGCGGAGCAGCCCCACCTCCTTTTTCCCGATTTTGCGTCCGTTCATATATATATCTCCGGCATCCGGACATAAAACGCCGTTCAGGTTCAGGAAAAAAGTGGATTTTCCCGCTCCGTTCGATCCCATCACCGCGATTTTCTCTCCCCGGCGGACCTTGAGGCTGATATCCTTTAATACAGGCTCTTCCTCATAGGAAAAAGATAAAGCCTTTACTTCCAGCAATTGTTCGTCGCTCATCCTGCCATCCTCCTGCCAGGTGTTTTACATTGTCATACCGCAAGCCCCAGCAGCAGCACTGCCAGAAGATAGGCTCCCGTAAATACCATCTGTCCTGCGGTCGGCGCCGTTTCCTCCGTCAAAAATTCCAGCCGGCCTTCGTAGCCCCTGGAAAGGAGGGCATCATAATAGGTCCCCGCTTTTTTCAGGGATACCAGGAATAAATTCCCGGCAACCAGCGCAAAGCTCCTGATGGACTGCCGGAAGGTGCCGTAACCGAAACGGGCTTTTGCCGCCGTCTGCATCTGATCCGCGGCGTCGATTAAAATAAAGATATACCGGTATATCAGATTCATCAGCTCCACGAGCAGGGAAGGCAGATGAAGCTTTTGCAGGACGAGCACCAGCTGATTCACCGGTGTGGACAGGGACAGCATATACAGCGCACTGATTCCCGCCATAGCCTTCAGGGAAACGGCCCCCGCCAGCAGTATGCTGCCCCTGTATAAGCATAGGTAGAAAAAGAATACCCGCAGGTTCCAGTCCCCCAGCGGACTTTTGCCGAATTCCACCGCAATGGCCGCCCCGCTTACAATCACAAAGGCCAGGGGGACGGACAAGAAATGCAGATAAACCTTCCCAGGGATCCGTCCCTTTACCAGCGTCAGCAGGCTCATGGTCAGCAGGACAAACAGAGAGACCGCCGGCTTATCAAGGACTATGGTCAGACACAGCGTCCCCGCGGCCAGCAGCAGCTTCCCTCCCGCGTTCCAGCCGCTCATGCCTGAGTGATATGCATAATAGTCAATTTTCATTTGTTCCCATTCCTGTCGTATAGGTTCCTTCCCGCGGAAATAAAAAAACTGCCTGTACCACAGATATCCTTCTCTGCGTGTACAAACAGCTGACACAAATAAGCCCCCAAAGGAGCTGATTCATAAGTACCTGTCCATCGCAGTTCTTATAAAGCCTGATAAAAAGGCAGGTCTTCTGACTTAAGCATTTCCGTATTTTCCGTCTTCCCATTTCCACAGTGACTGCCTTGCGGCCGGAAAATACTACACTCTTACAGCGACGGGATCGTCCGGGATTCCCACCCGGTTCCCTATTATCCCGATGCGCCTTTCGGCAGCACCGGGCACCTTTTTATCCTAAGTTAGTTTTCCAAAGTATACCATTAAGCGAAGAAATGTTCAATGCTAAAATGAAAAAGTTAATCATTAAAAACGGGCGGTTACGATTCAGACCATCATGCACTGTGCTTTCACCGCATTAATAATACGGCAAATCCGTTTTTTTTCAGCATATGGGAAACCGCACCTTTCAGGAGGAGGATCTGTCCGCCGTGCAGGAAACGCTCCGCGTCGGCCGGGGCTTCCCCCATATGGATAATCACACGCACCGCATGTGCGCCGTACCTTTCAAATACCAGCAGCCTGTCTTTCTGTCCCCCATAGACAGCCCGCCATTCGTCCTCCGGCGCTATCCAGTCCCTGCGGATGCGCAGGACCTCCTTCACGAAGCGTTCCGAATCGGCATGATCCGCCTCCCAGGGCATCCCCTGTCTGTATTCCGTTTCCCGGATGCCTGTGACCTTCTTTTCATCCCCGTAAAAAACGCCCGGCACGCCGGGAGCCATGCAAAGATACAGAAAAGCAGCCTGCCACCGGTCATAGTCGCCCCCGCACAATCCCAGGAAACGCGCTACGTCATGGCTGTCCAGCAGATTCAGCTGTCCTGCAGTCACCTGGAACGGATACCGCAGCTGCATATCGGTCATCCCCCATAAAAATTCATCCGCCCCTGTTTTTTCCAGCGCGAAAAAATCCCTGCAATGTTTTCGGAAATCATAGTTCATGACGGAATCAAACAGGTCGCCCTTCAGCCAGTCCCGGGCATCTTCCCAGACCTCCCCAATCAAAACGGCTTCCGGATCCGCCGCGCGCACCGCCGCACGGAAGCTGCGCCAAAAATTTTTATCTACCTCGTTTGCCACGTCCAGCCGCCAGCCGTCCACATGGAACTGCTCGATCCAATAACGGCCTACCCGGGCAAAATACTCCTGTACCGCGGGGTTTTCCGTATTCAGCTTCGGCATTTTAGGCTCATAGGCAAAGCAGGCATATCCGGGCCGTTCGCCATCCCGGGGCCGTACCACAGGGAAGGTAAGCTCGTAAAACCAGTCGGCATAAGGGGAATTTTCCCCGTTTTCCACCACATCGTCAAACGGAGGAAAATACCAGCTGCAGTGGTTGAACACCCCATCAATGATAATATGCATCCCTCTGTCATGCACCGCTTCGGTCAGGGCCAGGAAATCCGCATCTGTACCCATGCAGGGATCCACATGGAAATAGTCCACAATATCATATTTATGATATTCCCCGGCCTGGAAAACCGGATTCAGATACAGGCAGGTAAAGCCCAGATCCTGAAGGTAATCCAGATTATCCATGATGCCCTTAATGGTACCGCCCAGACGGCTTCTGCTCACCGTACCATGAGGCGCATTCCGCTCTTGTCCCCCGCCGCAAAGCCGGGCTTTCCCATCCGCAAAGCTGTCCGGGAAAATATTATAAACCGCCGCGTGAAGAAACCATTCCGGCACCTTGCTGATTTCCGAGCGCAGAATATAGGGATACTGGTAGTATTCACTCCTGCCCTCAACCACAAAACCGTCCTCCATCACCAGATCCGGCATGTCCGTATGAAAGGCGTCCGCATAATACCAGATACTCTCCTCCCCTTTTACCAATTTAAAATAATAACAGATCCGGCGGGGGCACGGGCTGATGGTCCCCTCAAAAAAATCAAACAGCTCATCGCTGTAACGCCGCTGCATGTCTGCAGACGTAAAATGTACCGGCGAATCCGGGCATGCCCTGTCTCCGTAAAAAAGTGTACACAAATCCAAATCCCCCTTCGCCGCCCGCAGCCGGACGGTAAACGTATCTTCCGACCGGGCGAACGCATACTGGGACGCCGGGATGTGCGCAACCGCACTTCTATTCATTTGATATCCTCCTACTACTCGTTAAAAATCAGCCTTTAACACCGCCTGCGGTCAGTCCGGATACCATATACTTCTGGATACAGAAGAAAAGGATGAGGATAGGCACCGACACTAAAACAGCGGCGGCCGAAAACAACGGCCAGCTGCGGCTGTAATCGTTTGCCTGCAGCTGATACAGGCCGCCTGCCAGGGAATAACTCTCCTCCCGCAGCATAAAAGTGGTGGCAAACAGGTATTCATTCCAGACAAAGATTAATACCATAACCGCCGTCACAATAATAGCGGGGCGGGCAAGCGGCAGTATTATTTTCGCAATGAGCGTCAGATTGCCCGCCCCGTCAATTTTGGATGCTTCTTCAATCTCCACCGGAATCGAATCAAAATATCCCTTCATGTTCCAAATGGAAAAAATACACATACTCCCGGAATAGATAAGGATCAGCCCTGCATGGGAATTCAACAGATTCAGCTGTTTAAACAGTCTGAAAACTGCAAACATGGACAAAATCTGGGGAAAAGCGTTCAGCAGAAGCAGCATCTGCAGTGTGGCCGCCCTGCCGGGAAAACGGAACCGGGAGAAGGCATAAGAAGCCGTAACGCTTGTTCCCATGGCAAGCACCATCGTTCCCACGCTCAGTATGACGGAATTGGAAAACCATTTCAAAAAGGGCTTCTCCACAAGGATCCTGCGGTAATTGCCCAGCGTGAAGGTGTCAGGCAGAAAGGAAAGCCCGGTGGTCAGCGCCCCGCTCCCGCCGCTTACGGAAAGCAGGAAGGCATACAGGATCGGCACAAGGCCGATCAGACAGATACTGATAAAAAACAGATTTAATAGCACCAGGCCAATTGTTCGTTTTGCAGACCGCTTCATACCTTTTCCTCCTGTAACCTGTTTGTCCGGAAGGAAAACAGAATTATGATACCAAAAATGATCATGGAAACGGCGGCGGACAGTCCGTAATTATTGGAAACAAATGCATTCTGGTGTGCATAAGTGATAATGGTCTGCACAGTGGCGCCGGTTACGGATCCCTTCTGCATAGTCAGAAGATAAATGATATCAAACTGTTTAAACGTGATAAAGGTCGTCATAATCACCACAGGTGCTATAATTTTCTGTAAAGAAGGTATGGTAATATACCTGTTTTTCTGCCATAGGCCGGCCCCGTCCAACACCGCGCTCTCATACATGCTTTGATCGATTGCCTGCAGCGCCCCGTCCATCATCAAGATCATATAGGGAAGCGACATCCAGAGATTCAGCACCATACAGGAGAAAAAGGCGGGTATATTTCTGGATAAAAAGTCAACCTTTCCAAAGCCAAAGGCTACCAGGAGCTTGTTAAGCAGCCCGAATTCCGTATTATACATGCCCACCCGCCATACCAGAATAGACACGTAAGCCGGCATTGCCCAGGGAAAAATGAGCAGCGTTTTATAAATACGCCGGGCCTTCAGCCCCCGGGTGTTGAGGGCCACGGCAAGCCCGTAAGCGATTGCCGTATCCAGAACCATATTGACGGCTGTCCACACAAGTGTGGTTCCAAGGGCGGCAAGAAAACCGGAATCCACCTTGAAAAGGGCCCTTTTATAGTTATCCGCGCCGATCAGGGAATAATCCGTCCAATGGTAAAGGTTCATATTCGTAAAGGAAATATAACCTGTATACACGATCGGGAACAGCACAATCATAGCAATCAATATCATGGACGGAAGGCTGTAGCCCCAGGGCCGGACCATCTTTTTCACGGAAACCGCAGCCCTCAGCGGAACATTTTGCCTGCTTTTCTTCACGTTTCTCTCCCCCTTCTTTTTGCTGCTCCGGCCGGCTTTTACCGGCCGGATTGAGCAGGGAACGCACGAAGCGCTCTTCCTTATTTACTTCATATCCCGGATGGCGGTCAAAGCCTCCTCCTGGTATTTCTCAGCCGCTGCATCCACATCTTCCCCGGATTTGTTAACGGCCGCAAGCAGGGATTCCGCCGGCCCCCACATCACGCTCATCTCCGGTATGTTCGGCATGGGAACCGCCTTTTCAGCACTCTGCTTCATAGCGAGGATCATCTCATTGGACGCCACCTCCGGATCATCGTAGGCTTTGCTGTTGGCGGGTGCACAGTTGAAGCCCTTTGCCAGTACCGTACCGGCCTCCGGTCCGGCAAGGACCTCCAGCACCTTCGTAACGGCATCTTTTTTATTTTCAGCTGCATATTTCAATACGCCGATACACTGTACCCCGGAATACGGGATTAAGGGGTTTTTGTCAGGCAGTGTAAAATCCGTCAGGGACTTGATCCCCAAATCAATGCCCGCTTCCCGGATCCCGGACACCAGCCAGGGACCACCTATAATAGCCGCCGCTTTTCCTTCGTTAAACAGTGCGGTCACCGTATTATAATCCCCATCGGCCTGCAGCATGGCGAATTTCCGGTTATATGCCACGGCATCCTTTGTGGCCTGTGCATCCAGACCCGGATTTCCGTCCTTATCGATCACATAGCCGCCGAACCCGTTGATAAAAGGCGCTACGTTATAGGTGTTGGAATGCTGGTTTACCAGCGCATAGGTTCCGGCCGCCGTATCGGTGTGGGCTGTCATATACTCGTAAAGAGCTTCCGTCGTGGAAGGCACTTCGCCCTCCCACAACGCCTTGTTATACATAAACAGCACGGTTTCGTAATAAACCGGCATCAGGTACTGCTCCCCCTTGTAGGTTGCCGCTTCAACGGTCATAGGAATCAGATCCGCTTCCTTCTCCGCGCTGATCAGGTTTCCCACCGGCTCCAGAATTCCCATCTCCGCGAAACTTCCCAGGGAATCATGGGCAAACAGGTACATATCCGGGCCGTTTTCGGCATCCGTTCCGTACAGCTTAATCTGCCCGGTGACATCACTTTTCTTTTCGAATTGCAGCGTAATATTTTCCTCTGCCAGCGCCTGGTTCACCACATCTGCCAGTGCATTCATCATCGCTTCGTCATTGTCATGCCATGCGGTGATGGTGACCGCTTCGCCCGGCTCCCCGGAGGAAGCCTCTGTCTGCGGGGCTTCCTCCGTCCGGGGGGACGTTTCGGTCTGCCCGGCCGCCGTATCCCCCGTCTGCGTATGTTCCGTTCCCGTCTGCGCTTTCTGCCCACAGCCCGTGAGCAGCCCGGCCGCCATTACCCCGGTCAGAAGATAACACCATAACTTTTTCATTCTATGTCCTCCTTTTACGAAACCGCTTTCCTAATCAAAATATCCTGTTCCCTTCGGAAACTGCTTAAAAAAGCTTTATATTGTCCCAAATAATGGTGCGCACCATTTATTTAACTCATTTATACCATTAATCAAGCCATTTTTCTATCATTTTCCATAAACTCCGTTGACTTTGTCAGGAAACCGCTATACTATAATTTTAAAGTTATTACATTTTCACAAGGAGGTTCCCATGGCCGTAACAATCCGTGATGTCGCAAAGGAAGCCGGTGTTTCCACTTCCACTGTTTCCAAGGTGCTCAACAACTGGAGTTCCATTTCCCCCGCAACCTGCGACCGGGTGCACGAGGCGATCCGAAAGCTGCACTATACCCCCAACGCCCGGGCCGTCAGCTTTGCAAAAGGCGCTTCCCGAAACATACTTTTCTTATCCAGCCTGAAAAAAGAAGAAGCGTACCGTAACCCGCACATGTTCGACATCCTCTGCGGTGTCCGCCATACGTTGGCGGAGCATGGCTATACACTGATGCTGACGGATTTTCCGGAGGCAGGCGAACCGCAGGAATATCTCGGCGGCCTGATCGGGAAAGGGATCGCGGACGGTATTCTCATCCACGGCTCCTGTATGTTTCCGCAGCTTTCCAGGCTGCTTGCGGAAAGCCGTTTTCCCCACATCCATATCGGCCACCCGGGCCCGGGAAGCCGGATATGCTGGATCGATACGAACAACGGCCTGGCGGGACAGTTTGCCGCCCAGCATATGCTGGAATGCGGCTATGAAAAAGTTGCCTTCATCGGTGAGCGGCGGACAGATCATATCTCCACCCAGCGGCTGAACGGTTTCCTGGGCGGCATGTATGATTATGGCTACCGGATCCCCGACGAATATATCCGTTACACGGATTCCACCCGGGAAGATGCCTGCCGTCAGACGCTGGAGGTTCTTTCCCTTCCCGTGCCTCCCCGGGCCTTCATCTGTGAAAACAATACGCTCGCCCTCGGCGTTGTCAAGGCGCTCCGTGAAAAGAGGCTGCGCATTCCGGAGGATGCGGCTTTTCTGACCTTTGACAGCTATCCTTATTCCTCCATCATCGATCCGGCACCTACCGTCATCGATATCGATGTGTACGACCTGGGTGTCCAGGCGGCTGAAATGCTGCTGCGCAAGCTGGACAATCCCTCCCTGCTGGTGCAGACCTATACCACTCTGCCCGTACTAAGGCAGGGACAATCCACCGCTCCGTCTGCATAGGACGGTTCCCGCATCCGCCGCCCGTTTCCGGCACGGCAAAAAAGTCCGGCTTCCCCGTTATGGCGGCCCTCCCCCAAAAAGGGCCGCCATAACAGGAAATCCCGGACTTTCTCTTATTCCTTTTTTTACAAACGCCGTTTACCGCATTAATGCAGCCATTTCTGCAGGGTCTCCGCCAGATTCCCCATATCGATAGGCTTCGCAATATAATCACTCATCCCCACGCTGCGCGCCTTTCCCATATCCGCAGCAAAGGCGTTGGCCGTCAGGGCGATGATAGGTATGCTCGCCGCATCCTCCCGATCCAGGGCGCGGATCGCCCGTGTCGCCTCATAGCCGTTCATAACCGGCATCTGTACATCCATCAGGATACAGGCATAGGTTCCCGGCTCCGTGCGCAGGAACTGTTCCACCGCCCGCTGCCCGTTTTCCACCGTATCCACATGAAGTCCCTGCATCTGCAGCAATTCTTCCGCAATCTCCCGGTTCAGCTCATTGTCCTCCACCAGCAGAAGCTTTTTCCCCTCCAGCGACGGATGCGTCCTTTTTACCGGATGGGCCGGCGCCGTATCCGTGTTCAGACTCTGACAGAACAGCTGCAGGACATGAAGCATTTTGGATTTAAAAAGAGGTTTTGTTATGAAGGCATCCGCCCCCGCCCGCTTGAATTCTTCTTCAATATCGGAATAATCATAGGCGGAAATAATGATGATGGGTACGTCAGGCCCCAGCTTTTCCCGGATGGCTTTTACCGTTTCCAGGCCATCCATTCCCGGCATCTTCCAGTCCAGAATCACCGCGAAGAAATCATCCCCGTTCTCATGGGCCTGTACGATACAGCAGACGGCTTCCATTCCGGAAAGCACCCAGCGGCCCCGCATACCCAGCTCATTCAGCAGTGCGGCCGCGCTCTCGCATACAATCACATCATCATCCACCACGAGCACCGGCAGGCCGTCCAGCCTGCAGTCACATGCCTCTTCCTCCACATATAATTCCAAAGGCAGGGAAACCACAAACTCGCTTCCTTCCCCCAGCCTGCTTTCCACCTCAATGGTTCCGTTCATCATGCGCACGATATTGTCCGTAATGGCCATTCCCAGCCCTGTTCCCTGTATTTTGCTGATTCTGGAATCCTCCGCCCGGGAGAAGGGTTCGAATATATGCTGCCGGAATTCTTCGGATATCCCGATTCCATTATCCGTGACCACGAATTCATACTGTCCCTTGCCTTCCACCGGGGACAGCATTTCCCGGATACGCAGGCTGATGCAGCCGCCGGCCGGCGTATATTTGATGGCGTTGGACAGCAGATTCATAAAAATCTGATGCAGCCGCCCGCCGTCCGATATTACTTTTTCATGCTTCACCCGGGAAGCGCTTATCATGAAATCCTGCTGCTTTTCCGCCAGAAGGGGACGACACATATCCATCACATCCTGCAAAAGCTCGGGAAAAGATACCGTTTCATAGGTCAGATCCACTTTCCCGCTCTCGATTTTAGACATATCCAGGACTTCATTGATCAGGCTGAGAAGATGCCTGCCGGACAGGTTAATTTTGTCCAGGCAGTCATGTATCTTTTCCGGGGCGTCCAGGTTCGCCTGGGCTATGACGGCCATACCCATGATGGCGTTCATAGGCGTGCGGATATCGTGGGACATGGAGGAAAGGAAATTCGTCTTAGCGGCATTGGCAACCCGGGCCGCATCATAAGCCTCCTCCAGCGCTTTGTGCTGCCGGTCCTGTTCCATCCGGTCGGCTGTGACATCAATGACCAGGCTGTAAAAAGAGGGAATATCGTCCCAGCTTTCCTCTTCGCTCACATAACTCAGGGTAACCGTAAGGATACGTGTCTCCCCCGAACGGGTGAGGATACGTATTTCCGTCACCGTATTCCTTCCGCTGCCCTTTACCTCCTTCAGCAGCCCCTCCATCCGCTCCCTGTCCTGGGGATGGATAAATGCACATTGGGAATGCAGTTCTTCCGAGAACTGCTCTCCGGTATATCCGATGAGATCCAGGAAACTGCAGCCGTACCACAGGATGGTGTTCCAGTCCCCGGCATCCAGCCGGAAAATGCCCCCGGGAATAGAACGCAGTAGCGCATCCCTTTCCTGATCCTTCTGTGCCAGCTTATATTCGGTGCTGTACATGTCATGGGAAAGCTCTATCCGTGCCCGGTGTCCTTCCCAGTTAATCATGCGGTTTTTGATCATAAACGTCCGTTCCAGCGTGGGGTTATAGAATTTCCACTCATAAAAGCCATCCTCCCGCAGCCGGTCATTGGTACAGAAGGGGCAGGGGGATGTCCTCCCCTGGATAACCTCATAGCACTTTTTCCCCAGCACGCCGCTTTCCCGGCACCCAAGCGTCTCACAGGAATTCCCGTTCAGGTACAGAAGCTCATAGGTATCCATATCGCTTATGTACACATTCCCCGCGTAGGTATCCATCATCCATCTGAAATACTGCCGGTTCTGCCGGTAAAGCGTAAGATGCTCCTCCTTTTCCCCCACCAGGCCGTCCACTTCGGTAAATACCGCCTGGAATACCGGACCTCCTTCCGCAGCCGCAAGGCTTCCGGATAACCGGTACCAGCCATAGCCGCCTTCCTTCCCCGGCAGCTTCACGGACAGTTCCAGCCCTTTCCCGCCGCCCTTCTGCAGCCGTAACACCTCACACTTTACAGAAGCAAACGACTCCTCATCACCGGCATAATAGTCACGCAGGCTGCCGAACCGGCTTGTATATTCCTCCTGTAAATATCCGATACTGCTGTAAAAGCAGGCATTCCCCCAGAGGAAGGTAAGATCCTCATCCGGCAGACAGCCGATCACACCGACGGCAAGCCCCTCCAGGATTCCCGGACATACCGCTGCCCCGGTAATGCCCGCACCTTTCATCCGGCTATGCTTATTCTTGTTTTCCATATTTCTGTCACCTGTATTTTTCCGTATGGTATGCTGTTTCTTGTTTCCATACCTTAATCATACTATACTATATCATATTATATCTGATAAAGGTATTAAAACAAGCAATTTTTTCCTCCCAAAAAGGCGGTTCTATGGTATTATGAATTAGAATTTACTGGAATAAAATTCCCCCTATCCAGGGAACCGGCCGGAAAAACAGTCCACAGGGAAGAAAGGATATACACAATGTCAAATTATAACAGCCAGGAACAAACGATTTACCGCAGCCTAGCCGGTAAAATACAGCTCGGTTTTTATGATAAGGATGAACGGTTCCCGTCCGTAAAGGAAATCGCAAGACGCTATCAGGTTTCCTACTGTCCTGCCCAGAGAGCCCTTAAAATGCTGGAACAAGACGGTCTCATTAAGCTCTGCCGCGGGAAAGCCACCGTCATTCTGGCAAAGCCCTTTGAGGATTACCTGGGAAGCCCTGTTTTTTCCCAACGGGCCGAAGCGCTTCTGGATTTATGCAAATGCCTGAAGCTGATTTCCCCCGCCATCAGTTTCCATAATATACAAGGCATGACAGATGCGGCTTCCCTTCTCCCGGAGGAGGAGCTCGCTGCCTGTACGGCCCAAAAACTGTTTTCCCTATTTGAACAGTCCCTGCATGTTATGGGAAGCCATTCCGTCCTGAGCCTGTATTACGATATAAGCTCCTTTGCGGAAAGCGCCTTCCCGGATATCTTCTCTTCCTGCTGCACAAAAGAAGAAACGGCGCAATTGTGGCAGGAACTGACAGACAGCTATAACGACTGCCGGAAGCACTGCGGGGATTACGGCCGGGAGGAATGCCTCAGGCGCCTGGATCAGCTCAGCAGCAGGTTCTATGATACCATTATCAGCTATCTTGCAGACTTTCCCTGCCTTCCGCCGGAGAATTCCCGGATCCCCTTTGTCTGGGAACCGCGTAAGGGGCGCACACGGTATTGTGATGCGGTCGCCATTGACGTCATATGCAAGATCAACCAGGATGCATACCGGGTGGGAACCCTGCTTCCCAAGGGGGCGGTGCTGGCGGATATCTACCATGTTTCCGAAATTACCATCCGCCGTACCATCCGCCTGCTGAACCGTCTGGGTGTTACACAAACCTTCAACGGCGTAGGTACCCGCGTCATTAAAAAGGGGGATTCTTCCATTCCCCACAAGCTCAGGGAACTGACCCTGGACGACAACATGAGATGCTTTCTGGAGGCGCTCCAGCTGCTGGCTGTTCTGGCGGAGCCGGTCATACGGCATACGTTTCCCCACATTCCTGCGGATGCCCTGCATACTCTTTATGAGGCCGCAGGCGGAAAAGACGAAAAGAAGGCAATGGTCCAAACGGTCGGCCTGATTTTACAGGCCGTCGTCCATTACAGCCCCCTGCTTTCCCTGCGGGAAATCTACAGCAAGCTTACCCATCTGCTGCTGTTCGGCAGTATCCTGCGTCTGGAAGAAACCGGTGAGGAAGCCGTCCCCGGCTGGCCGGAGATCGCCGCCTCCGTCCGGGAGGGCTGCCTTTCCCCCGGGAGCGGCACGCTGGCACAGGCCTGCCGCGCTTTATTCGAAAACAACTTTGCCTCCACCAAACAGACCCTTATGGAAATCGGGGTCAAGGGAGCGGAGGAAATAACCGGATTTGAAACAAATGCCCCGTCGGTTACCGCGGGGAATCAAGGAGGAACCTATGGATCAGACAGGTGAACAATTAAAAGAATATCTGAAAAAAATAAGAAAGTATGAACAGGCTGCCGCACTGATAAGCTGGGATTTGCAGACCGCCGCCCCAAAAAAGAGTATCGACAGCAAGCTGGAGGCACTTGGTTTTTTCTCTACCGAGGCCTTCCGGCTTTCCACGGCGGAGGAATACGGCCGCATGCTGCGTGAGCTCTCCCGGCTGGAGGTCTTTGCCGGCCTGGATGAGGGAATGCAGGTTACCGTAAGGCGCAATTACAGGGATTACCAGCGTTTCCAGCGTGTCCCCCAGGATTTTTATACGGAATACGTGACTGCCTCGGGCCGCTCGGAAAAGGTATGGGAGGAAGCAAAACGGGCCGGTGATTTTACCCTCTTTGCCCCCAGCCTGGATAAGATGATCGCGATGACCAAACAATATGTCGGCTACATGGAGCCGGACAAGGATCCTTATGAAGTTCTTCTGGACATGTATGAAGAAGGGATGGACAGCGCCGCCATAGATGGTATTTTCACAGAGCTGAAGGCCGGCCTCCTGCCGCTGCTGTCTGCTATCAAGGACGCAGGCAGACCGGATTTGACCCTGTTGAAGGGCACCTATGAGATAGAGGCCCAGAAAAAGGTACAGGATATGCTCCTGTCCTACATCGGTTTCGATTTCGACGCCGGCGCGGCGGCGGAAAGTGAGCATCCTTTCACGACCGGCCTGTGCCACGGAGATATCCGGGTTACCAATCATTATAATGAGACGCTCCCGCTTTCCTCCATGTTCAGCGCAATCCATGAAGGCGGCCATGCCATTTTTGAGCAGAACATCGACTCCGCCTATCTAAATACCGCCGCAGAACAGGTAAACCTTATGGGCCTGCACGAAAGCCAGTCCCGTTTTTACGAAAATATCCTAGGCCGGACGCCCGCGTTCTGGACTCCCCTTTACGGAAAGCTGGGGGAACTGCTTCCCCCGTTCAAAGCCATTCCGTTTGACACCTTCTGCCGGGCAATCAACGATGTCCATCCCAGCTTCATCCGGACGGAGGCCGATGAGGTGACCTACTGTCTGCATATCATTCTCCGTTACGAAATGGAAAAAGCTATTTTTCAGGAGAATGTACCCACAGACCGGCTCCCCGCCCTCTGGAACGATAAGACGGAGGCCCTGCTTGGCATCCGTCCGGAAAACGATGCGGAGGGCATCCTGCAGGATATGCACTGGTCCGACGGCTCCTTCGGTTATTTTCCTTCCTATCTGCTGGGTTCCGTCTATGACGGCATGTTCCTGAACCAGATAGAAAAGGAACTGGGAAGCCTGGATCGCATCCTGGAGGAAGGCCGGATCCGGGAAATCACCGCATGGCTGAAGGAAAACATCCACCGCTACGGAAGTATCTATAATTCCCGCGAGGTCATACGGAGGGTATGCGGCTGTGATGTGTCCGCCAAACCCCTGCTGGATTATTTCCGTTCCAAATACAGCCGGATTTACGGCCTCTGATCCGGTTTTCCACTGAAGGAACGGAGCCCCTACCCCAGCAGGATCTTCAAGTCTTCCTCCGGTGTCGTGGTGGGAGCGATATGATAGTGCTCCGCCAGATATTGGAGCACATTGGGGGAAATAAAGGCCGGAAGCGTGGGGCCAAGACGGATATCCGTAATTCCCAGATGCAGCAGGGTGAGCAGGATGCAGACCGCCTTTTGTTCGTACCAGGAAAGGACCATGGACAGGGGAAGTTCATTGACACCGCAGCCGAAGGCGTCCGCCAGGGCACAGGCAACCTTGATGGCGCCGTAAGCGTCGTTGCACTGGCCTATATCCATCAGGCGGGGAAGCCCTCCGATGGACCCAAGATCCAAATCGTTAAACCGGTACTTCCCGCAGGCAAGGGTCAGTATCACCGTATCCTCCGGTGCCTGTTTAACGAATTCCGTATAATAATTCCGGCCCGGCCTCGCCCCGTCGCAGCCTCCCACCAGGAAGAAATGCCGGATGGCGCCGTTTTTTACAGCCTCAACCACCTTGTCCGCGGCTCCCAATATGGTACCGTGCCCATACCCGGTGAGCACCGTTTTTCCGCCGTTGATTCCGGTAAATTCCGTATCCTCGCTATAACCGCCCAGCTCCAGCGCTTTTTCAATAACCGGCGTAAAATCCTTATCCCTGCCGATATGCACCATTTCCGGGTACGAAACCACTTCTGTGGTGAATACCCGATCCGCATAGCTTTCTTTCACAGGCATCAGGCAGTTGGTTGTAAAAAGGACAGGCGCAGGGATACCGGCAAATTCTTTCTGCTGGTTTTGCCAGGCGGTACCGAAATTCCCTTTCAGGTGGGTATATTTTTTCAGTTCCGGATACGCATGGGCCGGCAGCATTTCCCCGTGGGTATAGATGTTGATTCCCTTGCCCTCCGTCTGTTTCAGAAGCTGGTGCAGGTCATAGAGATCGTGCCCGGTAATGACGATAAACGGCCCTTTCTCCACGGTAAGGGTTACTCTGGCCGGAACAGGCGTGCCGTAGGTTTCCGTATTGGCCCGATCCAGAAGCTCCATACAGTCCAGATTGACTTTTCCGGTTTCCATCACGACGGGAAGCAGTTCCTCCATCCCCCAATCCTCTGCCAGCACATAAAGCGCCTTGTAGAAAAAGGCGTTCACCTCTCCGCTTCTATAGCCGAGTACCTCCGCATGATACGCATATGCGGCCATTCCCCGGATCCCGAACAGGATTAGGGATTTCAGGGAACGGATATCCTCCTGCGCATTCCACAGGCGATCCATGTCATAATCGTCCGTATTACCGCAGGGGGAAGCACAGCCCGCGCAGCCCGGCACAATGGCCGCCTTTTCCGCCCTCACGCGTCCGATGAGACTGCGCAGCGTCTCGTCATTAAAATTCACATTGGTGATGGTGGTAAATAAGCCTTCCAGGATCAGGGAATCTGTTTTATCCGTCCCGGGATTGTTGGAACAGGCCCGTGCCAGTCCGATCAACGCACCGGTAAGCTCATCCTGAAGCTTCGCTGTCTGTGCTGATTTTCCGCACACCCCCGCCTTGCCGGTACAGCCGGTACAGCCTGCCGTCTGTTCGCATTGGAAGCAGAACATTTTGTTTTCCATAAGCCACTCTCCTTTTCAAGTCCCGTATTTATTGCAGCCGGGAATCCTTTTGTTGTTCTATGAGTGACAGTATACATGACTTTTTCAACTAATTCCGTTGTTATAACAACAAAAAAAATTATAGTTCAGGTGCCGGCACGGCATCCGGCAGATATCCCTTCTCCGTCCGTTTTATTTCTGTGAGATCCCTGCATCCGCTTTCCCGGATTTCAGGGTTTCCCCCTTCTTTCCATGTAATTTCCGTATACCGGGCCTGCAGGCCGCCGGCGCGGCATACTAAGGTCATTACGCGGATATCCCCTTCCGGACAGACCTGATAAATGGTAACAAGGGCATCGTTCCCCTCCTCATAATCGGCGTAAAATTCCTCCGCTTTTTCCTTATTGATCCGGATGCGGTTATCGGCAGCTACCACCAGCCCAAGGGAGCCGAGGCGGGCCACGACAGCCTCCTGCTGCTCTTCGGAAAGGGAAAACCTACCGTCCCCCTCCTCCTCCGTCCGGGATGGCAGCCATCCGGCATAGAGATCCCGGCACGCTTTTGCCGCCTCCAGCACCGTTTCCTGCAGCCGGGACTGTTCCTCCTGCGTCAGAAGGCTGACGGCACCGCCGCCGGAGGACCGGCTTACTTCCTGAAGCCCGCGGCTGTCCGTGCTTTCCGTTCCCGCAGCCGCCGGTTCCCAGGCATCCTCCGTTGCAGGAATATAGGCTTTATCGTCCTTCAATAAAAATGCCGCCGTTACAAACAGGACCAGAAGCAGGAGCAAAAGCCCTTTTGGCGTTCCGGGCCATTCTATCTTCTTCATGTTCTTCACTCTCCCTGTTTTCTCCGTGGTGTTATAGTCGTCTGTCTAAATCTTACAATTGTAATATTTATATGTCAAGAAAAATATATTCCGCGGACGGTTCCCCCGCAGCCGGTTTCTGCCGGTTTCCGCGGGGAAGGCCCTCCCGCTGGTACAGGGCCTTCCTCCATGGGGCTGAAACAGCCGCCCGGCGGAACCGTCAGTCCTCTTCCGCAAAAATAAACTTGTATAAGGTCTGGTATAAACGCTTAGGATCAATCGGTTTTGCCAGATGGGCATTCATCCCCGCAGCCTTGCTCTTTTCTATATCCTCGTCAAACGCGTTGGCCGTCATGGCGATGATGGGGATCCTTACCGCATCGGGATTGCTCAGATGCCGGATATTTGCAGCCGCGGTAAGGCCGTCCATAAGCGGCATCCTGATATCCATAAGAATGGCGTCATAATAGCCTTCGCAGGATTTGCTGTACAGTTCCATGGCGCGCAGGCCGTTTTCCGCCGTTTCCACCACAAAGCCCTTGTCTTCCAGAAGCATCACCGCCACCTCCGTATTGATAGCGTTATCCTCCGCCAGAAGCACCCGCTTTCCGGAAAAATTATAAACCGCGGCCTGCTCCTCCGTATGGTTTTGTTCCTCTTTTTCTCCCAGCGCCCTGCTGAAAGCGGATACCAGGGAGGACTTGAACATAGGTTTGCTCATCAGCAGATTGACGCCGGCCAGCTTCGCTTCCTGTTCGATTGCGCTCCAATCATAAGCCGTAATGATGATAATGGTCACTTCCTGTCCCACAAGCCTGCGTATCCGGCGGGCGGTTTCAATGCCGTCCATATCCGGCATTTTCCAGTCAATAAGGATCATGTCAAAATATTTCTTCTGATCCAGAAGCTCCCTGACCCGCTCCACCGCTTTGCGTCCGCTGTCCACCCATTCGGCGGTAACCCCCATTTCCCGGAGCGTAACCACCGCACTTTCACAGACCGCCACGTCGTCGTCCACCACCAGCGTTTTCAGATCGGAAAAATGATATTCCTGTTTTTTCTGATGGAGACGCAGCTTTTCCTCCTCGGTAACACCCAGCTTCACATCCACGGTAAATTCCGTTCCGATCCCTTTGATGGAACGTACGGTAATCTTTCCGTCCATGAGATCCACAATGCTTTTGGATATGGCAAGCCCCAGCCCGGTGCCTCCGTACAGGGAAGTGGTTCCTGTGGATTCCTGGGAGAAAGGTTCAAAAATATGGGGCAGATAGGCTTCATCCATTCCTATCCCCGTATCATTGATGATAAAACGCAGCAAGGCATCGTTTTTGGTCTTTCGGCGCACTGCGGCGGAAAATGTGACCTTTCCTCCCTCCCTGGTAAATTTGATGGCATTCCCAAGGATATTGATGAGCACCTGCTGCAGCTTCATGGCATCGCCCATGTAATAGTCATCCAGCACAGGATCAACAATACATTCATATTCCACATTGTTTGACACCGCCTGGGAATAGCAGATGGCGTTGATTCCATTGAGGAATTCCTCAACAGGGATTTTTTCATATTTCAGAAGTATTTTTCCGCTTTCGATCCGGCTCATATCCAGGATATCGTTGATCAGGGAAAGCAGAAAGCGGGAGGAAATCCCTATTTTGGATATACATTCAGCCACCCGCTCCTCATTATCCAGGGCCTGGGCGGCAATAGCCGTCATTCCGATTATAGCGTTCATGGGGGTGCGGATTTCATGGCTCATACGGGACAGGAAATCGGATTTGGCGGCATTGGCCTGCTCCGCGGCAACCAGGGCCGAAGCCAGCGCCTCCTTCTGCCTCTGCTCATTGTACACAACATCCGTAACATCCGTACGCGCCACGCAGACCCGCTTCAGCTCCTTGCTGATATAGAAAATCTGGTACCGCTTCACGCGGACGGAACCGTCCTCCTCCTTCATCTCCACCACAAAACTGTAGGAATCCTCCTTATCCAACCTGTTTTTCATATACCCGAAATCCATTTTGGCAAGATATTCTTTCCTTGCTTCCGCCTCCATAAAACGGCCTGCCATCTCTTTGACAGCCTCCTGATATTCTCCCTGCATGGCAATGGTATTCCTGCGTTCCGGATTGAAATTGAATACCCGGCGCCTTCCCCTGAGCATGTCAACCTCCACAATCGCGTCGTAATCCAGACCGGCGATGGTGTCCAACAGCTGCTCCTGCAGCTTCGCCTCCGTTATATCCTTCGTATAGAAAAAAGCCATAACATCCCCGGTTTCCGGGTTCAGACAGGAACGGAAGCCGGTACTGCCCCAGAAAATCCCGCCTACCTTGTTCCGGCGCAGGAAGTCAAAATGATAATTTACCCTTCCCGCCGCGTAATCCCGCAGTACCTTTTTCCGGTTCAGGGTACAGAGGATATTCTGTCCGTACTCTGCATCCACGGCGGATGCCGCCAGATTCTCTATGGTTTCATCATAAGAATCCCCCGCGCTGGCAATCGCTTCCTCCGCGCTGGAAAGATAGCTCTCCACCTTGTTTTTGGTCACATTCACCCGCCCCTGCAGGCACCCGTCCGAGGAGGAAAGTTCCACGAAATAGGCCAGTTCCTGTTCGTAAAGCTCCTTCACATGTCTCTGGAGCTGCTTTTCTTCCGTAATATCCACGCATACGCAATAAAAATGCGGCTCGTTATTGTACTCATAAAACAGCTGCGCCTTGACGGATACCCATTTTACACTGCCGTTTTTACAGAGAAGCCGGTTTTCGGTATGTATGGTATTTCCATTCTCCAGCTGCTCATGCAGCGCGGCCGGAAGCGCCGCTAGATCCTCCGGATGTATGACCGCTGCCATTTTATTCCCCATGGCGGCAAATTCTTCCCGGGTATAGCCCAGGAATTCAAACAGGCCGTCATTGGCATCTATAATGGAAAAATCCTGGTCAAAACGGCACCTGTATACGGCTCCCGGGATATTGTTGTACAGATTCATCACTTCCTGCTGGGCATTTTTCTGTACGGTAATGTCCAGGCATACGGAAGAAATAGCCTGGCGCCCGTCCTCTGTCGTCACCCGCCTTCCCAGATCGTGGATCCAGATGTAGGAGCCGTCCTTTTTTTTCATGCGGTATTCCACCACGTAGCTGCCTGTTTCTTCCATCTGGGCAGCCACTTCATCATCCACCCTCTGCCGGTCGTCAGGATGCATACAGTTGCTGACCATACCGCCTATATCCCTGATGTATTCCTCTTCGTCCTCATATCCCAGGTAAGTCAGCATCTGTTTGTTGATAAAATAAAAGGGGAATCCTTCTTCAATATATCCTCCCATCATTCCGCCGGGCAGGGATTCATTCAGCAGTTCCTGCCTCTGCCTCACCAGATTCTCCATTACCAGCGCCCGGGGATAATGCTCCTGCTCCCGCTGGCTGCTTCCAGGTTCCGCAACATGGAAGCTTTTTATCCGCCACTGTCCTTCCTCTTCCCTCACCAGAATAAAAAAGCCGCGCAGATACCAGCTGTACAGGGTATTTTTCAAGGTCAAATCAATAGACAGGCTATATACCCCTTCCATAACCTCCTGCTCATGAATAACAGACCATTGGCAATGGAACGGCTCCGGTATTTCCCGGATATCCTGCAGAAGGTACTCCTTCATCTCCGCTTTCCCCCGGGCGGATTCGTCCCAGCCCGTCCCTACAAAATCCACATTCTCCGATATAAATCCGATTGTCCTTTCCGGATCACGCTGTTCAAACCATGACTGCAGAAAATCCCGCAAGGTTTCTCTGACCGTATTTCCACCATCCATCTGTTTTATCTCTCCTGTTTTTCCGTATACCGGTATTCCCTCCCCGGACAGTCAAATACCCCGCCGTAAGCAGCGGGGCATCAAAATCTCTGGAGCCACAATACAATTAAGTATACCATCGATCTTCTCAGAACTCAACGGACATTCCTTTTTTTACAGCTTTTTCCGTCTGAACTGTTACCAAAAAAGGCGCTCACCCATCCCTACGGATCGGCAAACGCCTTTTCCTGCTGTTCTGCTAATTCATGGTCCGATCTTCAATGTAATCCATCATATCGGGGTTCACCCGGATTTTCACATCTGTAATATAAGCGGTTTCATAGGAATTGATTTTTTTCTTTTTAAAATCTGCGAGGATATTGTCTTTATTTTTCATCACAAGTTCAAATTCATTTCCAATGTAATTGGTGCGAAGCTCCAAATATCCCACCACCACAGACTTTTCTTTTTCTTCCGTCGCTTCATCTGCATCATTCATGCCGGATTCTTCATTTATTTCTATTTTTCCACTTGTCTCATTTCCATCGGCTTCTCCGTTTCCGTCCATGTACCCGCTTCCTTCCTCCACTGCAATTTCCGCGCTGTCACCATCCGCCGCTTCCTCTTTCTCCGCTTCCCAATAGTAAAGACGGGGGATCGTCAGCTTACTGTTATACGTGATATCGTAACAGACAGTACCCATAGGAAGGCTTTCATCCATTTCCAGAACACTTTCGCCGGACGTACTGCCCCAAAAATTGGGGTTAATGGCAATTTTTTCTCCGGAAACAGGCTCAAACTCATAAATAAGCTCTCCCGTTACCAAATCATCTTCCCCCAGCATTACGGTTTCGCCATACTCCATGGTACTGTATTCCCCAAAAGCGATCCCGGTCCCGATACCGCCCAATAAAACGCCTGTCATAAAAATGGCGAGTAAAATAATATGAATCCTACGCATGAACCATTTCCTCCTCTTCTTCCGCTTCTTCTGCTTCCGCTTCTATTTCTTTCCCTTCCTGCCTTTTCCTCCGGATGATCAACGTAAAGCACATAACCGTCATGCTGCAGGTGCACATCGAAAGCCCTAAAACGGCCAGGAACAATCCGGCAAACGGAAATCCCATGGTCAAAAGGACCAACAACGTCCCCAGTATAAAAATACAAAAACAGGCAAATATGCCAATCAGGACACCGGCGCCGGTGCAGAATAAATTCCATACCGCCTTCACACACCATATCACAGCATTTGCACAGCCTCTGCACATCGCACCAATAACCGAAAACAATGTAATCCTGTTCTTTTTCTCCATTTTATCTCGTTTCTCCTTATGTTTCCTGCTCCCAAAAAGAAGAAGCTTATTTTTCTTTGGTATCCCGTTCTTTTGGGCAGCCGTCTCTTCTGTTTTCACTTCCTGTCCCTTTTTCCGGGTGAAAATCCTGCGGATGGCAGAGCCGCATTTGTTGATCCATTTCCGAAAAAACAAACCGATATTTTTAAGCCCCTGCAGGAATCTCCTGCCCCCTCTTTTGCAGGATCCGACAGCTTTTTGCCCCGCATTCCTGATTGTGTCCGCAATTCCCGGCCGCTTTTCCTGCGGCTGCCCCCGCTGTATAAAATCCGCACGGACATGATACGCTTCCAGTATCTGGGCGGTCAGCTCCCCGATATCGCCAAAATCTGCAATGGCCGCTTCTTCCGTCATCGCTCCCGCCGCCTTCATATCAATATGCTGTTCATACTCGCTCAGGATATCCTCCAGCTCCTTTTCGTCCAGAACCGAAAGCCTGTCCCGTAAAATATGTAAAAATTCCGCCTTATTCATTCTCTCCCTCTTTTCTGTTCCTCCAGGAATGAACAGACCTTCTGATTAAATTCATTCCAATCCCGTTCCAGGCTGTCACGATACAAAATACCTGCCGCAGTGATGTGATAATATTTTCTGGGCGGCCCTTCCGTGGATTCCCGCAGATATGTTTCAAAATAATGCTCATTGGTCATCCTCTTGAGCAGCGGATAAATGGTTCCCTCATTTACATCCACCACCTTGGAGACTTCTTCCACCAGCTCATAGCCATACATATCCTTCTGTCTGACAGATTCCAGGACAATCAGCTCCAGAACTCCTTTTTTAAACTGTGCATTCATCGCGTTATCTCCCTTTACAAACATCATATCCGCACTACTATGTAATGTCAAGTACTAATATTTTCAAAATACCTATTTGTGTTATAATTCACGGCCGTGCTGTACCCGCTGGAAATTCCTTCCGGGAAACATGAATGGTACAAAAGAGAAAAAAGCAGCAAATCTTTTACAAGATCCGCTGCCTTCTTTGCCATTGCGTTTTATAACCGATATACCGTTAACAAGAGTATGAAAGGGGCTTTCTCTACGCACCTGCCCTGTTTTTCCGCTCCCGTGTCATGGATTTCCTGTATTATTGCCATGATAGAATTCCTCTATCCTGCATTTTAAACGGTTAGGCATACTGCGCGGGCCACGTACAGTGCTTACCCCGCATTCTTTAAGCATTGCAAAGTTTATTTGCTTTTTATCGTACCGTTCAAGCAACTGCAGCCGCATCACCTTCTGCATCTTAACATTTTCATCGGCATATTCACAGGGAATACCCACTTCAACCGCTTTACACTTATATTGGATTGCCGATATCGGAGCTGCCACATAAAGATAAACCGTATCACCAACACAAATATTATTGCTTTGTTTCCAAATAAAAATATCGTCCTTACTCTCACGTAAGGCTGCTTCGATATCATAAAACCGGGGATTTGCCGGAACGATCCATTCTGTATTCCTTACAGCAGATTTTCCGGCTTTCTTTCCGCTGGTCAATGTAAAGCTGGTATCCAGCAGCAATTCAATGGTATCCATGGGAACCGTCCCGTCAAGCAGAATAGTTATCCAGGTACCTTTATGCATATGGTACCCCGGCAGGATCCCTTCCTTTACCAGAAAGGAACCTGCCATCACAGGATCAGCCTTGACATTCAGGATATCCACATACTCTTCCCCTTCAAGTCCCAGCTTATTCTTAGGTACGTTCATTATAACAGCATACCATTTTTTATTCTTGCTGTTCCTGAGTACTATATACGCAGGATACTTCGCCCACAAATGTTCCGGCTCCGTATAATACTGTCCGGCTGCCGTTTCAAGCACCCTGGTTCTGTAAGAAATATTTCCCATTTCTCGCTCCACTGTTTATAATACCTGGCTTTTCACTCTGATTTTTGTGTTATCATATATTTCTTTGTCCATATAAAAAAAGGGACTGGTTTTTTATAAAAGGAATCTTATCTCATCCCCGCTTTTTACAACACCCTGCAGAGAGTATGTCTTCTTTGGAACATCCATTATAAATCACGCCATACCGTATATCCTCATAAGCATATTTCAATAAATCACCGGTATTTATCTTCCCTTGTATCCCACACCGTTTTCATAGAATTGATATAGTTGCGTTGCAACCGTTTTTTCCCACACAAGAAGATCCACTTAATATAATAAGTTTTAATAACTATTCGGTACCTTCATAGTTACAGTTTTTGTTTTATTTACCCTCTTCATCGATAAAAACAATTATACAAGGTATTTGTCTTACGGGCAATCCATATTTGAGAAGAATTGCTTTCCAGTACAGCTTTGCCTGAGCCTT
Source organism: uncultured Lachnospiraceae bacterium (assembly GCA_900548905.1). Taxonomy (GTDB): domain Bacteria; phylum Bacillota; class Clostridia; order Lachnospirales; family Lachnospiraceae; genus Eisenbergiella. The sequence goes on along the minus strand of URMK01000017.1, from coordinate 8,079 downwards.
TGCGGGAAATGCATTTGACTTTTTTAGGACGGCACAGTAGAATTTAGGAAAGCTTCCAGGATTACGGAAACGCACATTTATAAATAAACGGGAGGAGTGAAAGCCGTGAAACTCGTAATTGGAAAAAGCCTTCTGAAATGATTACTTTATTTTAGGAGGCGAAAGATATGAATTTTACTGAACTGAATATGGAAACTTGGGAACGGGGAACAATTTTCCAACACTTTATTAACAACCTGCGCTGTGTTATGAACATGACGGTGGAAATTGATGTTACGGATTTTCTCCGGGCCATTGATAAGAAGGGGTATAAATTTTATCCGGCGATGATGTGGGCGGTCAGCTCTGCAATAAATTCCCGTGAAGAGTTCCGGATGGGATATGATGAAAACGGCAAAGCAGGGATATGGGACTATGTTTCACCCTACTATGCTCATTTTTATAAAAAAGAAGAACGCTTTGTGAAGCTGGTTACCGAATATCATCCCGACTGCCGGGTATTTCACCAGCGGTATCTGGATGATATGGAACGGTTCCGGGATCTTCGGTGGTTTGACCTGAAGGAGCTTCCGCCTAACCTTTTTGATTTGTCATGCCTGCCCTGGGTGCATTACCAAAGCTTTGACATGCATATTTTTGATTCCGGGATTTATCTGGCGCCTGTTGTTACCTGGGGAAAATATACCAGGAACGCCCAGGGAAGAATGACCATGCCGCTTTCTATGAATATCCACCACGCGGCGGCGGACGGGTATCATCTTTCCCGCTTTTTTTCGGATGTGGAATTGTGGATGGAACGGGTATAAGCGGATATAAAAAACGTCCGGCGGCAGGGGGATTGATGAAGCCCTGCAGGCCGGACGCTTCTCCTTAACAGCCTATTTTGTGTGTTGCCTCGGCCGCCACCAACTGTTCTGATAATACCCTCACGCTTCATTTCGCCTAAACCCTTTTCAATGGCAGCCGCAGCTATGTCAGGGCAAGATTGAATTATTTCCGCTTTGGTGAATAGTCCTACCTTTTCATCGGCAAACTTACGGATTCGTTCTTCCCTGGTCATTTTTGCATCAGACACTACCACAGTACACAGAATCCTCTGTTCTAGCGGACAGCGCCGTATTTAAAGTTATCCAGCCACTGCGCCATCTCTTCTTCGCTGTCAATTTGCAGCAGCTTAAAGATTTCATAGGCGAATTCTACGGCGGCCGTTTCGTTTGCGGTAATAAAACCGCCGTCAACCACCACCTGGGCCGGTACATATAGGTCCTGTCCGGTATACCCTTCCTGGCTTTGGAACAGCTCCGCACTGTCACCCGTATGCTTCACATGATTTAAAAAGCCATGTCGGCACAAATAAGTCGTGGCACCGCAGATCGCCGCAATCGTTATTCCTTTTTCTGCAAGGGTCTTTATAAATGCAGTAATCTCTTCGTAATCGTTTTCTTCCCAGGAAAGGCCGCCGGGCAGAATAACAATGGCGGTATTTTCAAAATTTTGGTAATCCCGGATACGGTAATCAATATTGGCCCGGATGCCGCCCATTGACTTTACGGGTGCATTATCCATGGCAATCGTCTTTACTTCGTAGCCGTAAAAGGCTTCCGCCACCGCAATCGCATAGGAAGCTTCCCAGTCGCACCAGCGGTCTGTTAATAGAAGCAGTATCTCATTTTTTCTGTTATTTTCTGTCATATTTCCTCCATATAATTAATTTGCAGCAGAATTATTCTGCGTCCCCAAAATCCACTTCGTCCTCATACCTTCGCAGCCTCCTGATTTCTTCCCTGACTTCCATCAACGCAAACCCAAGTAAATTTGTTCCTCTCCACTGGCCGCAGTCTTTTCCGGCGGCTTCGTTTTGATCCATACCAATCCCCCATATACGGTCCTCAGGGCTTGCCTCCGCCAGAATACAGTCTCCGGTGGCAAGAAGGCAGGTACGCAGGCTTTTGAGCTGGGAAAATTTATAGTAATTTCCGGTTAACGCTATGGGAAGCCGGAACCTTTCCCAAACCGCTTCGTCAAATCCCTTTACCCTTCGTCCCAGCCGCTTGATTTCGGAAGGGGATGTTGCATCCATAATTTCCCTGTTGGTTTCTTCATCACCAAAAAGCCTGGCTTTCCCGGACATCAGGTATTGCTCCATGCAGCAGTAGGACAGGTGCCCCACATGGAAAGCAGCCTGGTACCACTGGCTGAAGCACTCTTTACCTGTTTTTCCTTCTTTTCCGGGGTGATGTCCCCAGAAAAAAATGGTATCCCTTGCACTGCCGTTTTCCCTCTCCTCCTGAAGCTTTTCCAGGGTGTAGGGACGGCCGGAATTCCTGTGCCACTGATAGGTCCAGAATGTGTTGTGCCGCATAAGATTATATTCGGACAGGCTCCAGCAGACGGGTTGCGGAAATTTTCTGTTATATTCTTTCTGTTCGTCACTGTCCAATGTATGGAACCATCCGTAAAATTTATCACCATAGGCTTCCCCGTATCCCATCCGCCATCCAATGCTTCCATTGGGTATCTGCGGATACTTAAGCCATAAGGGGGCCATTCCCTTTTTCTCCATTCTTATCCTCACTTTCCTCCCTGCCCCAAACCGGCGGAGGACTTATTGATATCCTGCCGTAATTTTTCTATCGCCTCCTGAAGCTCTTCCCGATCCAGATAACCGGCAAAGAATTCGTCTGTCATAATCCCGTTTAATAATATCTGTTTCAGTTCCGGGGTTGTTGCGGACTGTCCCGGATTTAACTGAATGGCAGGTGAAAAAAGCAGCGGATTGGGTTCCTTTATGGGGCCAATAGAAGCCTCTATCATCTTAATCAGACTGTTCAGTGCATCCTCCGGCCTGTCCATTCTCCTGTATGCCTCCACAAAAAAGCCTTCGCTCACGCCTCCTCCCACACCGAAAATTGTTTCCAGCTGGTGGTATACCTCACAGATTTCCAATGTTATATCATTATCGGTTATCATTCCCCCGTTCATCATCGTTGTCAGGCATAACTGGACCTGGCGCACCAGGTCATACAGACGGTGCTGGGATACCTCCAGTGCTTTTTCCGGCTCCTTTTTCTTCAGATACAGCTGTGTCCAAAACAAAGTGGCCTCCGTACTGTTTTCCGGCAGTTCCTTCAGGATGAGTTCCGCTTTTTCCAGTTCTTCATCCTGTATGGCAATAGCCGCCAATCCGTACACAGCACCCTGCCAGTATTGGGAATTTCCCGAACTGCGCACCTCTTCCAGCAGATGTTGCTTCTGCTTTCTCCAGTCATCCTTTTTTTCAGGCGGTTCCATGGGAAAAATCATGGTGAAGAAATCCAATACCGTGGCGGCATTGTATTTAAGGGCACTGCTGGATGGATAGGTATGGAGCTGCTTTAGCAGCATTGCTTCCGCTTCTTCCCGTTTCCCTGCCCTGGCTTTCTCCACCAAATCATTGACCAGTTCGCTGATACGTTCCTGGGACAGGCCCTCTTCGAACTGCAGCAGCGTATCCACATTGGTATCCAGCGCCCTGGCAATGGGACAAAGCAGGGAAATATCCGGGCATGAGGCGGAAGTCTCCCATTTGCTCACCGCCGGCGCCGATACCCCTACCGCTCCGGCCAGCTGCTCCTGCGTCATTCCTTTTGCCCTGCGCAAATCTGCAATGCGTGCTCCTAAATTACTATTCATAACAGCATAAACTCCTTTTCTTATTATTCTGGTAACTGTTCTGTACCTTCGCAGTTACTTATTCTAATTTTGATACTCAAAGTATAGCTGTGTATTCACAGTTTCACAATGGAGGCGCAGTTAACGAAACAGCAGGAAATCTTAACCGGAGGTTATTTTCACAGATGTTATACCGGTAAATTAATACCAATATCCATATATTTTAAGCCCATATGTCATATCCTCCATAAAGGAGTTTTCATTTGACACATTTCAGATAATACAAACGCATAGGCCCCTCCTCCGCCTTTTCTATTATAAAATAATCCCGAAGCAGCTCTTCAAACTGTGAAGGCGTCATATCAAATCTGTCCGGCCTGCCTAAATATGCCTCTATCCGGCCCATAAGCCTGCCGATCGGGTCGCCGGAATCGGGAATATCGAGCACAAACCGGCCGTCCGGTTTCATAATCCTGTAGATTTCCCGCAGCGCTTCTTTTACAAAAGCCGTTTCAAAATATTCCAGGACACCGATGCAGGCACCGATAGCAAAGCGGTCGTCAGCGTAAGGAGTTTCCTGTATGCTTGCGCAGACAAGAGAACCTGTCGTAATATGTCTTTTTGCGGTATAGTCATTCAGCAGCTCTATCGTTTTGCTGCTGATATCCACCCCGTTATATACCGACGGCCATTTGTCATATCCGTAAAACATCAGGTTGAGACAGCATCCCAGATCGACGAACTGCATACCCTTTTCAGGGGCCAGATAATCCCTGATTTCTTTACGGCTGCTGTCTCCCCCCGCGGCCTGTTCTTTCCACCCGGGATAATCCGGGTCCTGGGTAATAAACGCGGGCAGGTCCTGATACAGGTCAATCCCTTGTCTGCCCAGTTCAATGGCTTTGTCATAAGAACCGGCTATGGTATGCAGGTAGTTTTCCACTTTTATTCCCCCTTATATCCCACATAAACCGCATGTCCGCAGGTTTCAATCATTGCGGGATCCGTTGCTGTTTGATCAATTAATTCCATAATCTTATCAAATAAAACCGTTTTTCTTATTTCCTCATAACTCCGTAAAACAGCTTTCGCTGCCTGATACATCCGATGGGGAGAACGGTTGAGTTTACTTTCCTTCTGTTCCCGCTGCTGACGGCAGTTACTTCTTTATCCATCCCTGACGGAGATAATGCGCATTGTCCAGGCTTGGTACCGTCTCCCCTTTGAGCACCATTTTATGCTGTGCTTTACACATAGCAAACAGAAGGGCGGTTTTTAAACTCATCCGTCGGCACGGAACAGCCGAAGCTGTTTTTCCCGCAAGTTTTTCCATTTTTTTCCGCAGCATTTCTTTATGCTCAGGGGACATTTTGTCTATAAAAATATCTCCCATCATGCCGGCTCCGCAGGTATATATCCGTGACACTCCCATCCAGGTCAGACTGGTTTTCACATCCTTTTGTGCAGAGCCGTTGGGCGCTCCCACACTGTTGGTTATGATCACTGCTGTTTTTTCAAACAACTTTGCATCCGGACGGTGCACCATCCAGTGCACACACAAATGATCCAGCAGGGATTTCACCGCCGCCGGCGCCCGCAGGGCATAGACCGGATAGGCAAAAACAAGGATATCGGCGGATAAAAATGAGTTCCAGATAAGGTCTGTCTTCTGAAAATGAGGGCATCTTTCTTCCCCGTTCACAAAACAATTTTTACAGCCTACACAGAATTCCGGTAGATCCGTAGGATAAAATTCCGTAATTTGGTGTTCGTTTCCCATATAGTCCAGGAACTGTTCTTTCATAAAATAAGTAACTCCCTTTACGGGTGTTCCGTTAATAACCGTAATTTTCATTTATCCCACCCTTTTTACCGGAGCACTTCCGTTACATTGCCGTCCGGATCCTTTATTTCTGTAGGTACCAACTGCAGGGTCAGGGGCATAGATGAGAGCTGCCAGCAGCCGTCATGGGGCAAAAGCAGGCTGCACAGCTCCGCAAGCGACTGTTCTGTCAGTGTCAGCAGGAAACACTCTCCGTCTTTCTCTATTTTGGACTGCAGACCAGGCCGGAAGGAAAAAACAGACTCCCGGCTTTGGAGATACAGCTCCCGGCCTTTTCCCACCCGGGCCTTAAGCATGAGGGGCAGGGTTTTGGTACAGACCGTTCCTAAAATAAGGGTACTGCGGTCAGTCCCCGGCACAATTTCTCCCTTTTCCACAAAAAGAAAACCGGTTGATGATCCGTCCGCCTCCATCCCTTCTTCCCAGGCCTGCCGGAAATCCCGGTCCTCCATCAGGGCAGGCCGGTCTAAAACCGTGATACAGAGAGGTATCTTTTTTTCCATCTCCGTCAGGGCCTTCTCCACATTCCAGCACATCGCAGCTTCCAGTTCCTCCCTGGTAACAGCCACTGCCTGCAGGAATATCATATGACCGTTAGGCGTATCCATTTCCCCCAGCTGAGGATCTATACGGAATGCCAGTGCCGTAAGCCGGGTTTCCTCCTCCAGCGCTATAGGGCCGTTGCAGTCCAGATGATGTCCTGCTCCGAAGGCATTCCCCGAGGAAAAGACATACCGGGCCAGATTCTGGAGAAGGTTCACCGGCCATATGGGAGCCTCCTCCTCCGCTCCCCGTTCCAGCCGGAAAGTCAGTTCAAAACCATAGCCGCTGGTATCCGGATCGTCGCTTTCTTTATCGTACAGCTCCGTAAAGCCATAGGTAACATAGTGCCAATGAGGCATGCCATCCTCACTTTTCCAGATTTCCACACCGTCCAGGGGATCTTTCCCTCCCAACATGTAAGGAAGCATGGTACCGTAATAAAGGCCGTTCTGTTCCGGATACTGTTGTTTCATAATTTCCGCAATAGCGTCAAAGCCTTCCGTTTTTTCACTCATCCTTTTTTCCTTTTCCTTTCAGCCGCATGTTTTGTCTACAGGACTCCCATTTCCTTGGCGGCCGCTTCCAGATATTCCTCCGGTATGACATACTCTCCGCCTTCTCCTGTAGCAGCCATATAGTTTTCTCTTGCAAGGGCCATTAAGTCCTCCCACCTGTCAATCTTATGGATAAGCAAATCCCGAATCATCCGTCCGAACATAAGAGATTGTTCCAGCAATCCGCTTTCCTCCAGTTCCTCCGCCACCGTTTTTCTATCAAACGGGACTGTGACGAATTCTTCCGACCAGCCCTCCCTGCTTCCATGCAGAATCAGAAATTCTGCCGTCCCCTGCCTGTTAACAGGCGTTCCTATGGATCCGGGGTTAATCACCTTTCCTTTCCCATACTTCCAGCAGCCGGGAAAATGGGTATGCCCGCAGACAAGGAGAGACACGTCGTTTTTTTCAAAAAAAGCCTCTGCCTGCTCCCTGTCCGTCAGTCCATCCGCACTTGTCATAGATCCATGGCAATAGGCAAACCGCGGAAAACCTATGCCATCCATGTAACCGTTTATTTCCATCCCGGCAAAAAAATCGATATCCTTTTCTCTTAAATTGTTATAGGTATAGAGGATTGCCCCGGACTGCGTGGAAGGGATTCTCCACCCGTCCGCTGCACCGTTGGCATGCCGGAGCAAAAGCTCCTCTCTGTTCCCCCGGATAAACCGGCACTGTTTTTTCTCCCTCAGTTCATAAATGAGATCCATTGTTTTCTGAGGATAAGCGCAGTTGCTCACGTAATCGCCCAAAAATAAAATCCGTTTAATTCCTCTTTGTTCTATGTACCGGACACAGGCCTCAAGCGCAATGTGGTTACTGTGTATATCACTGAAAACCGCTATTGAAATCGTTTCTTCCACTCCGTCATCCTCTTTTGCCGCATTTTCGGATGCGTTATTCCTGATGTGCCACAATAAAATTATAGGTAAAGGCAATCGCTTCACAGGTAAGTTTTTCACATTTGTGGGGCGGATCCTCCGGCCGGAAGCCTCCCGGACGCAGTTCAAAACACCGTAAGGATCCAAAGATATCCGAAAATTCCTGTGCATAACGGTAACAAGCGGATACAATAGCTTCCTCCTCTTTATGCAAGGAGCTGTAATACATACCTATTGCCATCAGACCGCCTTCCGCCAGGCCGCATTGGGCGCGGAAGCCTCCTGCACCATGAAGCCCGATGGCCGCATGCAGGGTCTGCTCCTTAAGAGATATCGGAAGAAGCTCGCTTAAAACAAGAAGTGTTGTCCTTGCACAATTCACATTCTTATCCCAATATAGTTCGTGGACCCGTTTCTCAACTGTTGTCATGGCGGCTTTCCTCCTGCCTGAAAGGAAATGTTCTTCTCTCCCTGAACCGGCGTATTATAGGTTTTATCTTAACACACTCATTCCGATATCACAATAATAGCAGAAAATGGGGGTGTAGATAAAAAAATTTGGCATCACCAGCCCCTGCATCCCTGCGGAGCCTGCTGCCCTGCAAGG
>URMK01000016.1 GCA_900548905.1 uncultured Lachnospiraceae bacterium | reverse complement strand
ATGAGTAGCGAGATGGAGGTGGGAATCCTCCAGGCCGAATATCTAAGGTTTCCAGGGTAAAGCTGATCTGCCCTGGGTAAGTCGGGGCCTAAGGCGAGGTCGAAAGACGTAGCCGATGGACAACAGGTTGAAATTCCTGTACTATCATATGACAGAACTGTGGGGACACAGAGGGAAAGCCTGAGCCGGGAAAGGGAAACCCGGTGCAAGCGGAGTAGGAGTCAGGTTGGAAAAACCGCCTGGCAATCTGAAGCCGTGATGCGTACCGAATTAAAGTAGGGAAGCAGGTGAGCCAGCTGTCGAGAAAAGCCGCTATAGTTCATATGATACCCGTACCGTAAACCGACACAGGTGGATGAGGAGAGAATCCTAAGGCCGGCGGGAGAAGCATTGTTAAGGAACTCGGCAAAATGACCCCGTAACTTCGGGAGAAGGGGTGCCTCTGAAAGGAGGCCGCAGAGAATAGGCTCAAGCAACTGTTTAGCAAAAACACAGGTCTATGCGAAACCGAAAGGTGAGGTATATGGGCTGACGCCTGCCCGGTGCTGGAAGGTTAAGAGGAGGAGTCAGGCAACGAAGCTCCGAATTTAAGCCCCAGTAAACGGCGGCCGTAACTATAACGGTCCTAAGGTAGCGAAATTCCTTGTCGGGTAAGTTCCGACCCGCACGAAAGGCGTAATGATTTGAGCGCTGTCTCGACAATGCACCCGGTGAAATTGAAGTACCAGTGAAGATGCTGGTTACCTGCGCCAGGACGGAAAGACCCCATGGAGCTTTACTCCAGCTTGATACTGGGATTCGATGCTGTATGTACAGGATAGGTGGGAGACTGAGAAGTGATTACGCCAGTAATCATGGAGTCACTGTTGGGATACCACTCTTGCAGCATTGGGTTTCTAACCTGCGCCCGTGACCCGGGCGGGGGACAATGTCTGGCGGGGAGTTTGACTGGGGCGGTCGCCTCCGAAAGGGTATCGGAGGCGCTCAAAGGTTCCCTCAGGATGGTTGGAAACCATCCGAAGAGTGCAAAGGCAAAAGGGAGCTTGACTGTGACACCGACGGGTGGAACAGGTACGAAAGTAGGACTTAGTGATCCGGTGGTATTAAGTGGGAATGCCATCGCTCAACGGATAAAAGCTACCCTGGGGATAACAGGCTTATCACTCCCAAGAGTTCACATCGACGGAGTGGTTTGGCACCTCGATGTCGGCTCATCGCATCCTGGGGCTGTAGCAGGTCCCAAGGGTTGGGCTGTTCGCCCATTAAAGCGGTACGCGAGCTGGGTTCAGAACGTCGTGAGACAGTTCGGTCCCTATCCGGCGCAGGCGAAGGATATTTGAGAGGAGCTGTCCTTAGTACGAGAGGACCGGGATGGACGGACCGCTGGTGTATCTGTTGGCTACCAAAGCCATGGCAGAGTAGCCAAGTCCGGCAGGGATAAACGCTGAAGGCATCTAAGCGTGAAGCCCCCCTCAAGATGAGATATCCCAAAAAGTAAGACCCCTTAGAGAGTATGAGGTAGATAGGCTGGAGGTGGAAGTGCAGCAATGTATGGAGCTGACCAGTACTAATCGGTCGAGGGCTTATCCTGAAGGTATGAAAGAGGTTTTGGAGAAGATTAGATTCAATGTTCGGTTTTGAGGGTATGGGTTCATACATCTGGTTATAGGAGATGTAGAGGAATAATCCTCGATAGCTCAATGGTAGAGCACTCGGCTGTTAACCGAGTTGTTGTAGGTTCGAGCCCTACTCGGGGAGCTGCTGTGAAGGCTGAGACCTGAGGAGCGCAAAGGAAAGAAAGAAGCTTGAGCCGGGGGGAGAGCCCCTGGAAAAGAAAAGAGGCTCCGTGGTCAAGCGGTTAAGACATCGCCCTTTCACGGCGGTAACACGGGTTCGATTCCCGTCGGAGTCATTAAATAATCAAAACGCAGCAGTGATAATAACCGATGCGTTTTTAGTTGTAAGAAGATTTATCAGATGGCATACATGTGCCGATGTGGCTCAATTGGCAGAGCAGCTGATTTGTAATCAGCAGGTTATCGGTTCGAGTCCGATCATCGGCTTTATCCTGGATAACAGGATATATATCCGTAAAAGTTTACGGACCTTTAGCTCAGTTGGTTAGAGCAACCGGCTCATAACCGGTCGGTCCTGGGTTCGAGTCCCCGAAGGTCCATTAGTTACATAGTCTTTGGCCCAGTGGCTCAGTTGGTTAGAGCGCCGCCCTGTCACGGCGGAGGTCGTCGGTTCGAGTCCGATCTGGGTCGTTTTCTTTTTGCAAATGTAAAAAGAAAAAGTGGAAGGCATTGTCTGATTGACGGTGCTTATCTTTTTATGTGGTGCAGAGTAACGCCGGCATGGCGGAATTGGCAGACGCAAGGGACTTAAAATCCCTCGGGAGCAATCTCGTACCGGTTCAAGTCCGGTTGCCGGCACTATTTTAATGTTAGGGACTCTCTTCTAAGTTTACGGCTAGAAGGGGTTCCTTTTTATTTTCTCCGGGCAGAATTCCTATAATTGCATATGCGCTGGATACTTTGCTCATGTAATCCAAATGAGTATAAATGTTCCGCGTTGTAGAGATGTCGCTGTGCCCCAGCCATTCCTGGATGTCTTATATGCTTACGCCGTTGGCATAAAGCAGACTTGCGCAGCTGTGCCCTTACTGTATAATAAAGACATAGCGGAAATTCCTTGTAAATCAAGGGTGTGAGCGGTTCGTCTTTATTCTTTTTCCATTATTTTGCTCAAGTTTATTGTTCCAAAAGAGGAGAACATATAACGATATTATGTTAGCGACAAAATCATATTTATATATCTAGATGGATGTATAAGAATGCTACTGTTCAAAGATAGTATCACGCCTGCAATGTCAAAATTACGTCTTATGCAATTTTTCGAGAAATTGGTAGAGGTTTTTTATTATTAATAAAGTTGACGCCGGTGTGTAAACCATATATAATTTATTATGGAAAGAAATGAGGTGAGGCGGAATTATGGATTGTATTGACCTTTTTTGTGGGTGCGGGGGGTTAAGCAAGGGATTTTTGAATGCGGGATTTAATATTGTTGCCGCATATGAAAATTGGGATGCAGCAATACAATGTTACGAAATGAATTTTAATCATGATATTTATAAGTTGGATTTGCATGACTGGGAAAAAGCTGCTGCTAATATAAAAAACATTAAACATAATATAATTATTGGTGGACCGCCGTGTCAGGACTTTTCTCCCGCTGGCAATAGGGTTGAAGGCAAAAGAGCGCAACTTACGGTTTCGTTTGCTAAAATTGTTTGTTTATTAAAGCCGCGATATTTTGTGATGGAGAACGTAGTTAGAGCAAACAAAAGTGAAGCCTATAAAACAGCGCGACAATTATTTAAAACAGCGGGTTATGGATTAACCGAAAAAACACTCAATGCTAATTACTGCGGTGTGCCACAGAACAGAAAACGTTTTTTTTGCATTGGTGGATTAAACGAAGAGGATGGTTTTTTAGATGGTGTTCTAGCAGCCAATTTATCTGAGTTCCCATTAACGTTGCATGAATATGCTGGGGATAAACTAAAGTGCGAATATTACTATCGTCATCCTCGCACTTATGATAGACGTGGGATTTTTTCCATATATGAACCGGCTCCTACAATTCGCGGTAGTAACAGACCGCTTCCGCCTGAATATAAGCGTCATCCACAAGATGCTATTGATCCAAAAGAAGGCGTTCGAGCTTTAACATTTAGAGAACGAGCGTTGATTCAAACATTTCCAGAGGACTTTGTATGGCTCAATTCGCCAACTATAAATAACCAATTAATTGGTAATGCAGTTCCTGTTAAATTAGCGGAATATGTTGCCCGTTGTATTAGAGATTATACAGAGAAAAATTTTAATTTGCGCGATGTTGGATTTGTAGATTGGTTAAAAAAAGAGAAAAGTTATACAGCACGTGCCGCTAGTGACGTTTTATCACGGGTTAGACGAATAAAGAGAATGGCTATGCAATGTACTAACAATCAAAGAAATGATTTGATTGAAGCTATAGAGAAAACAGAAAATTTTACTGTCTTGTCAAAGTCAGTAAAATCACAACTTAGGAGAGCTTATATCTTATATTGTGAGTATACTGCACTTTCAAGAGGGGGAGAGTAATATGTCAAAGTATGTTATTACTATGGATTTACAAGTTTTGAATCATTTAGGACTGAACCTTTACAGTAGTATGCCTGCTGTTATTTCAGAAGTGGTTGCCAACGCTTGGGATGCTGATGCGGAAAATGTATATGTAACCATTGTTGATAATACTGAAATAGTTATAAACGATGATGGTTGCGGCATGAACCTTCAGGATATAAATGAAAGATTTTTGAAAGTAGGCTATAGGAAAAGGAACGAAAAATCTCATACGCCAATTCATAATCGTGCTGTTATGGGACGAAAGGGGATTGGTAAATTATCGCTTTTTTCAATTGCACAAAACATTACAATATTATCAAATAAAAATGGCCAGAGAAACGCCTTGCTTATTAGTACATCAGAACTCGATGCTGCTATTAAGAAGGGGGTGGATTATGAGCCGACGGAACTTGATGAAAGCGCTGTTGATTTTGAGCATAACGGCACCAAAATTATACTTAGGGACTTAAAGAAAAGGACTTTAAATCTTGGACGGTTTTTAAAGCGCCGCCTTGCACGCCGATTCTCAGTAATAGGAGATCAATATACATTTAATGTTTATATTAATGGTGAAAAAATAAAACCTGATGACAGAGAATATATTTCAAAAGCACAATATCTTTGGCTATATGGCGAGGAGGACGAGAGACAGCAAATACTTTCACAAGTAAAACCAAATGTATTTAAAAAATCATTTGTACGGCCTAACAGAATTTCTATTGGCTCAAACGAATATGAGTTTCATGGCTGGCTTGCAACTTCTGAAGAGCCAAATGCACTAAAGGACGAAGAAGAATCTGTTAATAGGATTGCTGTAATGGTTCGTGGAAAAATGGCAAAAGAGGATATCCTGAATGAATTTGGAGAAACTGGCTTATATGCTAAATATGTTTTTGGGGAAATAGCAGCGGAATTCTTAGATGTTGACGAGGAAGATGATATTACTACAAGTAATCGTCAAGATTTCTTTGAAGATGATGAAAGATATTTAGCGCTCCATCAATTTATCAAAGCAGAGCTAAAGGAAATTAAAAATAATTGGATTAATTTGCGAAATGAGCAGGGAACTGCTGAAGCTCAAAAAATTGAAGTAGTTAGAGAGTGGTATAATGACTTAGGATCTGATGATAAAAAATCTGCACAAAAGCTTTTTGGTAAAATTAATCAGTTAACCGTTCAATATGATGAGAAGAAAGAATTAATACGGCATAGCATCTTAGCATTTGAAACATTGAAGCTTAAGACTTGCTTGAGCGAATTTGACTCTATATCTCCAGAAGACATTAGTGCTTTTATCCGTGCGGCGGAGGTTTTGAACAGTATAGAAGCGACATTTTATTATAAAATTGTGTATGAACGTCTTTCTATTATTAAGAAATTGAAAGCTGTTACAGATGAAAATGCCCTTGAAAAAGTAGTTCAAGAGCACCTAGCGCAAAATCTATGGTTACTAGATCCATCATGGGACAGAGGGACAGAGCTTCCGGCTGTTGAACAGACTATATTAAAGCAACTTAATGCCATAAATACCGATTTAACACAGGAAGAAAAAGACGCACGGCTGGATATTAGATATAAAAAAACTGCTAATCGTCATGTGGTAATAGAACTAAAGCGTTCCGCACGAATTGTTAAGAGACCAGAACTTTATGGGCAAATAACTAAATATCATGATGCACTTACTAAAATAATGGCGGCAAATGGGAATATTGAGCCATTTGAAATTATAGTACTTTTGGGCAGGTCACCAGATAACCTAGATATTACGGGGGCGATTTATCGTTCTCTATTAGACTCTATTGCTCCATTGAAAACAAGAATCATGTATTATAGCGAGTTAATTGCCAATGCTGAAAAAATGTATAGTGATTTTATTGAAAAAAACCGTGAGGCTGATCGCCTTTTTGATCGTTTTATAAATTCTCATGATGGGGAAATAATGTAAAACCGTCTACAATCCAACTTGATTCTCCTTTATATAATGCGTTATCATAACGGGCTATGATGGGTCGTCTATCATAGCCTGATATTCCTATGATTTTATATTTTACATATGTGTCAATTTGAGGTGGGGGTTGATCATTTAAGCAATATCCGAACCGGCTTGTTGTAAAATAGTAATCCATAAGTCTCACCTAACCTTTTACAATTTTTAGATAGTATCCCCTTCTTTCACTAATAGTATGCCAGTGAAAGTTAAATAATGATTGAATATAGATTAAAGTGGTGAAGTATATGGCAGATATGTTTACCTCACAAGAACGAAGTGAAATAATGTCTAAAGTGCATAGTGCAAATACAAAGCCAGAAATTTGTGTTAGAAAGATTTTACACAAATTAGGGTATCGTTTTCGTATTCAACGAAGAGATTTGCCCGGAAACCCAGATATAGTTTTGCCAAAGTATAAGACAGTTATCTTTGTGCATGGTTGTTTTTGGCATGGATGTCCGACATGTAGGCGTGCTCAAATTCGTCCACAAACCAATCAAGATTATTGGAATAGAAAACTTGATAGAACTTTGGAAAGGGATAAGGAAACTATGATAGCTTTGCACAACTTAGGATGGCGAGTTCTTATCGTTTGGGAGTGTGAAACCAAAAAGAAAAATTTATCAACATTAGAACAGAAGTTGAAAGACTTTTTATCTAAAATATAAGTATAGAAGCTGCATCAAATTAATGGTGCAGTTTTTGTTTTGACGGTAAACAATGAAATTCGACTGGAATGTTTATCAAAAGCAGAAAAATACCGTCGAAATTTGTCGCATAGGTATGCCTTAGCTCGTGTAAGCAAGATAAAAAATACAAAGGAGATATTATACAGATAGTAAAACGGACAGAAAGCAGGTGATAGTTACTCATTAATAACATGGTGTAGGAACGCAGTAAAAGTAAAATTCGTACTTGAAACAATATAAACTATAATAAGAGCAAGGGCTATGGTGTGAAAATCGCCATAGCCCTTCAACATTTTGAGGAGGAAAAAATATGTCCAGAACAAGCAGAAAAAATGTAAATCAGGTGAAAGTTGCTACGAAAACTTATCGTGCAGCAGGCTATATTCGGTTATCAGTAGTTAAAAATGACCACGACAGAGATTCGATTGAGAATCAGAAATCCATCATCAAAGAAGCAATTGCGAAACAAGGTGATATCGAATTGCAACGGTTTTATATAGATGAAAACGCCAGCGGAACATCATTTGAGCGCAAGGAGTTCCAAAAAATGATGCAGGAGATCAATCTGGGCAATATTGACTGTATCGTAGTCAAAGATTTGTCCCGTTTGGGTAGGGATGCTATTGAGGTAGGCTTCTATCTGCAACATCTGCTTCCTCAAAAGGGCGTGCGGTTTGTTTCTGTTTCGGATAAGTTTGATACCTTAGACGGAATTACTGACATTTCTACTGGCGTAGCCCCCAGTCTTAGGATTCCTCTTGTCAATGTTTTTAACCAAGAATATGCGAGCGATATTAGCCGCAAGACACAGGCGAGCATTGACAGCAATATTCGCAACGGTAAATTTATAGCTGCGAGAGCCCCATATGGGTATACCAAGTCAGAGGATGATTGCCACCAGCTTGTTACAGATCCAAAGGCTGCCGCAGTCGTTAAGGAAATATTTGCAATGGCAGAACAGGGTCTAAGCCTTAACGAAATTGTTCGTAGATTTAATCTAGCACACATCCCCACTCCCATTGATTATGCAATAACGAATGGGTTACAAGGGAATTTTGAGCAGGGTGATGGTTTGTGGAATAGTCGCTCCGTTAAATACATCCTTATGAATCGTACTTATACAGGAGATTTACAGCAGGGCAAAGATGGGATTGTTGTACCAAACACGCACGAAGCACTTGTCTCAAGAGAGTCGTTTTTTGGCATTCAAAAGACCTACTTTCAAATATTAGAAAGAACTGTCACTACGTCAAAACCAAATACAGATAATCCGTTAAAGGGCAAAGTGCTCTGTGCTTCTTGCGGAGGAAAAATGCAAAGACGTAAAGGCAGAGGAAATGTTGACTGGTATTTCTTTACTTGCATTACGAACAATCGAAAAGGTTGTGGATGCAGCACAGGAATGTATATCCGTGAGCCGGAAATTCTATGTGCTGTAAAAAATGAAGCAAAATCTATTTTATCAAAAGACAAGCTGTCGCAAGAGGAACTTGCCGAACTAATTACTAGTCAACTACTTGATGTCACTATTCATAAAAACGGACAGATTAACGTTCACTTTGATTTAAACGGCAAGGAGGCATAGTCCGTGGGAAAGTATATTGCAGCGGCTTACCTGCGCCTTTCAGAAGCTGGGCGCAAAGCAGCTGAAAGCGAGAGTATCGAAAATCAAGAATATATTATTCAGCGCTTTGTTGAGGAAAATCCAGACATTACATTGGTAGCCACCTACGCTGACCCCGGGTACAGTGGCTTAATATTTGATAGACCTGCGTTCTCAAAAATGATGGTAGATGCTTTAGATAAGAAAATCAATTGTATTATCGTGAAGGACTTATCTCGTTTTGGACGAGACTTTATTGAAACTGGACGGTATCTGCAACGGATACTCCCAGCCTATGGAGTTCGCTTTATTGCTGTTTTGGATCATGTTGATACACTGTATACTCCGCCTCAAGACGATATTGTTATGCAGATTAAGACAATAATCAATGATGAATTTAGCAGAGAAATATCAGTGCGTACCCGTAATGGTTTGAAAACAATGCGGCAAAGTGGGTTATACGTGGGCGCTTGTCCTATCTATGGGTATCAGAAGTCCCCTGATACAAGAAATAAGCTTGTTCCTGATATCAATACAGCAAGTGTAGTGAAACGGATTTTTCATCTGAAACTGGCTGGAATGAGTGCTGGAAAAATTGCTGCACAACTCAATGCAGAGCATATATTGTCTCCATTGGTCTATAAAAAGAATTATGGACTTCCCCAGCCACATCATGGATTTGCAGATAAAGAGAATGCCCAATGGTCTGTCAACACGATTTTACGAATTCTAAAAGATGAAACTTATACCGGAACACTGGTACAGGGAAAACAGTATAAGATGAATTATAAACTTCAAAAGAATGTTAACCGTCCAGCCAGCGAGTGGACTCGCTGTAAAAATACGCACGATGCAATTATTTCCATCTTTGATTTTGAAGCTACACAGAGGATTATGCATCTGGATACCCGCACTTCCCCAGGGGGTGAGGCGGTAAATCTGTTTTCTGGTATATTAATATGCAGTAGTTGTGGTGGAAATATGACTCGTAAAACAATAAAAATTAAAAATACCGTTTATCGATATTACTACTGTCCAAAAGCAAATTAAAAAGGATGTTTACGTTCTGTAATGATTGAAGAAAGTGCTTTAATATCCGCTACATTTAAGGGAATTCAACAGTACATAGAAAGAGTACGACTATTATCCAAAAAAATGCTTCACATGGCGGAAAAGGAAAAAGTCCAAATATTTACGAAGGACAAATTGGCGCTTATAGAAAATACACAGGAGCGACTGCAAAAAGCAAAAGAATACGAATCTTCTTTGCGTGTATCGGAGCTTCTTGGAATCGTAAGTCCCGAGAACCGCAAAGATATGGAAGATGTGTATGCAGAGGAGATTTTGCTGCTTAAAACACAAATTGCTGAAATGATAGAGCAGGTACAGATGATTGCAGATCATATTGATAAATATGCCGAACAATTAACACTCATTTCTAAATTATCTGATAGTATAAGTTTTGATAGAGGTGAAGTTGTACGGTTGGTAAAGAGGATTGTGGTTTTGTCAAAAAGCGAGATCTCATTGGAGTTTGTCTTTGATTTTTAAGGGGAATCGTTTTATGCAAAATTAGTCATAATTCACTGAAAAATAATGACTTATGATGGATTTGTTGGTATAATAAAGATGTTTAGGGTTCTCGTTTTAGCAATTAGGGGGAACTCCAGACCTGCTAATTTGGCTAATAATGGGAAGCGAACCTAGCAGTATAGTGTGTGAATAATGTGCTAGAGCAGATAGCATAAAGCAACGCTGTTTTTATAACAGCTCTGGCGGAGAATACGAAGCAAGGGAGGTAGCCTTGATGTTTAATGAAATTTGTATCTATGAGGCAAAAATAGATAAGCAGGATGAAATTGAGGCTTTAATGAAAGAGGTTGCTGCGTTTTATCGTTCACAGCCCGGAGTTATTGATGTAAAATACATAAAACGCACCCACCGACAGGAGGATTTCAACGCTGTGAAAGAGGGTAAGCCGCCAATTCGTTTGACAAAGTGGGTGGGCAAGGTTACTTATATTTTGCACTGGACGCTTGAGGACGAGGAAGCTCATGCGCGTGTTGGTAAGCTGGGATTGGCGCAATTCTATAAACGGTGGAATCGCTGCCTTACGACAATGCCCAAAATTCTGTTAGGTGAGAATATTGTGTAGTGCATTTCATTGGACAAATGCGGCATCCCGCCAAATGAGTTAAACAGTTTGTGAATAATATGCCATTGGACAAGTTGTGGAGTTTTGCAATAATGAGAAGTTTAAAATAGTTTTTTGTAATAGACAAATAACAGGTTACATAAAAGGAAGTTAACAACATGAGTATTGAAAATAAGGTTAAAAATTTACGCAGTGAAGCACAAACAACACAAGCTGCAAATAAAATTATAGACCAACTTAAAAAATTGGAAAATAGCAATAATGAAGATACTTCCTATCGCTGGATTTGGGAGCTTATTCAGAATGCAAAAGATGTAGTTAACTCCACCGGGAAAGTTGATATTCTCGTTAATTTTGATGAAAATAGAAAGGTAATAGAATTCAAGCATAACGGAAGGCTGTTTTTAACAAAAAATATTGTTTTCCTTATTGAACAAGTTTCTACCAAAGAGAGAAATGAGCTTGATAGGAAAGAAAAGAAGATAACTGGAAAATTTGGAACTGGGTTTCTTACTACACATCTACTTTCAAAAAAAGTAAATGTGACAGGGTATTTATGTGACGAAGATGAGCCATTGCACCAGTTTAATATTGATATTGATCGCTCAAGCGACAATCAGTTGGAAATCATCAAATCAATCGAAGAAAGCTGTGAGCAACTTAACAAAAGCGCAAAAGAAATTACAGCATCAATAGATGAAAATGATTTTAATACTTGCTTTACATATGAGTTAAATGATTTAGGAATTCAAACCGCTAAAGACGGTTTGAATAATCTTGTTGCGTCAATTGCATATGTTTTTGCTTTTGTTCCGGAGATAAAAACTATAACCATACAAGCTAATACTATAAAAAATGGTAGATATAATCAGGTGCTTTCTCGTGATGATGATGTAGATGTCAATTTGCAAAATGCACATATTATAACTGTTTATGATACAAGAGCTATGAAGAAAAGATATATTTTTGCTTTAAAAGATGAAATATTGACATACTTATCAATTGCGATTGAGCTATTAGGGCTTGGTGAAAAAGCAAATATTAAACAACCAAACGGAAACCTACCTAAACTATTTTGCGATTTTCCCTTACTTGGTACAAGCGATTTTGCTTTTCCTGTAGTAATTAACAATCCTTATTTCGAGCCAACGGAACCTCGTGATGGCATAGAATTGGAGAGCAAAGGCGAAGAAAAACAATATGTCAAAGACAATAAAGTCGCATTAGAAACCGCTGTTCAACTTTACAAAACTGCATTGAATTTCTTTGTGGAAAACAACTATGCAGGCATATATAACATTGTAAAAATAACCGAGCAACCACGTAAAACGTGGCTGAATGTAGAATGGTTTGAAAATGAAATACTTGAACCTATAAAAGAAGAAATAAAATATTCAAACCTAATTACTACAAATACTGGTGATAAAAAACCGTTGTTTGAGGTATGGGATGAGCCTGTTGTTTTAATTCCAAAAAACCAAGAAAACAGAGAAGAGATGCTTAAACTTTGGTCGTTGTCAAATGCTTTGTTTCCAGAGTTCCTTCCAAAGCAAAATGAGTTAGAATCATGGTGCAGTTCGCTTTGGGATGAGTGTAAAAACTTGGGCATCGACAACATAGTGCAAGCAATTCAAAGTTCTGAAAACATATCTTCTTTAGAAAATAAATTAAATGGACAAGATGTGTTTGTCTGGTTGAATGAGTTTTACAAATTATTTTTAACAAGTGAAGAAAAGAGTTGTAAAAAAACAATAGAACAGTCCGACGTTTTTCTCAATCAAAACGGCAAGTTCTGCTGCTTTGATAAAGTTTTCTTTGACAAGGAAATTGATGATACATACAAGGAAGTTTCATTAATATTAGATATAGATGTTAAGGATAAATTACTTCATAAAAAGGTTTCAACAGAGATTTTAAAGCATGTTGAAGTAATAGCATATGGATATTCGGAGCTGTTTTCTGAAACAACACGATACTTACAAAACGAACATCAAAATCGTGAACATTTCTTTCAAAGAATACTATGCATACAAACAAATGAGAGACCGAAACAAGATGATTTTCTGAACATTGCCAAAGAGTTTTATAACAGTACTGCATGGGAGACTGTTGATTCTAAAAAGTATTTGAAACCAATTTTCGAACAGGCACTAAATTATTGGGTTGTAAAGTTGTGTACTGATATACAGCAAAGTAAAACTTTGGATGTTTTTGCCGAGGAGCATTTTTCAGACAACGTAGACAGTGCGATTTCGTTTATAAATCAAGTGGTGTCGTTTTTAGAAAAAAATGATTATATACATTTGGCGGACAAGTATTCCATTCTTCCAAACCAAAATAGAGTGTTTAAAAAAAGCACTGAACTACAGCTCGATACAGGAGAGATTGCCGAAGTGGTGAAAGATGCTTACTGTTTTACAGGAGTAGACATCAGAATAAAATTGCTTATGCGTAGTATACATTTTCCATTGTCTGAAAACACAGCAACCAATCTTTACCCATTAGCAGATGCAATAACAAATTATATTGAAAATCACAAAAATAAGCTTGGCGAAGATAATGATCAAGAGAGATTGGTTTTTCAAAAATTTTTTTCATACTTAAAAAGCACAGATAATAAAACAATTAGGAATGCGTTTAAAACCCTTTACAGCAATTTATATTGGTTTTATAATGACGACATAATTTCTGATAACATGGAAAAAGCTGAAAAATATGAGCAGCTTTTATCTAAACATGGTGTAAAAAGTTTCCAAGAGTTAGAAGAACTATTAAAACAAGCAAGCAATGTGCAATCAGCAGAAACAATTAATATTTCAAAAAAACAACTTGCACAGCTTGGAATTAATACCGAAGATGATTTGTTGCAATTTTTAAGTGTGTTCGTTGGAGATGGAGAATTAAATGATTCCCGATTAGTAAAATTGCCAAGTGGTTTATCCATAGATGAAGTCTCAAAAAAATTCTTACACAGTTCAAAAAATAATAGATTTTCATATCAATATTATGAAAAAATAATGGCTCGTGCTATACAACAAGTTTTTTATTACCTCAAAGAAACTGGTAGATATGAAATGCCGAGTACATTAGAAAAATGGAGAGAAACGAGTTATTCAAAAACTGTTTTTTGGGCTAAAAAAAATGGCAATGATATTCGTATTGTTGTAAGACCAAGTGATGATGATAAAATAATTTTTTATTATGAGCAAGAGGTTGCAGCAATGGACGATACAAATTATGAGCTTTGGACTGACAATGGTGATGGAAATACACGGATGATAACATTAGGTGATATTATTAAAACAACTGGAATCTCTGTCATTCCATTAAAGAATCTTAATCCCAAATAAAATGAAGCGAGGGCTACCGTCTTGACACCAAATGAAATATTAAAATTAATAGCAGACAATAATCGTGAAAATATTTATTGCGTTTATCCTGTTACACCTGATGAAACTATTGGGAAGTTAATCTCTGCACTTTCAAATTGCAGTGGAGGATTAATTGTTTTTGGTGTGCAAGATGATGGAAAAAAACTAAGAGTTAAAGGATATAAATTTAATGTAGATATTGATTCAGTAAAAGCGAAACTTAGTAATAATGTTAATTTAACATTTCTTGATTTGCCACACGAAACTGTGACGCTTAAATGTATTAATGTCGAAAAGTGTGAAAATGTGGTCGTGTTTAGTGATACACCTTACAGACTTGACCATAATAGGAACGTTGCAGAGCTTCATATAAAAAAAGTGTTTCTATCGTATTCGCATAATGATGCTTGCATTGCCGATTTAGTCGATGAAAAGCTTAACTTTTTTGGAAAGGGTAGATTGGCTATTACAAGGGATAAAAGAACGTTAGAATATAAAAGTGATATTGATAAATTTATGCAGACAGTTTCTACTCACGATTATATGGTATCTATTATATCTGATAGCTATTTAAAATCTCGAGGATGTATGTATGAAGTTTCGGAATTAATGCGAAATAGAGCCTTTAATGATAAGCTGTTGACAATTATCTTATCGGAATCAGATGAAAGTTTTTATCCAGAAGATAAGAAACCGGAACAAATCAAAGCGGATGTATATTCATTAAATCGCTTTGAGTATATAAAATATTGGGAAGCTGAAAAAGAAAAAGTAAATAAGCTGAATTCGGAAATAAGTGACTTAGCTCTTAAACAAGGATTAGTTGATGAGATTAAACAGATAAATGTCATATCAATGAATGTTGCGGAGTTAATTGAGATTTTCAAGAAAAGCTTAGGAAAAGATTTTACGGAAATCAATCAAAATGCGTTTTCGGACTTACTCATGCTTATTCTTTCATAGAATACAAACTAACCGAACTACGGATTATCCATAAAACGTAGGTAGCGGAAACCATGATAAATTCTACAGTTTATTTATTATATAAACAAGCAAAAGTACTTTGGAGATGTATTTATCCAAAGTACTTTTGCAATAAAATAATTTTTTGTCGCGGGCTTGACATATGGGTGCCTGAGATCATGGAAGCGGTCTAATTTTAAGCCGTTTTTTTTAAGAACTATTCTGAAATGCTGCGTTATATAATTCGGCTTTATCAGTATGCCCATATGATCAACATAAATATAATCCGGATAACCGTACAGTAGGAGGTTCCGCATACTTTCTGATTTTCGGCCTGCAGCTTCCAAAGCTGAGACAAAATAGCTTCGAATGGGCCTACAAGGGGCAGTGTTCGAAGGCTTTTTTTAGTTTTAGGCCGGTCTTTGTAAATCATTGTATATTTCCCATCTACCATGGCCTGGGTTACAGTATGCCTGATTGTAATTGTTTTCTGTACAAAATCAATGGCTTCCCACTTCAGTCCCACGATTTCACTTCGGCGGAGTCCATAGTAACTGCCAAGAAGAACGGCAAGTTCAAGGGGATCTCCATGAAATATTTTGAATAGATCCATCAATTCGTCTGAGTGATAGATGTCGGAAATAAAAATGTTTTTCTTTGGGCGTATCACTCTGTCGGCAGGGTTGATTAAAATGAGCCCTATCTGAAATGCATATTGCAAGGTCTTGCGGATATTTGCATGCCGGTGAATTACCGTATTCGTGGAAACCTGACGTTCATTAAGCTCGTAGGTATAGTAGTCCTGAATGTACACAGGATTATGTTCTATATCAGCCAGGGTATACTTTTTTTGCTGGAAATAGGGGATAATATGCTGCTTAATTACGTTTTGATAACCACTGTAGGTGGATTCATCGATGCTGCTGCGAATCAGATGGAGCCAGTAAAGTAAAAAGTCACAGAATAGGATTTCCTCTTTTGTACCGGAAATGCTTACTTCTTTATTCGCAGTCGGTGTGGAAACCATAAGCTCGTTTCCCGGCTTGCCGACAGGCAGTTGCCTTTTCTCTGCTTTTTTTCCCTGTCCGGCTTTTTCATATGCAGCAGGGGGTACAAATTCCTGCCTTGCTATCCGGAGCATTTCTTCCGCTTTGCGTTTATTGCCTTTTACAGGAAGATGAGTGGAGATTGATTTTGTCCGTCGTTTACCATTGCTGTCATAATAACTTAGTATCATTTGATAAATTCCATTTTGCTTTCGTAAATGTGCTGCTACCATTTGCAGACCTCCTTTATCGGTAACAGCCATTCTGCATGAAATCATTTTAGCACATAAGGTAATTCGTGCATTACCAAAGTACATGCAGATATGCCAAAATATGCCGCTTTGGTATTTTGTAAATCCTTCCTATCCTAAAATGTTCTATTTTATTTTCTTTCAATAGTCTGTATTCAGATTTAGTGCTGATGTCAAGCATTTCGCCCATCTGTGTTACCGTTATGATGTCTGGATATTCAGTAAATGATGTCTGGTATGCTTCGTTTTTCTTCATATTTTTTCCTGAAGTAAAGTTGACAAAAGATAACATGCCTTCCATTACCGTTTCCTGTGCCCTTAAGGCCACATTTTCCGGCTGTACTATATACATTTAACTCAGTTGGCTGGATTTGCTTCTGTGAAAAATTCAGTTATCGGTACCTGGTATCCATAATGGTGCATGGTATTAAGTTTTCAAGGAACACTTTTCCATAGTGCTGCCTAAAAGGGAATTCAATATATAGGGATGCGTTTTACTGATGATTACTTGAATAAAAATATTGTTTTTATGCACCACATATAATAAGACAACATCCCCCAAATTATTTACATAGACATATAATAACTGATTTGTTATGGTTGTTGTAGAATCAGACTGAAAACAAGGTAGAATGGAGTAATATGGATAAATTCAAGAGGGTTGTAAAAAATATCCTAAGCGGTATAAACAGAAAAAGCATCCTATATCGATTATATATCTGCATATAATAAAGCGGATTTTTTTGATATGCAGTCAATTGATATCTTGGAGAATGCATCATCTAATTTTGTCTGTGTTCCAAGAATTATTGATGTAAAAGCAGGTACAGTAATGACACAGGAGAAGGTCATTATATATGTATAAGAAGATATTAATAAAGTAACCGGAAAAGTGAAGGGACTTATCATTAATATTGATCAGGAAAAGCTTCAACAGATGGTTTCTATAAATATGGATGATACATCAGTTCAAACTATGATTGTTGACAGCGATGGAAGATTCATATCATGTCGGGAAGCTGAACTTTTAGGGTGGTATTTTGTTGGAGTTGCTGATTATGAGGGTATATTGGGAGGTTTTGTCCAGTTACGTTCTATTCTGGTTATTGTATCATTGATACTATTTGTTGCAGGTGTGGGATTTTCCATTTTCTTTATCAATAGAATATATAGCCCTATTTCTACTCTGACAAGCAAAACAACTAAAAAAATAGGAAATAAGCAAGAAAATGAAGAAATGAAAGGACAAAATGAATACGAGTACTTGGAAGAAACTTTCAAGCATTTATTTGGCAATACGAGTGAGTTGGAATATCATTTAAGAAAAGATAATGCAGCTCATATTGTACTTAATGTCTTTTCCTAAAGAAATTGCAAATAGTTAAGTACCAGCAGAATTTTTCTCTATTCTTTGTAAAAAGCTATGCAATGCTCTTTTGTTCTTTGTATTATATAAACAATAATAGGTGACATTGGCTTCTTCATCCAAAATAGGAATTGTGATTCGATTCGCAGTTATCCCATTCCTTTTTATTGCAAGATCAGATGTAAACGAGGGCAGCGCCGATGCTTTTACAAGTTCGTCAAAAGCAACCTCCTCCTGGATTAGAAAACGGGTATCCGGCATTTTGTTGATGTGCATATGATTCCAAAATCCAATTTTAGAGCGAAGCAGCATGGTTTCACCGTTTAAGTCTTTTAAGTGCAGGGTTTTGCTTCCCGATAGAGGATGTGCCGGAGGGAGCGAAAAAGACAGATGTTCTTCACCATATTTGATACATGCAATATCGTTCATCTCCACCCTTTCAGGATAAATGATCATCTGGTAGGTTCCGTCTGCCAGTCCCTGCAGTAAAAGATCATTATCCTTTATTTCAGAAGAAATCGTCATTTCAGGGTATAGTTCCGTAAGGGCGGGAGTGATTTCCCATAAAGGAGCCGGCGCGCAGGAACCTACAAAAATGGTACGCTGGCTCCTGTCAAAATGTCTGAGCTGCTCCGTCATTGCCTGCGTCTGCTCCAGTATCTTTTTTGCATAGTCCACAGCCATTTCCCCGCTGGCATTTAATTCCATTTTATTTTTCTGCCGAATAAATAAAGAAATCTGCAATTCATTCTCCAGTTTCTGCATGGATCGGCTCAATGCCGATTGGGATAAGTGCAGTTCGTCCGCTGCTTTGGTTAGTGTACCGTATTTTGATACAAAAAGCAGCTGCTCCAGCTGATACATTTCAACCATTTCTATTCCCCCAATTTGGTGATAAATATATAATCATTATACTGTAAGGGAGGCAAACATGCAACATAGTATGCGTTTTGCTCATACTGGCTTTCGCAATCGGCATTGTACTTTTTAGCAACGCTGGGGTATAGTTTTACATGTAATGATACGGAAAGGAGGATGGAAATGCGGTATATTGCATTAAACAACGGGGTCCTTATGCCGGTGCAGGGATATGGCGTTTTTCAAATAACGGACAGTGTCCAATGTGAAAAATGTGTTGGTGATGCGCTGGAAGCAGGGTATCGTTTGATTGATACCGCCGCTTCTTATGGCAATGAGGATGCTGTGGGTGCTGCGATTCAAAAGTCGGGCGTTCCACGAAGGGATTTGTTCATCACGACGAAAGTGTGGATTCAGGATGCCGGGTATGATGCTACCTTAAAGGCTTTCGAGCTCTCCCTCAAGAATCTTGGGCTTGATTATTTGGATTTATATCTGATTCATCAGCCATTTGGCGATTATTACGGCGCTTGGAGGGCAATGGAGCGGCTGTATGAGGAAAAGGCTGTCCGTGCAATCGGAGTCTCCAATTTCCCGCCGGAGCAGATTGTGGACTTGTGCATGAACCATAAAATACATCCTGCAATTAACCAGATTGAAATACATCCGTTTTTTCAGCAGCAGGAAGCCTTACGGGTCATGTGGGAATACGGGATCATACCGGAAGCGTGGGGGCCGTTATCGGAAGGGCAGAAAGATATTTTTTCTAACAAGGTACTTTTAAAAATAGCGGCAAGGCATGGAAAGACAACCGCGCAGACGATTTTGCGCTGGCATCTGCAAAGAGGAATCGTGACGATTCCGAAAACAGTTCATAAGGAGCGAATGAGGGAAAATCTGAACATTTGGAATTTTGAATTATCGGGTCAGGAAATGGACGTCATTGCTTCAATGGATATTGGATACAGCGAAATCATTGACCATCATTGCTTTTGCAACGCAAGGCAGTTAAACAGCTTAAAAATTCATGAATAGGAAGGAGAAATGTATGAAAGTATTGATGATTAACGGCAGCCCGCACAAGCAGGGGAATACCGCTGTCGCCCTGCAGGAAATGAAGAGCATTTTTTCGGAGGAAGAAATGGAAACAGAAGTAATTCAGGTGGGCAATCAGGATATAAGGGGCTGCGTGGCCTGCTATTCCTGTAAAGAAAACGGAAAATGCGTATTCCGCGATCTTGTGAATGAGATTGCCCCCAAGTTTGAGGAATGCGACGGTCTTGTAGTTGCCAGTCCGGTATACTTTGCCTCTGCAAATGCCACCTTGATCGCGTTCTTAGACCGGCTTTTCTACAGCACGCCTTTTGATAAGTCGATGAAAGTCGGAGCAAGTGTGGTTGTAGCAAGAAGGGGCGGCTTGTCGGCCACGTTCGATGAGCTGAATAAGTATTTTACAATTTCAGGTATGCCGGTTGCTTCCAGCCAGTATTGGAATAGCATTCACGGCAGGGAGATCGGAGAGGCAGTCAAAGATACGGAAGGGCTGCAGATTATGCGGACACTGGCAAGGAATATGGCGTTCCTCATGAAATCGATTGCGCTCGGCAAAGAGCATTACGGACTGCCGGAAAAAGAACCGTTCCGGCCAATGAATTTCGTTCGTTAAAAAGGAGAATCAGACAATGAGAAAGAATTTTGGAGCAAAACCGTATCTATACCCGCAGCCGGTCATGATTATCGGTACTTACGATGAAAACGGTAAGGCAAATGCAATGAACGCTGCCTGGGGCGGTATTGTGGGTATGAATGAAATCGTAGTTGATTTAAGCAGCCACAAAACGACTGACAATTTGAAGATCACGAAAGCCTTTACCGTCAGTGTGGCGGATGTGGAGCATATGGCTGCCTGTGATTATGTGGGGCTGATTTCTGCCAAAAACGAACCGGATAAGATGGAAAAAGCGGGTTTTACAACAATGAAAAGCGAGTTTGTGAACGCTCCCATTATCTGTGAACTCCCATTGACATTGGAGTGTGTCCTTACGCAGTTGATTGACGACAGCAAATTTATCGGTGAAATTAAAAATGTCAGCATTGACGAGAAAATCCTCGGCGCTGACGGCGAGATCGATTTGGGCAAGTTTCATCCCATCATCTTTGATACAGTCCATTCTGGTTATTACAACCTGGGCGAAAGAGTGGGTAATGCGTTCAAAGACGGTCAGCAACTCAAATAACAAGAAGCTTGGTCAGCAGAAGGGAAAACAAATTGGAATATAATACATTAAACAATGGGATTAAAATGCCTGCACTTGGGTACGGCGTATATCAGGTGAGTAACGAGGAATGCGAACGTTGTGTTCTGGACGCGATCAGTGTGGGATATCGTGCGATTGACACCGCGCAGACCGCACTTCGCTTCCTGATTCAGAGCGATGTGGTGGTTATTCCAAAATCTACGCATAAGGAGCGTATGATTCAGAATTTCGATATATTCGATTTTGTGCTGGATGATGAGGATATGGCCGCAATTCAGGCACTGGATGAGAGAGAAAGCCTGTTTTTCTCCCATTATGACCCGGCTACTGTCGAAAGGTTGACAGGGCTACACAGATAAAGAATTCAACTTGTGAAGGAAAGTTAACCATGAAAAATTTAAATCGATTTATCGGCTGTTTAGTGGCGGGTGTAATGCTGTTTAACTTGCCCGGCTGAGGTCGTCAGGATTCTTCACTGTCACAGATACAATCAAAGGCAGGAAAGTACTGGTTGTCTATTACTCCGCCGGATGTAAAACCGGGGCGGTGGCGGAATATATCGCGGAAACTTTGGAAGCTGACACTTTTGAAATCACATCGGCGGAGATTTACACCTCGGATGATTTGGATTCTTATGATGTGGTGTTCATCGGCTATCCTAAAATGGAGTATGGTTTTTTATGTGTATAGCATTGACATAGATATTAAGCAGTAACTGGTGGAGGGAGTTTATCCGGAAGCCAGTTTTTTTGTTGCATATTAAGATAGCGTTTTTGAAGATTGCTGGTATAGTGTTGTGATGAAAACTTGTTGTGAAAGGCGGATGAGAGCCGTGTTGGTAGAGCATAAAGAGCCAGAAATGGATGGACACAAAAAAATGCCGAAGCCGGTTTTATCTAAAAGACAACCATGTTCTTCAACAGAAGGAGCATGGGTCTTGGTACGATGCGGCAAATCTTCGGTAAAGATTGCTGAAAAATATCTCCATAGGCATATCCTCCCAATCTGTGCGGAGCGGCGGTTCGTTCATGTCCTCATTGAAGAAATGCTTAACGGCAGAGAAAAACAAAGAGTTACCAGGGTAAAATTAATATAACAGAAACAAATCATGGACAATTCCCAAACAAAGGCAGGGTAAGATAACAGGGAAGTCACAGGAACACAGTTGATTGGATAAGCGCAGATGAAAGGAGAGACAGACATGATGAAAGTCGTAGTAGTAGCTGCAGTCGTAGTTGTTGGTATCGTTGCGGTAATATTCAAAAAGAAAAATAAATAAGCCACGGCAGTTTGGAAAATGAAATCATGAAACAAACAAAAAAAGGAGAAAATGATTATGAAATTATTTGATACGGTTGACGGGTTATTAGTAGGAACAAGATATCTGGCATGGGGAATTGCGCTGGTTGGTATTGTAGGATCTGTGATTTTGTTCTTCGCCAATATTCCGCTCGGAATGGCATCGGCGGCAACCTTTCTGGCAGCATTACTTTTTTCAGTCAGCGTGACATTGCTGCTGCTCCCGAAGAAGCTCACAGAGGGGAAGTTTGAAAAACTTGCCGGAAATAAGAGATATATCATCGGAGCGGCAGCTCTTGTGGCGGCAGTAGCAGTTATGGGAATCGTATATCTGACAAAAGGAGGTTTCCCGGCGCTGAACCTGCTTGTAATGTAAAAAATACAGGAGAATCACAGAAAATATATAAGGAGAGAGAATGGCACTGATAGAGAACATGGAGACCCTGGCGGTAAAAACAGCAATAGGGTATCTGAACAAAAATCCGGAAAGAAATCTGCCGAAGCTGATGTGCGGCGGAATACGGCAACCACATGAATTTAAGCTATGAGGAAATGGATGACATTGTAACCCAGGGAGTGGAACTGGGAACCTATGTATACCTGTTTACCGGGGGAGAACCGCTTGTCAGAAAGACTGACAGAGGTAGTGGAAAAGGCAGGGGCCAGGAGTATAAACTATCAGAATATGGAGTCTGCAAAGGAGTTTTCCGATAAGTGCGTGGAAAACGCAGAAAAGTGGGCTCCGGTAGCAGAACGCTTATGGGACGAGACACAGGAAACAAAGAGGCTGAGTAAGGAAGCTGACGTCTGCACAGCCTGCGGAAGATGCGCGTCAGGCAGGTAAGAACAATGCAGTTTCATGCCGGGTATAGAAAAAGGAGGATGTCGGGATGGCAGAATATAAACTAAAAACGGGAAAAGTCGGAGAAAAAGTGGTAGGCGCATATGAAAAGGTGGAGAAGAAATTCGTGGATACTTTTTTGCATGAGGACGGCTCCATGAAAACCGGCGGCATGGCGGAAAAGGTAACTACTGTATACCAGAAGATTGAGGATGGTGTGGTAGGCGCATACAAAAAGACCGAAGATGCTTTCGTGGATGCTTTTCTGGAAAGGGTGGATGAAAACAAAACGGAAAAAGAGGATTACGAGAATTCCCCAAAGGAATAAAAAATCCAGGCAGTATGTAAAAGCAAAGGCGCCACTTAGGCGCCTTTCTTTGAAATAGAGAGATTTGCAGGAGCGGAAAAGGCCCCGGAGCTTCTCTGTGTGATGGCTTCTTCCAATCGGTTCCAAGATGTACGGCTTTCTGGGTATGTTTTTTTTGAGGCGCGCATGGAAGGAAATACAGAATCTGACACTTCAGAAGGCGTGTAAAAGGAGAGCCTGGGTTTTATATTTTATGGATTATCAGATATCCGGCGTGTTTGGAATGGTGGCGCAAACAGATGGGACTGTATCCGCTGGTAACATTAATTGCATTGACTGTAGGTATGAAATCTTTGGGGATAGCAGGATTAATCGGGCTGCCGGCGGCAATCTCGATTGTGTGGGGTATGTATCGATCAAGAACAGCAACAGACCCCGGAGAAATCTGACGGCTGTTAAAAAATTTTGATATATTGAAAATCGAAACAAAACTCAAACAATTCTATGGTAAGATGAAAGCAGATCGGAAAACAAAGAACAGAAAACAAAGAACAGAAAACAGGGAGGG
This sequence comes from uncultured Lachnospiraceae bacterium, assembly GCA_900548905.1. Lineage (GTDB taxonomy): Bacteria > Bacillota > Clostridia > Lachnospirales > Lachnospiraceae > Eisenbergiella. Next base: position 85,158 of record URMK01000016.1, on the reverse strand, counting down.
TGTCATGATTAACATATTAGTAGTGGAAGATGATGCAAGTTTAAATAAGGTGGTCTGCTCTTATCTGCGAAGCAGCGGATTTGACGCGAAAGGCTGTCTGAATGCCGAGGATGCTTATGAAGAAATGTACAATACCCTGTATGAACTGATTATTTCTGACATTATGATGCCGGGGATTAATGGGTTCGAGTTTGCAGAAAGCGTAAGGAAAGTGAACCGGACAATCCCTATTCTTTTTATGTCGGCAAGGGATGATCTGCCCTCCAAACAGAAGGGCTTCCAGCTTGGTATCGATGATTACATGGTAAAACCGATTGAACTCGATGAACTGCTGCTTCGCGTCAAGGCATTGCTGCGACGGGCGAATATTGAAATGGAGCGTCGGATTACCATAGAGAACCTGACGCTGGATGCGGATGAGATGGCGGTTTTTATTGATGGAGAAGAAGTGGCAACGACCACCAGGGAATTCAATATTCTTTATAAGCTGCTCTCCTTTCCGGGAAAAACATTTTCCAGAGCGCAGCTCATGGATGAATTCTGGGGCGTGGATACGGACAGCAGCCTGCGGGCGGTGGATGTCTATATAACAAAGCTGCGGGATAAATTTTCTGTGTGCAGCGGATTTGAAATCAGGACGATCCGGGGGATCGGATATAAGGCGGTGTTAAAATGAGTCAGTTCACAGAACATCATGGCTATAAGGTGCGTACAAGCCGTTTTCCCATGTCTACATTTTTGATGTTCTTTTTAGCCTTGCTGCTGGCAAGCGGAATTCATGTAGGGCTGGTGCTGTGGGTTAACATTCTGTTTCGCAGCGGCTTCCTGCAGACAGGTGTAATTGTATGCTATTGGGCATTGGTATCCGCCGCTGTAACCCTTTACACCAGATACCGGATGAGGAAGACCTACGAGCTTCCTCTGCAGATGATGGCGGAGGCAACCAGTAAGGTGGCAAACGGAGACTTTTCCGTCTATGTGCCTCCCCTTCATACGCTGGATAAGTTAGATTATCTGGATGTGATGATTATGGATTTCAACCGGATGGTGGAAGAACTGGGGAGCATTGAAACCTTAAAAACAGACTTTTTCTCCAATGTGTCCCATGAGATTAAAACCCCTATTGCGGTGGTCCAGGGGGCGGCGGAGAATCTAAAACGGATGAACCTGCCGGATCCGAAGCAGGAGGAGTTTGTAGATACCATTATCGTTTCCTGCAGGAAGCTGTCGGATTTGATTACCAATATCCTGAAGCTGAATAAACTGGAAAAGCAGAATATCCAGCCGGTCATGGAAACCTACGATTTATGTGAACAGCTTTGCCGGTGCAGTTTGCAGTTTGAGAATGCGATGGACGAAAATGAGATAGACTTTGAGGCTGATCTGGAGGATTTCTGTTCTATAAAAGCGGATTCCAGCTTATTGGAACTGGTTTGGACCAACCTGCTTTCCAATGCGTTCAAATTTACACAAAAGGGCGGAACTATCAAAATCACCCAGACTTCTACGCCGGAAGAAGCAGTGATCAGAGTCTGTGATAATGGGTGCGGCATGACATTGGATACGAAAAAAAAGATATTTGAAAAATTCTATCAGGGAGACACTTCCCATTCAACCAGCGGAAATGGCCTTGGACTGGCGCTGGCCTTCCGCATTGTGCAGATGATGGAAGGCACAATTGAAGTGGAAAGTGAACCGGAAAAAGGAAGTGTTTTTACCGTGCGGCTTCCGGTGCGAATGGAAAAGGCAGATAAGGAAAAGGAAGATAAGGAAAAGGAAGATAAGGAAACGGCGGATACAGAGACAGCAGACATGGAAAAGAAAGCGCAGGAAGGTATAGCGGATGGAAACAAATAGAAAGAACTTTGTCGGATATGAATATAAGGATATTGACGTGGAAAGCAAAAAATCCTCCCTCTATATCGATGGGTTTCAAAATTTTGGCTGGGAACTGGATGATAACCAGCCTCCCTGCGCTGAAACGGGAACGGTTAAGATACGTTTAAAGCGCGACCGAAAAGTCATGAATAAAACAGAACTGACGAGGCTGCAGAGAAATTTTGAGGACTGCATGGATCAGATAGAAAAATTGGAGCGTTCTAAATATCTGCGGGCCAATATCGCGGCGTTGGCGATTGGAGTCGTGGGAACCATGTTTATGGCAGGCTCCACGTTTGCAATCGTAGCGGCGCCTCCGATCCTGTGGCTTTGCATTGTGCTTGCGGTTCCTGGCTTTGCAGGATGGACGGCCCCTTACTTTGTCCACCGGATGATGGTAAGAAAACGGACAAAGGTTGTAAATCCCATGATAGAAGCAAAATATGATGAGATTTATGAAATCTGTGAAAAAGGAAACCATTTATTAGGAAATTAGAAGAGAGGAAAAAAGTTTATGAGGGCGGCGATCTATTACGGAAAAGAAGATATCCGGATGGAAGAACGGGATAAGCCGGAAATTGGGGCGAAGGATATTCTGGTAAAGAATTTATATGCAAGTATCTGCGGAACGGATGCGGCGGTATATACCCATGGGCCGGGAACCGGACACCGGGTTACTGTCGGCGGTGAATTTGGGCATGAAGTGGTATCGGAAGTGATTGAAGTAGGAAATGAGGTGACGGATACCAAGGTGGGAGACCGTATCTATCCCTACCCAAGAGAGGCAAAACGTGATCCAAGGCGCGCCGGTACACTAGTACAGCGTTGCATTAATATCACAGTAATGAGCACTCGCTATTCCCGTCAGCACCGCGTTGTCGTCGGTCAACGATGCCACCGCATCGCCTCCCTCCTCCGCCTTGTGCTGACAGGAATATCAAGCACTCATTACTGCAATATTAATGCAACGCTGTACTGGGAGGCTTCTCTGAATATATGCTGCTTCCTGATCCAAAATGGGGAGAGCAGATTTACCGGGTCAGCGATCAGATTTCCGACAGGGAGGCCTGCCTGATCGAACCGTTCACAGTAGGCTGCCGGGCGGCAAGACGCTCCCGGCCGAAAGCCGGAGAACATGCGGTTGTGTTTGGCGCCGGAACCATAGGCATCGCCTGCTTTAAATGGTTCTACCGCAGATGTGGAGCAGGCGTCAAATGTAATCATACATTATTGAGATGCATTTGATACAATGTTGTATTGGCACTTTGCGATATAGAAACCGGCCGGGGGAGCGGAAAATGAGGAAACTATCATTTAAAAATAGGAAACCGCCAGTCATAAAGCCATTTTTGCGAATCTTGATTTACCTTGCAACATTGGTATTGAGTATTTCGTCGATTGTGGAGACAATGTACGGGTATCTGGGTTTTGCAGTTGATATTATAATTTATGTAGCGGCGGCCTGCGGCCTGGCAGTATCTTCCTGCTGTATCTATTATGATGTGACAGTCGGATTCCGGAAAATGTTCCGGAAAGTCGTAGATAAGAGTAAGCTGGCAGAGCGGCTCTATAAGGATTACCGTTACCGGGCGCTGTTTAGTACTGTTTTTGCATTCCTGTTGAACCTGCTGTATACGGCAGGAAATGGCATCTATGCAAAACGGACTCATTCTGCATGGCTGGGAACACTGTCGGCTTATTATCTTTTTCTGTGCATGATACGTTTCCTGGTAATTCGGCAGGAATTCTGTTTTGCGAAGGAACATATTGAGGGAAAAAGAAAAAGAGCGGCAGAGTGGAACGTGTTCCATAATGCCGGAATCCTTTTGAGCTTCATCACATTGGTACTTGGCGGAGCTGTTGTCTTACTGCTTCATGAAGAAGGCGGGAAAGTATATTCCGGGTATTTGATTTTTGCAGTGGCGGCATACACCTTTTATAAAATCACGATATCGGTCATAAATATGATTAAGGTCCGAAGGATGAAATCACCGCTTCTTTTGACAATTCGGAATATTGGTTATGCGGATGCATTGGTCTCCATCCTTTTTTTACAAACTGCCATGTTTACCGCATTCAGTGACGGAAAGAAAATCAATAAGCAGCTCATGAATGAAATGACTGGCGGCGCAGTGTGTGCGATGATTTTGCTGATTGGCATTTTTATGGTCCGGAAGGCGGCAAAGGAGCGAAAGAACCTGGAGGAATGATAGAGGAATGAATGTTACATCAGAGGCAGATCTGGAAAGAAATTTCCAGGTCTCTTTTTCTTGTAAAACAGTTTATGCTGGGAATACCGGATAGTGTTATCGAAAATAATACAAATGGGGAACCTCATATCTATAAAATCAGTAAAATTTCCTCTCCTTATGTTAACCCTCTTGGGTCAGCCTGGCAGAAGGCTGTCCAAGAGGGCGAATAACTGTTCCATATCCACCGGTTTACTTATGAATCCGTTCATACCGGCGGCCATTGCTGTGTTAACATCTTCCTGGAATGCGTTTGCCGTCATTGCAATAACAGGAATCTCCTTTGCATCAGGCCTGGACAGCGCACGAATAGCGCGGGTGGCCTCCAGTCCATTCATTTCCGGCATCTGGATATCCATCAGGATGGCTTGAAATTCATTTGGCCTGCTTGCAATAAATTGTTCAAGAGCAAGTCTGCCGTTTGCTGCGCGTGTTATGGAAATCCCCTTCATCTCCAGTAATTCCGTGGCTATTTCCGCATTTAAATCATTATCCTCCGCCAGCAAAATGTGAAGGCCTTCAAAATTGCCGCCCGGGGAGACTTCTTTTTTCTTTCCGTTGTCATCTTCCGTTATTTGTCCGAAAGGAAGAATAATGTCAAAATAGAAGGTGCTGCCTTGCTCCGGTGCACTTTTAATCCTTATTTTTCCGCCCATTTTCTGTACGAGTTTTTGGCTGATGGGCAGTCCGAGTCCGGTTCCCAGGCTCTGTGAATAATTTGTTCCGACTTGTTCAAAGGTATGGAAAATACGTTCCTGATCTTTGAGGGCAATCCCCACTCCGCTGTCAATTACCTGGAAGCTGTAAGAGGAACTTTGCTCATCGTGGAAGCACTCTTTTACACGGAGAGTTACCTTACCGCCGGCAGGAGTAAATTTGAGGGCATTTGACAAAAGATTCGTTAAGACCTGACGCAGGCGGATGTCATCACCCACCACATGGCCATGGAAAATTTCTATTTCGACAGAATAGTCGATTTCCCTGCGCCGGGCCTCCGTCTCCATCATGTCCTGAATCTTATCAAGCAAAGAAGACAGCGAAAAAGGTTCTCTGGCAATTGTCAGCATTCCGCTGTCAAGGCGGCTCGTATCCAAGATATCATTGATTAAATCCAGCAGATAATAAGAGGATGCCTGGAGTTTGGAGAGATTTCTGCGAACCGTATCCGGGAGGCCCTCGGTCATACTTATAATATTTGCCAGCCCTACTACGGCATTCATAGGCGTACGCAGCTCATGGCTCATACGGGATAAAAATTCGCCTTTAGCGCGGCTTTCCGCCTCCGCCTTTTCAAGATTTCCCTGCATGACCGCTGCCTTTATCTTAGCGCGGGCAATCAGGATGGCAGCTGCCCCTAAAATAAATAAAATAGAAGTTACTATCCCAATCACCAGGATGGGATTTGCATAAATAATTTCTGTTATGGTAAAAGAACCCGATCCGGAAGATATCATATTCTGATCCAGCAATTCAACTTTCCTGGCGGCGGATATATTGTAAAGGGCTTTATTTAAAATCGTTAGCAGCTCAGGATCCGCCGGGCGCGCCAAAGCAAAGCTGATATCATTTCTGTCACTTGAAATTGTGGTGGGAATGACATTTGCATAGTGTCCTTTTTGAAGTATGGATTCCAGATAAGAGGATAGACCAAAGACAAAATCAACTTCTCCCCGGTTTACGGCAGAGATAGCTTCAACCGCATTTGGATAGACAAGTACTTCTTCCGCAGAAATCCCGTTTGGCAGACTCCTGCCTTCGATTACGGCCCCAACAAGTCCGGTATCCGGAAATTTTACCTTCTTATTACGGATAATGGCATCACTCATACTGGCAAAAGGTGCAGTGAGGACCAGATTGTTCTCCGTTGCTTCGATATTAGTACCCAGAAAAAAGCCCATCATATCGGCATCGCCTTGTTGTACCAGATTCATGGCTTCCCTATAAGAATCTGTAAATAGGTAGGAAAAATTTATACCTGTAAAGGCGGAAACTTCATCTAAGATGTCAATCGTCAGACCGTTATGTATACTTTCTTCATCCTGGCAATTCAAAGGGTGGAAATTTTGGGGAACAGCTACGGTTATATTTCTGTTTTGCTGAATATAAGCAATTTCCTCCTCGTGGAGACTGACATCCACCAGGGACGCTTTGGGAAAGTTGGCATCATAGCGTTCCTGGGCAAAATCAGGATTGGATTCCATAATTCGTTTCATAGCCATATTCAGGCCGTCCAGAATTTCCTGGTTACCTGCGTGGGTAACAATATAGTAGGGCTGGGAATCATAAGCGAAAGCAATCCGGAATGGGGTTTCCTGCTCAGTATTATTTCCGAGCAGCAGATCCACTTCTCCGTTTTCCAGATAGGGATACAGATTTCCTGATACCATAAGCTGTTCGTAGCTGTAAGATTTTAGGGTACAGTCCAAATTATTCATGGTAAGAAATTCGTTTAACCGGCGGATGTTTTCTATGGCACTCTCATATACCCCGATGGTTTTTCCGTTCAGTGACTGTACATTGGTGGTATTGATGCTGTCATCATCCATGCGTGCAAGCAACACGGCTTTGCTGTAGCCTATGGTATAATCCGGATAGGCAAAATATTGCTCCATAACAGGTAAATAGTAGGCGGCGCCCAGAAGATCGTATTCACCATTGATGAAAGCCTCAGTAGCTGATTCGCCGTCCGTGTCAATATACTCATACTCCCAGCCTGTGTATTTTGCAATTTCATCCAGATAATCTATCACAAGGCCATGTCGGGTACCATCCGCCGCTGTTTCCATAAGTCCGTCCATTTTGATAAAAGGGACACGCAGCACACATGGTTTGTAACCGGCTGATACGAACAACGGTGTAAATAGGATAAATATAAAAAAGGGAATTAAGAGGGCGTATATCCATTTCCTGCCCTGAATTAATGTATCTCTATATTTCATTGCCAATTCCTCCGGATTATTTATACCGATGTTATACTGCATAACCACTTTCTGGATTGTTTCGCATAGCATCCCTGGCAACAGCATACCGGCCGGAAGGACTGTACAGGGCGTGGTACAGGATACCCAAACGCGAGAAAGAACCCCGATTCCATAGCATGTATTGCTTTTTTGAGTGCATAATTTTGACTTTCCCTTATCCTGGGGTAATCCATGATCCTATGTATCTGTTTCGGTTTTCCTGTTACAGTATAACGCCGTCCGCATTAATCGCTCATAAACCAATTTATCCTTAGTATAACAAGAAAAAGGCCTAAAAGCAACCATCGGGATCGGGTGTCCTTCATGAGGTGATATAGAAAACGAAGGGAGAAAATGTTATACTGTCTGTATGTGAATGCTAAGGAGGAAGCTATATGGAGTGTGATTCTGCATTGCAGCAGGCTATATATGATATTCTGAGGATTCAAATAGAATCCGGAACATACTGCCATATGGATAAACTTCCTGCAATTGAGGAAGCGGCCGGGTATTTCTTTGTGGCGGTTGATACGGTACGGGCAGTCTATCTCCGGCTGAAACAGGCGGGGTATATATGTCTGTCAAAAAATGTGGGAGCAAGGGTTATTGTACAGTATGATCCGACACAGATGACGCCGTTTCTTCAAACTTATTTTGCCTCCCGGAAAGATGCGCTGATTGATCTCAGCACAGCATTAGGGCCGCTATTTACCCATGCACAATGTATTGGTTTAAAAAACGCATCATCGGAGACGTTGCTGCGGATGGAATGCCTATCCCAAACCCATGGTAAACCGCAGCCTCCTTATGCAATCTGGCAATGCCTTGAACAGAAATTTGCCGGCTTGGGTAATAAGCTCATCATACGTCTTGCCCGGCAGGTTTACCTGTTTTTATACGCGCCTTTTTTCAGCATTAACGGAAGCGGGCAGTATTGGGAGCATGCGGAAAGCTATGTGTGCGATATTATCGGCTTCTGCCGGCAGAATGCCTGGCAGAAGCTTGATGAGAAAGTAAACGGAGCCCATGATACGCTGTCGGCTGCAGTCAGACAATTTTTGCAGGAGAAGATAACAATGCAGTCTGTACAGAGCGTTCCCTTCCGTTGGGATGCTTACCGAAAAGCTTCCCAGCTATGCTATTCCCTTGCAACGGAAATCCTTGTAGATATTAATCGCGGGATATATCCTGCCGGAAGTTATTTGCCATCTGCGGCACAACTTTCTGAAAAAAAAGGGGTCTCTGTCAGTACCGTACGCCGGACTGTCAGCTTATTGGGGAGTATTGGAGCAGTCAAATCATCCAGGCCCCGTGGAGCCTGCGTCCTGCCGTTTGACGAAAGCCTTAAAAACTGTGATTTGACCCAGACGGTGATACAAAGACAGCTTCTGGGGATGCTGGAAAGTCTTCAGATCTTTGCCCTCACCTGCAGGGAAGTAACGGAACGGACGCTATCTGCCCTTGATTTGGATTCGCGCTGTCAATGGATTCAGGAATTGGAGAAAATCAAGGGATTCCAACATTTTGAAGTGATAGGGTATTGTATACTGGAGCTGCTTGCTAAATGGGCTCCGTATCAGGCAATCCGTGTCGTTTATTCCGAGTTATTGCCGTTGCTTTTTTGGGGATATCCTCTCAGGGGGATAAAGGGGGACCAGGGGATGGTAAATGCAGCGTATGCCCCTTATATTGACAAATTAATTGGTTATCTGGAAACAGGCAATATCCTGCGGTTTTCGGCGAAACTGGAGATGTTTATGCTTTGGGAACTCCGTGAAAAGGCGGAGTGTTTGGCTGGGCTTGGGATCCCGGGGGCAGATGGTGTTTTGATTCCGGAAGGACGGTAATAGGGAGGAACAGGAAACGGACGACAAGCCGGGAATTATACCGGAAAAGGCAAAAGGCGGAAAATAATTTGGAAGCCCTTACCGCCAAAGACAGGAAGCATTTGCCGGATCGGACAAAACACCGCATTTTGTGACATGGAGTTTTCGGTTCCGATATCATAAAATAAAAATTAGACATTTGCATCAGGGGAATGGCAAAGTGGAGCACCGATAAGCCGCCGAAGAAACCAAGGCCGTGGGACTTTGCTTTTAAAAATGCAAAGAAACAGGTTCCGTTAAGCTGAAATACCCGGAAATGTATTACTTATGCAGCGTAAAAAATAAAGAATGAGTCCTGCGGCTCATTGTGAGGAAAAGGGGTTGTGAAGCGATATGATAAAAAAAGAACCTGATTTTCAATGTAAGGGCAGCGCAAAAATGAAAAAGTGTGAAAATGGCCGCCTGTGGTTTACGGTGGAGACGGCGCCGCCGCAGAACTATCGCTGCAGAAATGCCACCGTTCATTCTTATCTGGAGGCGGCGGGCAGCTATCGGTTTCCGTTGCGGATCGACATGACGGTGTCTCTCGATGCACCGGGCTTTTGCATGCTGTTCGGTGACACCGGACGAATCAACTTCTGTTCGACTTGGGACGACAACCGCCGTATTGCGGATATTTCGGAACCGCCGGTAGAGGGCAAGCCCCGCTTCTTTGCCAATCAGATGCCGCTGAATACGCCCACTGCTATAAGGGTTATCTGTAATCTGAAATCCATGCAGATTCTTATAAACGGCGAGCAGCGGTATCATTCTACGAAAGAAAAGTACATGAAGTCCCCGGCTTTCCCGGAGATTAACGCCCTGGGGTTCCCGCTGCGGCTCTCCTGCCTTAAACGAACCGGGGTTACTGTGCATTCCTGTTCGATCACCGAGAGCGAAACGGATTTTGAGATTGTAAAACAGGAATATATGCCGGAGCCTGTCCTGCGCAATATTCCCCTGTGTCCGGGAGAGAAACCAACCTTTGAGGCCATGATCGCATGTCTGCCGGAAGAAATACGTATGAAGGTCATAGAAACAGATTGTTTTCTGCGTTCCTGTAAGCCGGAAAAATTCAGACGCACTTTAGAAAAAAACGGAAACAAAATCTATTATAACGCTTCAAAAATCGGTGCAGCCTACGCCATCTATCTCAGTCAGGATATGATGACCCACACCCTGCGCGTCCTAAACGGATTTGAGGCGATGCTCGATAGACTGTCGGCAGAGGACGAAGTTTTTGCTGACCGGATTTTTTCCTATCTTCATGAATGTTCAGGCTGCTATGGTTTGGGCTGCAGCACACGGACACCCTGTACGTTTCACGATAAAACCAGGCAAACCTGCAGTGGGAAAATCGAGTTCAAAATGACAGCATCCGAATTTGACGATGTGATGCGGCTCATTAATAGTATCTGATTGGAAAACAGCTTGAAACAGGCTGGCTTGCATGGAGAATAATGGATGAAGAACATAAAATATTATGTGAGCGAATGGGCCTTGCGCAGGCAGGCCGAACTCGTCGATTTACCGGAGGATTACCCAATTCACGCGGATTATGTAAGGCAGTTGCCAAAGGAACAAATTGCGGCAGCCTTACAGGTCATCCATAAAATGGTGTATGATGTTTTTCAGGATATTGCTTCCCATCCTGAATGTTTTCTTATGCCCCTGGTGGAGATTCGAACGGATAATCTGACTAAATACGGCTTTCCGCCACCGAAGGCACAGTCCTCCAAAAGAGCGGCATATATGTTCCTTGATGCGCTGATCAATGTGCTGATCAGCGGTACTATTCGCAACAACGAGTTGGCGGTGGTGCCGGAAAAGCTTCTGGCGGCGAACAAAAATGACCATTTGAGCGAATACAAAGCCTATGCACCAAAATCCTACGCGATTAAAAACGTGGACAAGCTTTATTCCCAATTCGACCGCTATGGCCTATACTTGGAGGGCTTGAAAAACTACAAGCCGGTACCCTGCGGCGAGTCCATCCGTCTAAGCTTCCCTGACAACCCTGATGTACTCACGGTATTGAAGTGGATGGCGGATAAGGCCCACGAACACAACAGGCGGCAGGAATTCATGGTATGTAATTTCCGGCTGCTGCAGGACGACAGGAACACATTCCATTATACGGCCGCAGATTACCTTGCGGATAAAATGCACACACAGCAGGAAAAAGAGTGTGTGTACCGGTTTGATTCGGCAATGCAGGAGAAAGGGCTGCTGTCTGAGATCGACAATCGCGGTGAAATGCCCGGGGAGGACAACTATGCTGTGTTTTACTATTTCCGGGAAAAAGATAAGGGAAACAGGAGCAAAGCAGGATATAAACTCTCTTCACAGCGGACAAAATTACAGCTTGGTCTGCGGATTAAATGTATTCAAAATTGCGCCGGATATATAGAAAATAGCCCGGACGAAATAAAGAGCATCTTTATACCCGGAGATACGGGTTGCGATAACCGCGCGCAATGTACCCGCGGTCAGGCTTATATCCTTGATGGTAAAGAGTATTGGCATTGTGCCTGCTCCGGCGGATTGTTTACCATTCGCCCCGAAATCAAAAATTTGAGCGATTATATTAATTTGGTTGATATTGGAAAATAATAGTCGGGAAGAATAAAAGAATGAAGCCTGAAATTTTGAAAAGTTGCTTTTGCTTTTTCCGGAAGCTCTAACAAAAGGAGGAAACGTTGGAAAAAACACCAATAGAAATGATACGTATTTTACCTGCAGATAAATTTGCAGACGCGGAAAAATTTATCAAATTGGGGGAACAGTTGAACTGCAAAAGCCAAGTACGTTTTGCTACTGCTCATAAAACGTGGAAATGCGTTTTCTCAAAGAGAAAGCCATCCAGAGTACTCTTTACGGTTGAGTGTACCGATGCGGGCTGGCAAATTAAAGCGATGCTCTCCAATATTGAAAAGTATAAGGATGAGCTTGATCATTGCTCCGATAATTTGATTCATTTGATTAAAACGGCCTACGATTGCCATAAGTGCAACAACCATTGTAAAGGTCCTAATCCATTTACTATAGATGGGATTGAATATCGAAAATGCCTTGGATGCAGCTTCTATTTCCCAAAGCTGGATTGTGCTGACCAGGAGAGTTTACTTTCTTTGATAAAGAGGGAAGCTGTTTACTGATGCCGGAAGAATGGTATTTATAATGATTAGAAGGAGGTACAAAATGCAAAAAACGAATCATCCGCTGGAAACGCTTGTACAAACGCTCACCTGTAAGGGCGTGACATTTGAAGTGGTAGAGCGCCCTGATGTGCTATGGGTGGGCTGCGTGGATTACGCCGAAAACAACACCGATGAGTCGGATATCGGCGCTACGCTGAAACGGTATCGGGAAGAACTTATCGGTATTCCGAAACAGGATCTGGTTCATCCCGATTGGAGCGCCGCTCTTTCAATCAACTACGGGAACGATAACAAACCCTGCGGTTTGATGTTCGCCCAGGAAACGTATTCGGACAAGCAGGATGAACGGTATGACCTGCTCATACAACCGGGCGGATTATGGCTTAGGGTGAGCATCACCGCGGAAACGGATAACGCTCTGCTTGGCAGGAGCAGCAATGGTGCATGGGAGTATTTTGGGGTATTGGAAGCCGCTGCGGAGGAAAACGGTTATAAGCAAGATCCTGATATTCCTATCCAGGTGGAGTACCAGTGCCATGCCGAGTATGGCAATCTGGCTTATACAAATTACGCATACATAGCTGTTAAAAACAAATGACAGAACAGATGAATTATGTCTTAGGCGTGAACGCAGACATGGAGATTGTTGGGTGTAATGTTGATGACATCATTCCGTATATGTGCAGCTGCCGTCGTTTGGTGTCACCATACCTGAACGAGGTGTTTTACGGTGCATTCAGCTCATCTGACCGCTAGGGGATTATCGAGGTCACGAATGAGAATTACGTGAGTATTCACAGAAGTTTGCAGGAGTCTATTGTATCTGGATGTATGATACCACAGATCAGGGAAAAGGAATATGTTGTTTTGCTTCTATAAATTTCATACAGCAATTATATGGAGAAAGCTGCCGCTTTGATGATGAAAAATTATAAAGCCGGCAGCTTTTTCTGCAGAGTATGATATAATGTAGGAGCTGTAATTTATTAGTTGTTTACAAATAAAATGCGGAAGGGGCAACAGGAAATACAGGTATATAATCATGGCAAAATATTTTAAGCTTGATATTGCAGATAAGAAATACAGATCCGTACTACTGCTTAGTTATAGTATAATCGCCATTCTTGCAGTTGCTATTGTAATAACCGGGGTTTTTGCCTGGTTCAATTTGTATACGCAAAAGGTGGTATATGACATGTCCATGGTCCAGCTGCAGAATCTGGATACCACATTTACGAACAGGATTGATACGTGCCGGACGCAGCTTCAGACAGCCTGGCAGGATTCCAATATTAAGCAGCACATCTATACACAGAATGAGAGCTGGAAAAATGAGAACTGGATTGGCAGTTATTTTCAGCGTCTTTGCGTAAATAATGGGTTTGCAGAATATATCTGCCTGTTTCGGAATGAAGAGGAATTCCGGTATTATGGCTGGCGTTATCCTTCCGAGACAGAGATGAAGCAAATAGAACAGGGCATCATGCTGACCTCTAATGATACGCAGCAGATTCTTATACATACGGATACCCGCAGCAATCTGTGCATTTTTTTCACGGAACGGAATGCGTTGGGGGAGAAACCGGTGCGCGGCATCATATATTCCCTGGATTTGGATGCCTTGGAAAAGACACTGATTTCGCAGGACGTTGAGGATACCACCTTGCTCGTATATAAAGCGGACGGGCAGGCTGTGATGAAAGGAAAGCTGTCTTTGGAACAGAGGGAAGAGGTATGGAATTATGTAAGCAGAGAGGATTTTGGCGGCAGCAGCCGGGAAATATTTCTGAATGATACGAAGTACCTCTGCAACAGTATCTATAATGATTCCCTGGACATGCATTTTGTTATGCTGCAGGATTATCATATTATGCAGACAAAGCTGTCCGAGATTAAAAAAGCGGCTTTTTTCAGTGTTATCATAAGCTTGATTACGGCGTTGCTTTTAGCGGTATTTCTGGCGAATAAGCTGTATTATCCTCTGGAGGATTTTTTCAGGCGAATCAGTTCCGGACCGGAGGTGATTCCGGGAAATGAAGAATACAGTAAAAAGCAGGCCGAAATTACCAGCGATAAAATAATCAGTCAGATACATATGCTGTCCCAGCAATACCATTCCGATAAGGTTCTGGGTTTTCTTGGCGGGAATGAGGCTGATACGTTATTACCGTCTGTTCTGAAGCTGAAGGATCGGACAGAGCACTGCATACTTATTTTATTCTGGACGGATGAACATGTGATGGACAGCCGGGTTACCAATGATATTTATCGCACGCTGGATGAAAATCATGCAGGCTGCAAAATCAGCTCTTTTTCCGATGCAAGATCCTCTTTCCTCTTAATTCTGATAAAGGAGCCTGTGAGGATTGGCATTCTAAAGGACGGATGCAGGGTATCCGGGATGTTAAGCAAGGAATGCGGACAGATACAGAAAACGGTCCATGTCCGGATTTATTATGCGTTATCCTGTCTGTTGTCAGATGAGAAGGAACTCAGACCGGCCTTCAGGGATCTGCAGACATTGCAGAAATACCATCTTTTGGGCAGGAGTTCAGCCGGCATGACGGTTGAGCTTCTGAATGACGGGAAGGAGAATACAGTCCCCGGAAAAATATATGATGGTATTCTAAATAATATCCGGGCAGGGAAAACGCAGGATTCCGTAGCATGTATATCAGGAATACTGGATGAATTGTCCGGCTATGAAATAAGAAAGGTTCTGTTATCCCTTTCGGATTTGTGCGTTCAAATTGAGCAGTGTATTATGGGATGTGAGCTGACCGGAAGGCAGAGACAGGAAAAATATCTGGATCATTATGTTAAAATTACATCGTTATATGATAAGAGCGATTTGGAGCACTATCTGAAGCATTTAACAGAAGAGATTTGTTTTGAAAACAGTGTTTTCCAGGAAAAAACATTGCGTATGAATATGCTGGATGCGGTGGAATACATCCGGAATCATTATAAGGATGATGACATATGCGTGGAACTGGTGGCGGGTCAATTCCATATGTCGGTCTCCTATTTCAGCAAATTATTTAATGAATATGTGGGTATGACCTTCCCGGAATTCATTAATGATCTTCGTCTTACCTATGCATCCGGGATGCTCAGATCAAACCCTGAGGTGAATATCAAGAGGGTTGCGGAAATATGCGGCTTTGGAAATACTTCTTACTTTTCTTCGCAATTTAAGAAAAAATTTGGCATTTCTCCATCTGCTTTCAGGAACAGCAGATAAAAACAACATAAAAATATAAAATTGATACGCATTCTATTCCTGTTTTTGCGGAAAAATGAATAGAATGCGTATCTTTTTTATTTTCAACCGCAGCCTTCGTATACTACAATAAGTCCATCAAAAAACGGGAGGCAAAAAGATGTTCAGACAAAAAAAACCATCTGCGCCGGTCAGTACTATACGAAATAAGTCCGGTTTCAGAAAATTCCGGCAGGATATTCCTCTTTATATCCTGGCTTTGCCCGGAGTAATTGCCCTTCTTCTATTTTCTTATTTTCCGATGGCCGGAATTGTCCTGGTATTTAAAGATTACAATTTCAGGGGAGGGATATTCGGAAGCCCATGGGCGGATCCGATTTATAAGAACTTTCGTTTCTTCTTTAATAACATTTCCACGGCCATGCGTTCCACCGGTCTTACCGTAATGTATAATCTTCTTTTTTTTACAGTAGGAACCTTTTTTGCAGTGGCAGTTGCCATAATGCTCAGTGAGATAAAAGGGAAACTGTTTATTAAGATTTCCCAAAGCCTTATGTTTTTGCCATACTTTATTTCATGGATGGTTATGGGGGCAATTCTTTATGCGTTGCTGAATGCGGATTCGGGACTCCTGAACCAGATACTGGTGTCTTTCGGAAAAGAGCCTGTTGATTTTTATGCTAGTCCTAAAGCATGGATAGCAATTCTTACTATAGTTAATACCTGGCAGAGCTGCGGATATACATCAATTATATATTATGGTGTTCTGACAGGGATAGATTCTTCCCTTTATGAAGCTGCGAAGGTAGACGGTGCGTCCAAGCTGCAGTGCATCCGCAAAATAACCATTCCGCTTCTGAAGCCTACAATAATTATTCTCTTTCTGCTGTCGGTTGGAAATATGCTGAAGGGTAATCTGAATATGATAATCGGACTTACCAATTTAAACCCCGTATTATTTTCAACAACGGATTTAATTGATGTATTTGTGTACAGAAGCGGCGTAAGAAACGGAGAAATGGCTTTTGCTTCCGCAATATCCTTATATCAGTCCATCTTTGGTTTCCTTCTCGTGATTACGGCAAATAAAATTGCGGGGAAATTTGATAAAGATGCCACATTATTTTAGAAGGGAGTCAACATGATACATAATAGAAAGAAATCAGGGGCAGATACTATCCTGTTATTTATTTTTTATTTTTTACTCACTGTTATTGCGGTGCTCTGTATTTTTCCGATTATTTTTGCGGTGATAGGTTCCTTCACCCCGGAAAGCGAAGTTGCCATCCATGGATTTACGCTTTTTCCCGGTGAGCTATCCCTGGAAACCTATCAGTATGTATTCCAGTCCCAGGGCAGCAAGCTTTTAAATGCATATAAAAACAGCATACTCACAACCCTATGCGGAACCGTCCTTTCTGTATTGATAACGGTTTGTTATGCCTATGTCTTGTCTGTAAAGGGGTTTCGTTTCGGAAACAAGCTGGCATTCTTTGCATACTTTACCATGCTTTTTAACGGAGGAATGCTGGCCTGGTATCTGGTATGCACTAAATATCTGGGTATGAGGGACAATTATGCGGCAATGTTCCTTCCTTATGTCATGAATGTATTTAATATGTATCTTATGAAAAACTTTTTTAACGGGCTGCCCTATGAGCTTGTGGAAAGCGCAAAAATTGACGGCGCAGGCCATTTCAGGATTCTCGCACAGATAATACTGCCGCTGTCCAAAGCCGGTATTGTGACAATCACCCTGTTTTATGCGCTGCAGTACTGGAATGATTTTTACCTGCCGCTGATGCTTATTAATGACGAGAAATATTATACAATTCAGTACATTCTCTATAAAATGATGTCCAACATTCAATATCTGGCGGCAAATCCGTCCAGCAGTGTGGCATCTCATATAGTACTGCCTGCGCAGACGATAAAAATGGCAATTACCTGTATCGCTATCGGCCCGATTATACTGATTTATCCTTTTATCCAGAAGCATTTTGTAAAGGGAGTAACGGTGGGCGCATTAAAGGGTTAATTTGGTGAAAACCAAACTATAAAAAGGAGGAATTGAAAGATATGAAAAAAAGGAATGTTGCAGCGCTTATTGCCGCTGCGGTAATGACCATGTCGGTATTGCTGACCGGCTGCGGGGGAAAATCGGATGCATCTGTAGATAATAATGCTGCAGGAAGCCAGGAAACGTCCGGAGAAGAAGCTCCCACACAGGCTACACTTATACTGTATGGAGAGGCATCTGCAAGAATGTCTGATTTTGCGGAAAATGAGTTTCATGACAAGGTGATGGAGGCCATTAATGTGGATGTTAAAGTGCAGTATCTTCCCTGGTCCGAATATGCGGGAGGGAAAACGGAACTGATGCTTTCTTCCGGTGAGAAATTCGTGACTTATACGGATACCGCTTTTTTGTCCAAATGTGTCTCGAAAGGATATTATGCGGATATCACGGACGCGGCGGAAATGTATGCAGGGGATTTGAAGAAGAACTGCGGCGGGGAAGAAGCATTTGATATCTGGAAGGTGAATGGAAAGTTGTATGCGCTCCCTTTTGGAAATAAACCAAATGCAGGCGAGAACTATGTAATTACAACCAGACAGGATCTTCTGGAAGAGGTTGGAATGACAGAAATTAAAACTCTGGAGGACGTGGAAAAATTCTATACGCTTGCCAAAGAAAAACATCCGGATATCATCGGCTTTGGACGCGGGGGAATTCTTCCACAAATGGTAAACGGGGCGATTGCATCCGATAAGAATGTATTCCGTCTGAATAATTTCGTATCCACAGACGGGAACAAGACGGATGACCCCACCGTATTTAATTATTATGCATCTGAGGAATATAAGCAGGCCTGCAGAATTTTCAGGGAATGGTACCAGAAAGGAATGATTCCCAGTTATGTGATGTCCAATGGATCTCAGATTGATGCCGAATTTATGTCAGGGAAAGCCCTTTTTGCCGCAGGTGCAAGCTATCGTGTATTCGAGTATGAGGATGCCGTAAGGAAAGCGGATCCTAACGCAAAATTCAAAAACTATTATCTCGGAGATCCGTCCAAAAAGCCGCTCATGTCCAGGGGAACCTATTCAACGGCCTTTGCCGTAAGCGCCAATGTGGAAGGAAGGGAACTGGAAGGTTATGTTAAGCTGATTAATCTTCTGCAGAGCAGCCAGGAGTGGTGTGACCTTATTCTTTATGGGGTGGAAGGAAAGGATTATACAATCGGTGACGACGGCCAGCTGGAGATGATTAATACAGATACCTTATTCGAAACATGGCTGCCTGATAATATCAACTTCAAAAGGTATCAGAGCTATATTACGGACGATCAGATTAAGACCTATGAAAACTGGAATGACGGCTGCATCCCTCAAAAGGATCTGGGCTTCTCCTTTGATATGACGCCGGTACAGACCGAGTACGCACAGATGCAGGCGGTTGAACAGGAATATTTCAACCCGATAACCAACGGTCTGGTGGAATATGACGAAGCGATTGACGAAGCGCTTAAAAAACTGGAGGAAGCGGGAATCGATCGTTTCCTGGAAGAATATCAGAAGCAGTTTCACACATTTTATGAGAATAAAGTTGAGTAATCCGTAACCGTACAGAAAAGAAAATAGTACCGTCTGTGTTTGATATCAGAAAAGTATCGGACACAGACGGCGCTTTGCGTGAAAAGAATTGTATTTTTGCTATTGCGTTTAAAAGCGGATTCCCATAAAGTTATAGTGACAGGAACATTATCTGTTCTGCCGCACAGGACAGGAACAGGATAGCAAATATGCACATACATTGGAGACAACAAGCATACCCAACGGGAGGATGTAAAATGAAGGTTCAGGATTTGCCATTGGCACAGATAATACGGGACGGAGGAATGATGAATATTTTCCGTTCCATAGGCTGCATCGGCGACAGCCTTTCCAGCGGGGAATTTGAGTATGATGCGCAGGGGGAAAAGGGGTTTTGGGATTGCTATGAATATTCCTGGGGAAAACAAATTCAGCGTATCACCGGGATTGAGATGACAAACTTTTCCCGTGGAGGGCTTACGGCCTGTCAGCTTTATAGGGAGGCGGACACACAGACAAGCCCCGTTGCGGATATCAACCGTCTGTTTGACCCGGCGTATGCCAAACAGGGATATATCATAGCTCTGGGTGTCAATGACCTGAAAGGAAAGGGCAACCTGAAAAATATGTACGGCGGTGAGATGGGAAACGTGCAGACGGATATCGATCCGGAGAACTATAAAAATAACAAGGGAACCCTGGCGGGATGGTATGCCAGGATCATACAAAGACTGCAATCCATTCAGCCGGATGCCAAATTTTTTCTGATGACAATGCCGAATGAGGACGGAAGCGAAGCAGCCTTTGCCGATATGCTGAAAAGCATGGCGCTCAGGTTGAGGAACTGCCATGTCATTGATTTATTTACGTATGCCCCTCCTTATGATGAAGCCTTTAAGAAAAAATACTTCTGCGGACATATGAATGCCATGGGTTATCTGCTTACAGCGCATTATGTTATGACGTATATTGACTGGATTATCAGGCATAATGAGGAAGATTTTGCGTTTGTGCAGTTTATCGGGAGCGGGTATCGGCCCTTTGCCGGGGGAGAACAGGAAAGGCAGTATATCCATATTTCTTTCGATGATGTGTACCAATGCATCCGGGATATCACGGTGCATGCGGATAGTCTGCAGTCCTTATTCGCGCATAAATTTTTCGGATGGTTACAAGAGATGCACGGGAAATACGGTGCGGTTTTTTCTTTATATGCCTTCAATACCGACAGCCATGATCCGGATTATGATATATCCGGGTTCCCGGCCCGGTATGCACAGGAACTGACGGAAAATGCCGGATGGCTCAAATTTGGTTTCCATGCAAGGGACGATGGAAAAAAATATGAGACGGACGAGGCGGAGGGGATCCGCAGGGATTATGAGAAATTTACCGCCGCTATCCGGAAGGCTTCCGGCGGCCATGGGGATTGTATAGACCGGGTGACGAGGCTTGGCTTTTTTGCCGGAACAAAGGAGAACATCCGGGCACTCAGGGAGTGTGAATGGGGGCCTGTGGGATATCTCACCGCAGACAATAGTGAGGATCGCCGTTCTTATTATTTCGACGAAACACAAACAGCCGTCATAAACAGGGAGGGCGAATATTATGATGCGAAAAACAGGCTGCTCTTCCTCCGTTCCCAGCTCAGACTGGAAAGCGTATCTTCTTTGGAGGAGCAGTTTGCCAGAATACAAAGCTATGATAAACCAAAGGTTATTGAGCTTTTTACCCATGAATCCTGTTTTTACAGGGAGGGATGTATCAAGGGGTATCCCGTTTGGCAGCTTATGGAGGCGTATATCAGATGGGCTTGTGAAAGGGGATATGGTTTCGATTATGCCCAGAACAGGTACAGTGCAGACTGATGGAGTGGATACCCTGTCTGACAGTCTGTTTTGATATCTGTATATCGTGTGTTGCCGGCAGGGGAACGTTATAACATGCTTCGCACCATGGCGTGCTTCCTTGCTGCAACACCGGCAAGCTTGATTCAGTGGCCCGAAGAACTGCTGTATTTTGAGATTAGTGTTAAATTTTCCAGTTGCCGTGCCGCTTCTTTTTTCCCTTTCGCGTTCAGCTTCCTGAAATAATGAAGCATGCGTTCTTCTTCTCCGGGAATCTCCGGCGGGGGATACGTCATAGACTCCCATCCCAGCAGATAAGGAGGAGAACACTGTAGAATCTCCGCCAGCATAGCCAGCTTGTCATAGGGGATATTCTTGATTTCACCGCTCTCGTATCTTTGGGCAGTGGGCTGTGTGATATCCAGGGCTTCAGCTATTTCGGTCAGTGTTATATTTAATATCGTTCTGCGTT
This sequence comes from uncultured Lachnospiraceae bacterium, assembly GCA_900548905.1. GTDB lineage: Bacteria > Bacillota > Clostridia > Lachnospirales > Lachnospiraceae > Eisenbergiella. The sequence continues at coordinate 63,906 of URMK01000016.1, read as the reverse complement.
CTTTCATACGTGAGCGGAATGTTTCGTATGGATTCGGATTCATGAATTATCACCTGTTTACAAAATGTTTCTCATGCTTAAAAGTCAATACTGATACACAGTAAATATATCATAAATTTACACGCTAAGCAACGAATGTTCAAAATAGCCAACCGGGATCGATTCAGAATGAGAGCGGAAATAGAATGGCAGGATCTTACAAGACGGATTGACATTTTCCTGAATATTGTGTTACTATGAATATGCTTATTAAGCATAATTTTACGTTGAGGATAAATGCGTATGAAGTATATAGTTGATTTGAACATATTAAAATCGGAAATCGAACGGAAAGGAATTCAATCCGTAGAAGAGCTTTCCCGCAAGAGCAGGATTAATGAAAGACAGCTCATGCGGGTCCTGAATGGGAAGCAGATGCCTGCAATGGATGAAATGGTGGAGTTGGCCTCCGTCCTGGACCTGTCCCCGGAAAAGGCGAAGGAAATTTTTTTTAAATCAATTATGCGTGATACGTATAAAAATGAAGGAAAATACGGGGAAGGAAAAAGCAGCTGTTAAGAGGGGATTTAACAGGGGAACCAAAAGACGGGGAAACCCGGTTTCGGGGGAAGCTGTTGAACAAATAAAACAAAGTTAAGAAGGAGAGGGTTACATGAAAAAAAGAGTTACATCGATCCTGGCACTGGGGATGTCAGTGGTTATGCTGCTGTCCCAGGCAGGCTGCGGCAGCGGTGCGGGGGAAAAAGAAAACACGGCGGCATCCGCGGCGCAGACAGAAAACACGGAAAAGCCGGATGACGGCGGGGAAGCTGTCACAGCGGAAGCAGGAAGCGTCACATATCCGTTAAGCAGCGATAGAAAAGTCCGCTGGTATGCACAGGACAATATACTGCCTCATGAAAAATTTGCGGATGCCTCGGCATCCCCGTTCCATACCGGACTGGCTGAGAAACTGGGAGTGGATATCGAATGGATGTTTCCCACCACCGGTTCCGACGGAACAACCTTTACCACGACTCTGCTGGCGGATCCCACCAATCTGCCGGATATTATGGGTGTTTACTGGATGAATAACGCCAACCAGTATATCGAGGACGACATCATCTGGGATCTGACGGATTATATTCAGGAATATGCCCCGGACTACTATGCATGGCTTCAGACCGATCCTTCCTATGACCGGGCCATGAAAACGGACGACGGCCGGTACTATGCATTTGGTTTTTTCCGGGAGGACGGCGGCTGGAACGACAGCTACCAGGGGCCTGTGCTGCGGGAGGACTGGCTGAAGGAATGCGGGCTGGAAATTCCGGAAACGATTTCCGAGTTTGAGAACGTGATCCGCGTGTTCCATGAGAAATACGGCGCAACCTTTAATTCAGCCTATTCGGTCAGGTACAAGGCGGAGGGTGTTGCCGGCGCATTCGGCGCTTATGGGAATGCAGATGCCGGAAACGGCTGGTACGTGAAGGACGGCACGGTCGGATTCGGCCAGGCGGAGCCAGAGTGGCGTGATTATGTAAGCTGGCAGAATAAGCTGTGGGAGGACGGGCTGATTGACCAGGATATCCTGACGGAGGACGACACCACGATCAAGGATAAGATCCATAATGACAAGTGCGGCGTGGCAATTACCTCCATGGGACAGATGAATATCTGGAATACGGAACGGGAAGCGGACGGCAAAGAGCCGGTATGGATCGGGATTCCTTATCCCAAGTCGGATGACGGGGAGATCTCATCAATATTCGGCGGCCCCGGCATCGGCACGCAGACGTCAGTCATTACCAAATCGGCAGATGAAGAGACGATGAAGCTGTGCCTTCAGATATTGAATTATTCCTATACGGAGGAAGGCTCCCTGTACTGGAATTACGGGACGCAGGGAGTATCCTGGGAGTATGATGATCAAGGCGTCCCGGCCTTTACCGCCCTTGTCACAGAAGATAAGGATACGGATCCGATGACCAAATATAACGGCCTGACCTGGGGGGCTCCGGGAATTCAGGCAACCAACCTGCTGTATCTGAAGAACAGCGAGGCGGCGATTGCGGCCAACGATACATGGTATTATGTATATCCGGAGGATGAGGAAAAGAATCTGGCGGTTACCAGCGGCTGGAAATGGCCTGTGGGCGTTACCTTTACCACGGAAGAGGCGGACGAACTGGACGAGATCGCCCAGAATATCCCCACCTTTGTGGAAGAAAGCTATGCGGCCTTCCTCACAGGGTCCAAAGACATCGACGATGATGCCGTATGGGAAAAGTATCAGTCTGATCTGGAAACTTATCATTTGTCCCGTGTCCTTGCGATCCGCCAGGCATGCTATGACCGGTACAAGGAGCGTTAACGGAAAGCCGAAAGCTTGCGGCAGCAGTGAAAGACGCATGTCTTTCGCTGCTGTCCGGCTTTATGCGTTTTGAAAGGAGAAGAACACATATGAATGCTGATGCTGCAAAAGGCGGTGCCGGAATGCTCAGAAAGAGGCTGCTCAGGGACTGGAATATGAATAAGTGGAAGTATATTATGATCCTTCCGGTTTTGGTTTATCTGGGCCTTTTCTGCTATAAACCCATGTACGGCCTTATCATAGCTTTCAAAGATTACAAGATCACCAGGGGGATCCAGGGATCGTCCTGGGCAAACCCCTGGTACAAATGGTTTGCCAATTTTGTGACGGATCCTTATTTCCCGCGTGTAATTAAGAATACCTTCCTGCTCAGCGGGCTGACAATCGTATTCAGCTTTCCTGCACCGATCCTTCTGGCACTTCTCATAAATGAGGTGCGTCACAGGACCTTCAAAAAAACAGTACAGACAATCACCTATATGCCGTATTTTATTTCCATGGTGGTCATGTGCGCGATGGTGAAGATATTCTGTATGCAGGACGGCCTTTTCGGGCAGATAGCGTCTCTGTTCGGGGGAACGGCGGAGAACTATCTTGTGAATCCGGGTTATTTCAGGACGATCTATGTAGTGTCGGATATATGGCAGAAAATAGGGTGGGATTCCATTATTTATCTGGCGGCGCTGGCCGGCATTGACCAGGAACAGTATGAAGCGGCCCGCGTGGATGGGGCAAACCGGTTCCGGCAGATGCTTCATATCACGCTGCCCGGCCTGCTTCCCACGATCATGATCCTTTTTATCCTGCGTATGGGAAATATCCTGAACGTAGGTTATGAGAAAATCCTGCTGCTCTATAACGCGTCTACTTATGATGTGGCGGATGTGATTTCCACCTATACTTACCGCTTGTCATTTCCCACCAGCGGTACCCCCATGTATTCCAAATCAACCGCCATCGGGCTTTTTAATACGCTGGTCAATGTGGCCTTTTTGCTGATAACAAATGCCGTCAGCAAGAAATCCACCGAATCCAGCCTGTTCTGACAGGGAGGAAACAATGACATGAATAAAAGCCATTCCAAACGACTGAAAAAAAGAGAATCCCGGGGAGACAGGGTATTTTCCGCAGTAAACGCGGTTATCCTGATACTGCTGTGTATTGTGACCTTATATCCCATCTGGTATGTGCTGTGTGCATCCTTCACCTCCAACACATATCTGATCTCCCATCCGGGAATGATACTGTGGCCCCATGAATTTACGCTGGGGGCCTATAAACTGGCCCTGACACATCCCCTTCTGCTTTCGGGGTATAAGAATATCCTGATCGTGCTGTGCGTATCCCTGCCGCTCAATATTCTCCTGACGCTGTTTACGGGGTATTTTATGGCGGCGAAAAAGATGATGTTCAAGCCGGCTGTCCAGTTTTTAATTCTGTTTACCATGTTTTTTTCAGGCGGCATGATCCCGTCCTATCTGAACATCCGCAGCCTCGGCCTGTATAATTCCCTGTTTGCCCTGATCCTGCCGGGAGCCGTGAGCGTATATAATTCCATAATATGCAAAACCGCCATCGAAGCTCTGCCGGATTCCCTGATGGAATCGGCGTACATAGACGGGGCAAATGACCTGTCCATCTTGTTCCGGATCGTCGCCCCCCTGATCAAACCCACCATGGCGGTGCTCCTGCTGTATTACGGCGTGGGGCACTGGAATTCCTGGTTCAATGCTTCTATCTACCTGCAGGATAATGATAAACTTCCGATCCAGAACATCATGAGGGCAATCCTGATAGCCAATTCCAACGTGCTCAATTCCGCAGCAGCAGAAAACGATCAGGTAAACCAGTTCGCGGAATCCATTAAATATTCCACCATCATACTTACCACCGTACCTGTCTTATGTATTTATCCGTTTGTACAGAAATATTTCGTAAAAGGAGTGATGATCGGAGCCGTCAAGGGCTGATGGATTTTTCTTTTTTGCAGCGGTACCTCATAATATCCCGATAAAAATGCATATCGTATCCCGTAACACCGCAAATCCAGGTTTTTATTGCTTTTCGGGATTAAATATTATATGATAAATTTAGGTTATTATTGTTTACGGAATTTTTACTGCTTAAAGGAGGTACCGTTATGAAAAAGTGCGGAATCGCAAAACTGTGTCTGACAATCTGCCTTATGCTGGGGCTTATCATAACGCCTGTAAACCGTCTTGAGGTACAGGCGGATGAGATCATTGCAACCGTTTATGGAACGATTTTATCGGGGACAACATCCGAACTGCTCCGGCTGTCCACGAAGCAGGGGAATATGGAGATTAAGCTGGACAGCACAACGGACACCAGCGCCTGCAAGATACTGCTTCCGGGCAAGAAAATCAGCGTTTCGGTTTCCCGTGGATCCGATGCCTATCTCCATGCGGTTAAAATTACCACGGATGCGCCGGTTTCCAATGCATCGATTGATTCCTCCACGACGGTTACGGTAACCGGTACCATAGGGGACAAGACTACGGATGAACTCATATATTTTAAGACAAAACAGGGGAATATGGAAATCAAACTGGATACGACCACCAGCTTAAATGGTGTTTCTTTTCTTGTACTGGGGGAAACCTATCAGATTACCTGTGCGAGAGGCTCCGATGCTTATATGCATGCGATAACGATTTCCGACACGTCAGCAACCACAAATTCCCCCAACAATTCTGCATATATGTCGGTTTCAGGAACAGTCGGCAGCAATACGAAGGATAATCTGCTGTATCTGTCTACGAAAGAAGGGGAGATGCAGTTTGTGATTGATTACAATGCGGATACAAGCAAAGGGATGGTTCTTACCCCGGGAAGAAAACTGACAGTTTATTTCTACCGCGGTACGGATGCGTACCTGCATGCAACCATTCTTGCAGGCGAAAAGAACGATCCTTCTTCTGTTACGATGGATTCTTCGTCCGCAGTGACCGTTACCGGAACGGTGGAAAGCAGATCTGATGAAAACATGCTGTATCTGAATACCCCCCAGGGTTCCATGGAGCTTAAACTGGATGCGGTAAAGAATCTTAATAACTGCAAGGTGCTGATCAGCGGAAAGAAGATTTCGGTAAATTGTATGCGCGGTTCGGATGCGTACCTGCATGCCATTGATATAACAGGGGTGTAATACATAAACGGCATATACCAATCCTGGCTCCGGCAGATTTCTGCCGGAGTTTTTTTGTGCGCCCGGCGGGCGCATGTCCGCAATGGAGGGGCAGAAGTGCAAATGCAGCTTCCTGGCTGCCGGCGCATCGTTTCTGAGACATGGGGCGGCAGACAATTCTGTGCAAAAAGTGACAGGATTATAAATGCGTGGAATTGTAGAATGAATTGTACCTGTGAAGCTATGGAAACCTGACAAGAGCACAACCCTGCCCGCTTCCGGCGGGGCGGAGGAAAGAAAGGATGAATCAGTATATGGAAAAACAACAAGTAGGATATTGGGAACTGGAAGGGACTTACCGGGAAATCGGAAAACAGCTCGCCGGACAGCCGGGGGCAAAGCCTGTATATAGTCCTGCCCCGGAGAAATTCACACAGGGGGATATGCAGGAGGCTTTCCGGCTGTATGACAGATACTGCCCCGGTATACGGGAGGAGCTGGAAGGGTATGCGCAGGAGGCCGGCATCGCGGTACAGGATATTGCCTATACCTGGATGACCTATCTGCTTCCGGGCTGCTCCGGTTTGATCCTCACCGGGAAGAAAACGGATGACGGCCATACCAAGATTGCCAGGAATTATGAGTTCACCCTGGAGGAAGAAGATTTAAAGCTGTACCGTACCGCCCCTGCGGGTAAGTATGCCCATATATCCGGATCCATTGCGGAATTCGGAAGAACGGAAGGGATTAATGAAAAAGGGCTGGCTGTTTCCATGTCCTCCTGCGGGTTCCCCGTAAGCAATATGCCGGGCATGCGCGCTCCTGCGCTGAAAGGACTGCAGTTCTGGGCCGTTATCAGAAGCCTGCTGGAGAACTGTGCCGATGCAAAAGAAGCGCTGGAAAGAGCGATGGAAATGCCTATTGCCTATAACATCAATCTGTATCTGGCGGACAGCAGCGGGACAGGAATCCTGTTTGAGACCATGGATGGGGAGAAGGCATATGCCTGCATCGGGCCGCAGGGAGGAAACCAGTATTTATGCGGAACCAATCATATTGTTCTGGAAAGCCTGGCAGCCCGGGAACCTGCCGCGATGGAAAATTCCATTATCCGGCGGGATAAGCTTGCCGCATTTGCCGAAAAGAAGGCTTGCCATACAGAAAAGGAAATCCGGGAGTTTATGCTCAAAAAATACCCGGAGGGAATGACGGTAAATTACTATAAAGAAGGCTTCGGGACGATTAAAACCGTGATTCTGGATACGGCGGAAAAACGGTACAGCATCTGCTGGCTGGGACAGGAAAAAAACGGCTGGACGGATTATCGTGTTTCGGAAAAACGCGGAAACCATACGGAAGAGAAAGAATTGCAAAAGGAGACTCCCAACCCTGAATTTTTTGCCTGTAAACCTTTTCCGGCCTGATAGGTGTCCGCTGTGTTTTCTGTGGTCTGCGCATTTACTGCGCAGACCTGCCTGAACAGTAACGAACGGTTATAATCTGTTTTAAGTTTGGTGATCCGGCACTTGCGGCTGGGTATCTGACTTGTTATAATATGGTAGGAATCATTTTCCTATGGGCAGCCCGTTTCTTATGCTGCCCATAGGAAAATGGTTCAGGCGTGCAAAAATCCTATCGCCGGAGACGATTTTGGACGGATTTCTGCGATAACTGTGACGGTAGTGAATTGTTGTAACAGTTACATAAACGGAAAAAAACGGGAGGTTACAGTTTGCGGAATAAATATGGAGCTTTGCTGGTTATACTGTTCGTATGCCTGATAGGATTTACCGGTTGTCTGGGCAATGGAAGTGCGGAGGTTATGAGCAACGGACAGAGCGTTGTGGAGGAAGAAACGGTAATCGAGCACACATTTGTACATCACAGGTTTGTAGATAAAATCTATATGACGCTTCCTTCAGGATGGACATACAGCACTTATGAAAAGCTGAACGCAGGCGATGAAATGGAAAGCCATGAATGGGGCTTTACGGTTTATATGGAAGGAAACGAAGCCGGTAAAATTACGGTATCCGGTTCCTATGAAACGGAAGAGCCGGAGGGAGAAGCAGGGACGGATTTTATCACCAACACCGGTCTTCTTGGAAAACGGTATATGAACCAGGGGATGGAGGACACGGAGGAAGCTGTCGTGGAAGAATACATATCCCTTACCATACCCGGATTTGATTATGCATATTATGTTGTGACCTGTACGGTCTCCCGGGAACTGTATCTGGAAAACAAAGAAATACTGGAGAGCTTCCTGCTGAATGTGGGAGTTACTGCCGCTCCTCTGGAATAAAGACGGCATCCGTTTTTTTATCTGTACCTTAAGGAGCCATCCGGTTGGCAAGAGAGTGGATGTTGCTATGGGAAAAGGTTAGAGTAAGCTAACATAAAGCGATGTAGGAAGAAGGAATGGTATGAACGGCAATACGAATAAAAAATTCTGGGAAAAGGTGGCTTTTCTTTACGGACCTTTTATGAAGAACAGCCATAAACTTTATGACACTATATGTGAGCAGATAAAGCCGGATCTGAACCGGGATATGGATGTGCTGGAGCTTGCGTGCGGATCCGGGCAGCTAACGTTTGCCTTGTCCCAATATGTAAAGCACTGGGAGGCAACGGATTTTTCGGAAAAGATGGTGGAGGAGGCAAAAAAGAAATCCCATTCCGCCAGATTGTTTTTTTCCGTGCAGGATGCCACGTCGCTGCCTTATGCACCCGGAAGCTTTGATGCCGTGGTTATTGCCAATGCACTTCATATTATGCCGTATCCCGCAAAGGCCCTGGAGGAAATATACAGGGTGTTGAAGCCCGGCGGAATCCTGTATGCTCCCACTTTTGTACGGATCGAGGGGAAAATGCCGAAGGTAAAAATCCGGATGATGGAGGCAATCGGGTTTCATACGTATCACAAATGGAATGCAGGAGAATTGATTGCTTTTGTTTCGGAGTATGGGTTTCACCCGGTGAAGCACGCTGTTTTATACGGAGGGCTGATGCCTCTTTGTTTTCTGAAAGCAAGAAAAGAGAAGAAGGAAGGAGCGGGCTGTAGATGATAAAGGGGGCCGGGACCTTGCGTCCTAGTGAGAGGAACTCACCTATTTCATATAATAGGTGGGTTCCTCTTTTTAGGCAAATACATGGTTTTTTCGTCCTTACTTAGAAATTGCCGCTTTCTTTACTTCTTCTTTTTATTTACTATAATAGCCGCTCCAATCGCTACAAACGCACAAAATAAAGTTAAACCAAAAAATGGATGCATATATTTCTCCTCCTTCAATTCCGATTTGCCTGAGTATCTATTTGCTCTCCACATTGCGTCTGACTATAATCACTCTTTAGTAAAAATAGAAAGACATTGCAGGAAAGAAAAGTATCACGGAAAGCCATCACGGCCTTCTCATCCACTATAAGCTGTTTACCGCTTGCATTTTGTGTTGCCGGAAATTTTTTCACCAAACAGGCCGCCATCATGATGTTGATTTTATACTCGTAGGCGTTATCCGGTTTCTGCTCAAGAACAATACCGTTGATGATTTTTCAGACTGCCGCAGAAGCGATAAAGTGTCCGTATAATCCTGCCGCGAGCAGTCAGGCTCTTTTTAGTACCAGTTTTGCAATGTATTCTCCTGTTTTTGAACTTAAAAACAAAGGGATTTCATACTATGATAGAGGTATGGTATCGGTGTGCCGGTGCAAAAACCGGTATTTTCCGAAACCGTTCAGACAAGCCTTACCTGCTGCCTTTTTTCCGCCATTCGCTGGGACTTAGGGAGAAGCTTTTCTTAAAGGCCTTGTAGAATATGGAATTGTCGGAAAAGCCGCATTCCAGGGCAATTTTCTGAATGGGCTGATCGGTGCGTTCCAAAAGCTTTTTGGCATTCTGCAGGCGTATGGCGGTGAGATAGGCGTGGGGTGTCATACCCAGCTCCTGCTTCATTTTCTTATCGATATATTCGGAGGAATAATGAAAAATTTCCGACAGATGTTCCCCCGTGATGCGGGAAGCATAGTTCTCATTTACATAACGCATGAGAGCGGCTGTCAGCGGGGTATAGGACTGTTCCTGGGTATACAGCAGGCCAAGCAGTCTGAAAAATTCACTCTGAAGCTCCAGGTGGCTGCAGGGGGTCTGGTTCCGAAGGCGTTCCAGATGCTGAAGGAGCGGAAGGAAAAGGACGGGGCGGAAGGTACCGCGGATAGGCAGCATCAGCCGGCTGGTGCGATCCTCGGTATAGGAGGCTTCAAAGTGGATGTAGTAGTATTCCGCCTTGGGACTGGGAAGAGATGCGTCCTGCCAGGTGTTTTTCTTCTGGATATACCAATCGCCCGGACGGAGGGTGGTCATTACCTCATTCTCGGTAAACTGCAGGGTATTTTTGAGCATGAAAATGAGGACAAAGTATCCGCAGAAACGGGAACAGTGGTATTCATTTATGCCGAAACGTTTCAGCTGGCAGTCTGTCAGATAGGGCATGGGTGCAGGAGAGAGAAAAATAGTTTCCATAGCATAACCGCCTTTCCTGGAAGGGTTGAGGTTGCTCTATAGTTACAGAATAAAACATTTACAGAAAAAAAGAAACAAAAAGAATGAGGAGATGGAAGGATGAAAACACAAAAATTTATTCCGCTTACCGCAAAGGAGCTGAAGCCGCAGGGATGGCTGAAGCGGCAGCTGGAAATCCAGGCGGATGGGCTTTCAGGCCACCTGGATTTGATTTGGCCGGATATCCGCGACAGCAAATGGATCGGCGGTGACAAGGAGGGCTGGGAACGGGTGCCTTACTGGCTGGACGGTTTCATCCCGCTTGCTTATCTGCTGGAGGATGAGGATCTGATCAAGAGGGCAGGACGATATATAGATGCGATTCTGGACCGGCAGGAGGAGGACGGCTGGATCTGTCCGTGCCCGAAAGAAGAGAGAGAGACCTATGATGTATGGGCGGCTTTTTTAATATGTAAGGTACTGGTGCTCTATCATGACTGTACGGGGGATGAGCGGATCGAGTCAGCGGTCTGCCGGGCTATGAAAAACCTGCTGGGGCACATAACCCGCAACACCCTTTTTAATTGGGGAGCGGCGAGGTGGTATGAATGTCTGATCCCTCTTCTGTGGCTCTATGAAAGGCGTCCGGAGGAATGGATGCTTCAGCTCATGTATGTTCTGGATGCCCAGGGGCTGGATTATGAAAAGCTTTATGAACATTTTGACTTCGGACATCCTGCTGCAGACAAATACTGGACGCAGCTGAATCATGTGGTGAATACGGCAATGGCGCTGAAATCCAGGGCGCTGATGTCTCTTGTCACCGGGGAGGACGGGGATGCCTTCGCCCGGAAGATGTATCAGAAGGTGATGCGGTATAACAGTATGGTGACAGGACATTTTACGGGGGATGAATGCCTGTCCGGGGATTCGCCCGTCCAGGGAAGCGAATGCTGCAGCGTGGCGGAAGCCATGTATTCCTGCGAGATCCTTCTGGCGGTGACAGGCGATTCCTTCTGGGGGGATCTGCTGGAAAAAGAAGCCTTTAACTGTCTTCCGGCTACGACAACACCGGATATGTGGGCGCATCAGTACGTACAGATGACCAATCAGATCAGCGGCCGGAGAATTCCTGAGGAAGAGGTTCCTTTTAATTCCAATACCGGAGAAGCGCATATGTTTGGCCTGGAGCCTAATTTCGGATGTTGTACGGCGAATTTCAACCAGGCCTGGCCCAAATTCGCTTTATCGACGCTGATGCAGAGCCGGGAGGGGCTGGCGGTGATGTCCATGGTGCCTGCCCGGGCACAGGTGATGCGGGACGGGACGGCAGTCTGCCTTCAGGTAGTGTCCGAGTATCCGTTCCGCGACGAGGCGGTGATCGAGGTGACTGCCGATCGGCCTGTGACCATGGAGCTTCTTCTCCGGATACCAGGCTTTGCCGACGAAGCCTGGGTGGATGGGAAAAAAGCGGAGCCGGGAAGCTTTTTCAGGCTCCACAGGACCTGGGAAGGCAGTACCCGCATTATCGTCCGTTTTTCTTATGAAACAAAGCTGGTGGAACGGCCCTTCGGAGCCAGAGCCGCCGTGCGCGGGCCTTTTGTCTATTCCCTGCCTGTAAAGGCGGAATGCCGGCTGCTGGAATACAGCAGAAACGGCGTGGAGCGGAAGGCACCTTACTGTGATTACGAATTCACCCCGGTTTCAGACTGGAATTATGGTTTCTGTTCGGAACACTTTGAAGTCATTCCGCAAAACATGGGAGATTATCCTTTCTCCGTGGAAAAGCCTCCGGTGCGCCTGAAAACGAAAATGGTAAAGGTGCCCTGGGAGGAGAAAGGCGGCGTCTGCCGCGTGGAGCCTTCGGAACGGACTGCCCTGGGAGAGCCGGAGGACATGTATCTGCAGCCTTACGGATGCACTAACCTGCGGATGACGGAAATGCCTTTTATCGGGGACTGAACTGCGGACGGAAAACAGAACCGCTTCCATTCAAACCGCTTCATTTCCTGAAAATCATCTTTTCTTTTGCAGGGGATATGATAAAATGAAAAAGAGTGTAATATACTTTTTCAGAAGGAAAAGGAGTGAGCGGATGAAAAAAGGTTACAGAATGACAGCATTGGCGGCAGCGGCGGTTCTGGCGGCTGCAAGTCTGTTCCCGTCCTTACCGGCGCAGGCGGAGGAACCCGCGGCACAGGCTTTGGGGGAACCCGCTGCCGGTGAAGCCGCCGGAAGCGGTATGCTTCTTGGCGCGGTTGCCGCCGGCAGCATGACGGCGGAAGGGAATGAACTGAAGGTCTATGTGGCTGTACAGGCGCTTCCGGGAACTGCGGGGATCGATCATATTAACATCCAGTTTAAAAATCCGGTTAATGACAGAAGCGTTACCAAGATACTCCGGGACAGGGACTATGCCAACGGTGTGTATGCGGGCTGGATAACGATGAGCATTTATGAGCCTGCCGGCAATTATGTGCTGGATAAGGTGCTCCTGCAGGATACCAACGGCGCTTACCTGAAATACTGCAGGGCGGAGGACCGGGAGGAAAATGATAAATACCGGACACTCCCGTTTACGGCGGGTTTTACCATTGCAAACGGTGTGGCGGTGCTGGATGAAACCCCTCCTGTACTGGGGGCGGTGACGGTTGCTCCCGTACAGGCGGCAAAGGAGTCGCCTCTTATGGTGACCGCTGCGGTTGCGGATGATTTTTCCGGTGTGGACACGGTTGCGGTGCGCTTTGAGAATGAAAAGGGAAAAGCGATCAGCATCGACCTGGAATATCAGGGAGATATGCTCTACTCCGGCACCATCAAAAAGAGCCAGACGAAGGAAGCGGGAACCTACCGGATCAAACGGGTTTCGGTTGCCGACCATATGGGAAACAGCAAGATATATTACGGCGGTGACGGACCGTTTGCCAGTGATATTTTCTTTGTGATACAATAAGAACGAACTCATCTGCAGCAGCCTTCCGGGCTGCTGCAGTGTTTACATAAGGCAGAAGTAACTGTTTGCCCTATCACAGTTACCGACAGAAACACATATGAGGAAAACAGAATGGAAATGTTTGATATCCGTACGCCCGAAGGGGTGCTTACGGGGGAAGTGAAGGAAAGAAGTGCCGTCCACAGGGACGGGGACTGGCATGGAACAGCCCACATCTGGCTGGTACGGCAAAACGGCGGAAAAACAGAGGTGCTTTTGCAGAAGAGAAGCAGCAGGAAGGAAACTTTTCCGGGATGCTATGATGCTTCCTGTGCGGGGCATTTATCGGCAGGCGACAGTTTTGTAGAGGGAGCGCTGCGGGAGCTGGAGGAGGAGCTGGGGCTGGAGGCGAAGGAGGAGGATCTGTACCCGGCGGGTATTTATCCCTGTCAGGTGGATGATTACTTCGGCGGGGGCCATGTCCTGGACAGGGAAATCTCCGCGCTGTTTTTGTATGAAAAGCCCGTCAGGGAAGAGGAGCTTACGCTGCAGGAGGAAGAAGTGGAAGGCGTATGCTGGATCGCTTTTGAGCGGCTGAAGGAGCTGGCGGCAGCAGGGGCGCCGGGATACTGTATTTTTCCCTGGGAAACGGATGCGCTGGAAGAGGTATTCCGGAAAAGGTATCCGGGGCCGGCGGAAAATACGGTATAAGGGTTCGTCAGAGTGAGATATACAAATGCCGGAGGCGGTTTGGATGGAGCCGTTTATGATTTTGGGATTTTGGGAACACATAAAAAGTACCCCCGTTGGAAACCTCGGACAAACACGAGGCTTCTGACAGGGGTATTTTTTTCCGGACGGAAGGTTTTTACTGCAGAGTCTGCTCCGTCATGATTTCCCAGCGTATCCCGAACCGATCGATCAGGGAAACGAAGCAGGAGCTGTAGGTCGTGCTTTGCGGCGTCTGCCGGATAACCGCTCCCTCCTTCATGACTTCATAAGCCTCCATCACCTGTTCTTTTGTATCCATGGTTACCACCAGGGATAAGGGCGGTGAAACCGGCTTTTCCGATATTTCTGCGGGTTCCATGTCAGACATCATCACCCGGATTCCGTACAGAAGCATTTCTCCATGATAGACATGGCCGCCTAACCGGCTGTCGGCAACGTAATCCCGGGGATTGGCATCCCGGTAATGCAGGAGACAGGTGATTTCCCCATGGAAAGCCTTTTGGTACAGATTCATAGCTTCTTCACAGTCTCCCCGGAAATGAAAATTTGGTGTGATTATCATAAGGTTCCCTCCCGGTAACGCCGGATTTACTCGTGTACGTGTGCCCCGGCATAATGGACATGAAGCAGTTCATGCTCCCTGCCTTCCAGCAGTCCGCCGTTGTAGAGATTGAATATGACAGGGTTTTCTTCGCTTCGTTTGATGGGGGCCGCCTTATCGGAACGGTACATTCCGGCCATACGTTCCTTTTTGTCCACTTTATGGCAGAAGGGCTGGCCGGCGCCTGCGATACAGCCGTACGGACAAGCCATAACCTCCACAAAGTCAAAATGCTCTTCCCCGCTCTTGATTTTTTCTATTAAATCATCCGCATTGCCGAGTCCGCTTACAACACCGATGCGCAGAGTACGGTCATCCATTTCCACGATGGCTTCCTTCACGCCTTCCATGCCGCGGATACCGGAGAATTTGATGTCACGCAGGGTCTGGGTGCTCTTTTCCTGTACCAGACGGCGCAGGGCCGCTTCGGTAACGCCGCCGGTAACTCCGAATATAACGCCGGCGCCGGAGGAAATGGAGAAGGGCATATCGGGGGCTTCGGGATCGATTTCGTCAAACTGGATGCCGCTTTCCCGGATCATACGGATCAGTTCTTTTGTAGTGAGCACATAATCAATATCCGGAACACCGTTTCGTTTGAATTCTTCCCGTACCGCTTCCATTTTCTTTGCCACACAGGGCATGATGGCAACAGAAATTGTTTCCTGTTCTTCTTCCGCGTCTTTTTCCTTATAATATTCCTTTAACACCGCGCCGAACATTTCCATGGGTGATTTACAGGTGGAGATGTAGGGCATGATGTCCGGATGCTTGGTTTCCGCAAAGCGTATCCAGGCGGGGCAGCAGGAGGTGAACAGAGGGAAACGGCCGTCGCCGCTTTCCAGCTTTTCAGCCAGCTCCCGGGCTTCTTCCATAATAGTAAGATCAGCGCCCACGCAGGTGTCATAAACGGCGTCGAAGCCCAGCATACGGATGGCGGTGAAAATTCTGCCGATGCTGTCTTCACCGGGCGGAAGGCCGAAGGCTTCTCCCAGGGCCACACGGACGGCAGGGGCAACCTGTACCACCACGCGTTTGTGCGGATCGTAGAGGTGACGCCATACCTTATCCATATTGGTTTTTACCTTGATTGCTGCAGTAGGGCATACAGCCGCACACTGGCCGCAGTTCACACAGTCGGTCTCAGCCAGTTTCTTGCCGAAGGCGGGAGTGACCACCATGGAGGAGCCGCGTTCCGCGAAATCTATAGCTCCCACGTGCTGTACTTCGTTACATACCCTCACACAGTCGCCGCAGAGAATACATTTGCTGGGATCCCTCACGATGGATACCGAGGAATCGTCCACGGGCTGAGGGGTTCTTGTATTGGGAAAACGAACGTCCGTCAGTCCCAGGCGGCCTGCCAGCTCCTGCAGGCGGCAGGTCTGGTTCTTTTCACATATGGTACAGTCCCGGCAGTGGGAAGCCAGCAGCAGCTCCAGGATCATTTTGCGGTGATGCTGCAGGCGGGGGGTATTGGTACGGACAGACATTTTATCCTTGGGAGGTGTGGAGCAGGAGGCAATCAGGTTGCCGCGCTCGTCCTCAACCATACACATACGGCAGGCGCCGTAAATGGAAAGGTCGGAATAATAGCAAAGGGTGGGTACGTGGATTCCCACGCTGTTGATTACCTGCAGGATATTTTTTTCCTGGTCGAAATCCGCCCTTATGCCGTCAATAATCATGTATTTTGCCATTTCAGATTCTCCTTTATGCGATTGCATGAAATCAGTAAATTGCATGGAATGGACAGCCGTCCTTACAGGTGCCGCATTTGATACATTTGCTGACATCGATAGTATGGGGCTTTTTCAGTTCGCCTGTAATAGCGGACACAGGGCAGAGCCTTGCGCACTTGGTACAGCCTCTGCAAAGGTCAGGATCGATTTGCAGGTTGACAAGTGCTTTGCATTGTCCGGCAGGACATTTTTTATCCACAACGTGGGCAATGTATTCTTCGCGGAAATATTTCATGGTGCTGACAACCGGGAAAGCGGCTGTTTTTCCAAGGCCGCATAAAGCGGTATCGGAAATGGTCTGGGAGAGTTCCCCGAGCATATCCAGATGCTCCATGGTTCCCCTGCCCTCCGTAATATCGGTTAAAAGCTCCAGCATACGTTTTGTGCCTTCCCGGCAGGGAACGCACTTGCCGCAGGATTCGTTCTGGGTAAAATTCATAAAGAAGCGGGCAACCTCCACCATACAGCTTTTGTCATTCATGACAAC
Organism: uncultured Lachnospiraceae bacterium; assembly: GCA_900548905.1. Lineage (GTDB taxonomy): Bacteria > Bacillota > Clostridia > Lachnospirales > Lachnospiraceae > Eisenbergiella. Next base: position 47,413 of record URMK01000016.1, on the reverse strand, counting down.
CAGGCCGCCGGATCCGATCATAGCGCCCACCTTTTTCAGGGAATCAAAATCCAGGTGCATATCCAGGTGATCTTCGGTGGCGCTGATGCACAGACAGCCGCCGGAGGGGCCGCCGATCTGAACCGCTTTGAAATCGCCGCCTTTTACACCGCCGCCGATGTCAAAAATAACCTCCCGGAGAGTGGTTCCCATGGGAACCTCAATGAGTCCGGTATTATTGACATTTCCGGTAAGGGCAAAGGCCTTGGTGCCGTGGTTGTTTGCCGGCCCCATAGTCTTGTACCAGTCGGCGCCCTTCAGGATAATGGGGGCCACGTTGCAGAAGGTTTCCACGTTATTCAGGACGGTTGGCTTTTCGAAAAGCCCTTTTTCCACAGTCCTGGGGGGTTTTACCCTGGGCATGCCCCGGTTTCCTTCGATGGAAGAGGTGAGGGCGCTGCCCTCGCCGCATACGAATGCCCCGGCTCCCTGGCTTATTTTAACGGTGAAATCAAAACCGGAACCCAGGATGTTTTCACCCAGGAGGCCGATTTCTATGGCCTGGTTAATGGCATTCTGAAGACGGGATACAGCCAGCGGATATTCCGCGCGCACATAGATATAGCCATAATGTGCACCGGTAGCGATACCGGATATAAGCATACCTTCCAGCACACGGTGGGGTTCGCCTTCCATCATGGAACGATCCATGAATGCGCCCGGATCCCCTTCGTCGCCGTTGCAGACGACATATTTAATCTCTTCGGGCTGACGGAGTACCTGTGCCCATTTACGGCCGGTGGGGAATCCGCCGCCCCCTCTGCCCCGCAGGCAGGAGTCTGTGATTTCATCCACGATCTGCTGGGGAGTCATATCAAATAAAGCCTTTGCCACGGCGCTGTAGCCGCCTTCGGCAATGTATTCCTTTACGGATTCCGCATTGATATGGCCGCAGTATTCCAGGGCCACACGGGTCTGTTTCTTATAGAAAGGAATATCTTCCTGTTTGGGATAAGATTTAAGGGACTGATCCTGGTAAACAAGGTGCTCCACGATTTCATCCTTCAGAATGCTTCTTTCGATGATTTCTTCGCAGTCTTCCACTTTTACCTTTATGTACAGAAGCCCTTCCGGATCGATGCGCAGCAGCGGCCCCATTTCACAGAAGCCGTGGCAGCCGCTTTTTTTCAGGCCGATGGGCTGATCCTTGCAGCCGCAGCCGCCATTTCCGGCGGAATGAAGGGAAGGATCATGGGGCTCTTCCTCCAGGACTACCTCACAGCAGATCCCTTTTTCTTCCATAAGCTCTTTCAGGCGGTCGTAAATCAGAAGGGAGCCGCCTGCCACACAGCCGGTTCCCGCACAGACCAGAATCCGTTTTTTCTGGGCATTCACCCGGCTGCTGTAATATTCCTGCAAGTGGTTTAATTCGTCGCGGCTGTTAATTCTCATTGGCTGCTTCCTCCCTCAGTTCGCTTATGAGTTCTCGTGCTTTTTCCGGTGTCATGGAGGCATGTACCTTATCGTTAACGGTGCATACCGGCGCCAGACCGCAGGCTCCCAGGCAGGATACGGTTTCCAGGGTAAAAAGCATATCGTCCGAATTGTGCTTGGTTTCGGACAGGCCCAGGATATTCCGGAACTCCTCCAGGATGGGAATAGATTTACGGACATGACAGGCGGTGCCGTCGCATACTTTGATGACATATCTGCCCTTCGGTTCCAGAGAAAAGTTCTCGTAGAAGGTGGCAACGCCGTAGATCTTGGCTTCGCTCAGCTTCAGCTTCCCGGCAATGTAGGTAAGCGCTTCTTCGGGAAGATAACGGTACTTCTTCTGGATGTCCTGCATGACTGCGATAACGGAAGAACTGTCGTAATCATGGCTTGAAAGAATCTCATCGAGGCTGGTGATTTCTTCTTGCGTTAACATGTGAACTCCTTTCGTTCGTGCGGAAATGCTGCGGGATAACAGCCGGCATTTCAGGCTTTGCCCCAAGGCCGGCGGAAAGAGGTATTCCGGCAGCTGTCCGCAGGGTAACCCCTGCTTTCCATTAAAATTTTCCTTCTTATAACCCCATGGCTTACTGCGGGGTATAGGACTCCTGCTGTCAATAGATGGACTGCCTGGCTTTGCGGCCGGGCAGGTGACCAGCAATGGTTTAAATATTTTACCATAAAACCATGGTATGTACCATTAAATTTCTATGAAATTTGATAAAAAAACTCATGTTATTACCAAATGTTTAAAGAATATACAAAAGATACAATGAAAATACAAATTAATATACTATATATACAAAAATAAAGCCCGGAAAAGGGGAGTGTTATTGTTTACTCAGTACGGAGTAACAGTTCAGAGGGCTCTTTGTATCCTGCGCCAAGCCCGTCGGAACGCTTATAGTACACGGAGGGATCCGTAACTTGGTAGTTGCCCATCCTGCATTTTTTCTATAGAATAATAGAAAAGAAGAAAAGGAGCCTTTATCTTATGAGAGGGAGGAAATACAGCAAATGGAAAAGGGCGGGAATGATACTGGCGGCAGTTGTCATTGTGGCTGTTGCGGGAATTTTCGTGTATATAGAAGATTATTATCATGCGCTTCCCGTTATGCAGGAAACTTTGTCCGCAGCGGGGGAAGAGACGGCTGCGGAACAGGCGGGGAAAAAATGGATTACCTATGGGGATCCGGAATGCGGCAGGGGGCTGGTATTCTATCCGGGGGCCAAGGTGGAGGAAGAGGCATACGGGCCGCTGCTTCGTGAAATCGCGGGACAGGATTTTTTCTGTGTGCTGGTAAGGATGCCCGGCCGCCTGGCGGTGTTAAACAGCGGCGCGGCGGCGCAGGTGATGGAGGCATATCCCGATATGGAGGAATGGTATCTGGGAGGACATTCCCTGGGAGGGGCGATGGCCGCTTCCTTTGCTGCCTCCGGACAGGAAGAAAAGATGAAGGGACTGGTGCTGCTGGCGGCATATGCGGCAAAGCCTCTGCCAAAGGAACTGGCTGTCTTGAGCATATATGGAAGCCGGGATGGGGTACTGAACAGGGAAAAATATGAGGAATACCGGGATAACCTGCCGGAGGGCAGTGTGGAATATGTAATAGAAGGCGGCAACCATGCGGGATTTGGCTGGTATGGTGAGCAGGACGGGGATGGAGAGGCCGGGGTGACGCCCCCGGAGCAGTGGAAAATGACGGCGGAAAAAATGGGAAGCTGGGCGGATGGGATGGAAGGATAAATATGTAGTTGAAGGAAAGCTTTCGGCATTCAGAGTGATAGCAGGATGGCAGGTAACGGGATACCTGCCATTTATTCCCGCGGGCAACGAGCCAAACGGATGCACGAGTGCATCCACTTGGCGACTGCCGCGAGGGTCAAATACCCCGCAGCGAGCTGCGGGGTATTTGACTTTTTAGAATCTTAATCATTTTCCCTCTTTTCAATCGTTTATATAGATAGAGGGGACGCCCTCGGGAGGAAACACTTGACGCGTGAAGATGAATTATTTAAAAAACTGAAGCAGGGTGAGAAAACGGCGCTGGAGGATCTGGTGAAGCTGTACTATCCGGAAATACTGAGGTATTGCCTGTGGCATGCATCCGACCGGATGGCGGCGGAGGATGCGGCGCAGGAGACCTTTCTGAAGGCGGTCCGTTTGCTTGACAGGTATGAGCATAAGGGGAAATTCAAGCCTCTTTTGTATCAGATAGCAAAAAACACCTGTATTGATTTGTGGCGGAAAAAGAGGGCGGAGCCTTTGCCGGAGGAACTGGAATATACGGAGCGGGAATTCGTCCGGGCGGAGGAAGAGGTGGATTTCTGTCTGCTTGTGGGAGGGCTGCCTGAGAATTTGAAAGAAATTGTGCTGCTGCGTTTTGCACAGGAGCTGACGCTTGGGGAAATAGGAGCCGTGCTGGATCTGCCTCTGCGGACGGTGCAGTCAAGGCTGCGCAGGGCATTAAAGCAGCTGAAAGAGGAGATGCGACAATAATCCGTACCGGTTTGTCTGTACCGGTATGAGATTCAGGAAGGAGGAGGGGCCATGGGAAATAACTGGAAAAAGCAGCTGAGAGAACAACTGAAAGCGGCGGAGGCCGGCCGGGATAGGGACGGCATGGAAAGGACAATAGCCGCCGTACAGGAGGAATATGGTAAAACAACGGATGCCTTGCTCCGGGGGATATCCTTAGCTTCAAGAAAAAAGCGGGAAAGAATAGGGTTCGGGGAATTCCTGCTTTTGCAGATTCGGTTTACCGGATGGAAAATATGGATTCTGCAAGCCGTGCTGTTTGGGGCTGCGGGCATTTTCCTTTTCCGGGTTTACGGGGATATATATCAGATCAACAAGGATAAAATCCCGTTCCTGCTATGCTGCTGCGCGGTAATGGTTGCCATGACGGCGATTCCTTTCCTGCAGAGATCCCTGCGCTGCCGGATGTATGAAACAGAGGCGGCTTCCAGGATGTCTGCGGGAAAGCTGCTGGCCTCCTGGATCGTTCTTGCCGGGGTGGGGGATATGGCCGGCCTTCTTATGCTGTTGGTTCTCACGGTCCGTAAAACGCCTTTGGAGTACGGCAGCGCGGTACTGTATCTGGCGGTCCCGTTTCTTGCGGCAGCAGCGGTCCTGTTTTATCTGCTGGTCCATTTAAAACTGCGTTATTTTCCCCTCAGCAGCGTCTGTGTATGCGCCGCCCTGCTGCTGGTCTTCGGGATATGCAGTGAATACTATCCGGTCTTTTTCCGCCAGACGTTCACAGCCGGATGGGGGCTTGTATGTCTTTGTCTTCTGGCTTTTATGGTACGGCAGTATGGACAGCTGCACAGGGCTTATGCTCTGTGCGGGATATAATACCGTACCTCGCAGGCTGTATCTCTGGGGGAGGGAATCAGGAAAGAAATGTAACGGATCGGATGTATCGGAACTGTTATAACGCAGCGGAAAGGATTTTCCGGGAATCGAGGTTATTATGGAATTATGTTTGGAACAGGTGAGCAAGCGCTTTCAGGATAAAAAAGCGGTGGATAGTGTCTCTTTGCGGATAACGCCCGGTGTCTGGGGGCTTCTTGGCGCCAATGGGGCGGGTAAAACAACGCTGATGCGTATGATAGCGGGACTCCTGAAGCCGGATGAAGGGCGGATTACCTATGACGGCGTGCGGATAGACAGCCTGGGCGAGGCGTATCGGGATATCTTCGGATACCTGCCCCAGGAATTCGGTTTCTATCCGGAATTTACCGTCCGGGATTATCTGGAATATATCGCGGCCCTGAAGGGGCTTAAGCCCGGGCAGTCCCGGGAAAAAATAGGAGAGCTGCTGGAAACGCTGACCCTGAAGGATGTGAGGAACAAAAAGATTGTGAAGCTTTCGGGAGGTATGAAAAGGCGGGTGGGGATTGCTCAGGCACTGTTAAATGAGCCGGAAATCCTGATTCTGGATGAACCCACAAGCGGTCTGGATCCGGGAGAACGGGTTCGCTTCCGCAACCTGCTTTCCGAATTTGCCCATGACAGGATCGTGGTGATATCCACCCATATCGTGCCGGATGTGGAATACATTGCTATGAAAAATGCCATTATGAAGGATGGAAGGATCATAGAAACCGGGACCACCCAGGAACTGGTAACGCGTATGGAAGGAAAGGTTTTTTCCGAAAAGATCCCGGCCGGGATGCTTATGGAATATGAAAAAAGGCTTCGTATCGTCAATTTGAAAAACGAGCCGGACGGAGAGATTACGATCCGTTATCTGGGGGATAAAACGGAAAGCGGTGTTTGGCAGGAACCCCGGCTGGAGGATCTGTATCTCTGGCTTTTTCCCCAGGGGACCGATAAAGAAGGGGAAGAAACGGACAGGACGAAAGGAGGAAAAAAACGATGAGATTGTTCCGGTTGGAAATAAAGAGAGTACTGCACACCAGGACAACCTGGATTCTGCTGCTGGCCGCCTTTGGGCTGTCTTCGCTGATGGCCTGGCTGCCGGTGACATTTGAAATCAGGAATATCGGAGAAGAGGGAAAGGAACAGGAAATCACGGGGCTGGATGCAATCCGGCTGACAAAGCAGGCCCAGGCGGGGCTGTCCGGGGAGATCACACAGGAACAGCTGAAGAAAGCGGTTGAAACCGCCGGGCAGATGCTTGCGGAATATGATAAGACCTACGCTTATCAGCTGCCCACAGAGGTTTACGTGGAAAAAATACTTCCTGTGGCGCCCCTTCTTTCCAGGATAACGGAGGTGTATGCAGATGCGGAAACGGGTATGGCACCCGGAATAATCGGCCTGGATCCGGAATGGATGGATTCGTTTTATGAACAGTGTCCTGTCCATCTTAACGACCTGATGAAGCTGGAGCAGAAAAATCATCCGGAGGCGGCACAACAGGCGGAGAAGATGTATGCAAAGGTAAAAATGCCTTTTACTTATTATCCGGGCTACAGCACAAATGCCTATGATTACCAGATGCTCACGGTATTTCTTTTGACGCTGTTCTGTGTTATTATCGCCGCACCGGTTTATTCCGCCGATTACCAGACCCATGCGGATGATATCCTGCGCTGTACCAGGTATGGAAAAGGGAGGCTGGCGGTAGTGAAGCTGGCGGCTGCGCTGGTGATCACATCCGTTTCCTTTCTCCTGTGTGCGTCCTGGCATCTGTTCCTTTCCAACAGCTTTTTCGGCTGGGATATGCTGAAAAGTTCCATGCAGCTGGTCTTTTCCACGGTGAGCTTGAGCGATTTGAATATCGGGCAGCTTCAGCTCATTGTGACTGCGGCCGGTTTTGCATGCCTGCTGGCGTCTGTCTGTTTTACGCTGTTTCTTTCCTCGCGTTGTAAAACCACGGTAAGCGCGCTGGCTCTGTCGCTGTTGTTTTTTCTCAGTCCCATCATTTTGTTTATGGCCTCTTCAGGAAATGGGGTGTCCTGGCTGCGGTGCATTCTGCCGTCGGGAGGTATCTCGATATTGGGAGGTTTTGCTTCGGAGGTAACCAATTTTAATTTCCTGCATATAGGCGGATACAGCCTGTGGGCACCTTTCGTGATTCTTGGCGCGGCCTTAGCGGAAATTCCGGTGTTTGCGGGCCTGACGGTGCGGGGATATTGCAGACATTTTCAGTAGGTGGGAAGGGGGAAGCTCCCGTTTGCCGGGGTATCCTGTCCGGTACCGTACCAGACGCACAGATCATTACGCAGGGGTCGGGGAAAACCGGCCCCTGTCTGTTGCCGGTAAGTGCTATGTTTTATTTATTCGTAAAACCTCGTCTATATTTTGCAGCATAGCATTGATATCAACTCCAAGAATGTAACAAAGGCTGGCTAATTCATAATCTGTTACAATACGGGCGTTATTTTCAATTTTGCTGATCATTTGTTGGTCAATATTAACATTAAAAGTCTGCATTTTGGCAGCCAGTTCACCCTGTGTCAAATGCCTTTCTTTTCTTATGCTTTTCAGATTTTTCCCAATTATATTTTTGTTATCGCCAAAAGTTATTTTCTTCATTTCGTTTCCTACGTTTATGTGACTTATTTTTATTGACTTTATCATGAAACATGAGTTATAATACGTCACATAAACGTATTGTACATTTTGGCATTAAGTAACTAAAAAAAATAGGTAAATCTCACTAGTGTTTTATTTACCTGGTTTTAAATTGTTGTAGAAATTTTGCAGCATCGTATTTACGTCCACTTCAAGAACCTGACAGAAACAAACCAGTTCATAGTCTGTTACAATGCGGGTATTGTTTTCAATTTTGCTGATCATTTGCTGATCCAAATTAACATTATAGGTTTTCATTTTAGCGGCTAATTCACTTTGGGTCAGATTCCGTTCCTGCCTGATTGCTTTTAAATTATCATTAATTACGTTTTTATTATCACCGAAACTTATTTTTTTCATACGCACCTCACGTTTATATGACCTATAGCATATTTTTTGCAAAAAAATACGTTACATAAACGTATATTGCTTTTAAACCTGATTTATAGAGAGAAGTTTGGAAGGGAAATACGCGCCGCATACCGTCATTGCGTATGAAGCGTATCTATTACATTTTATTTTTATAAGGGAGGAGGAATTGTTTATGGGGGTGAAAACTACCAGGGAGAAGGGAATGGTTATGAACAGCCGGCCGAATGCTAAGAAAAGCTTGCGGAAAAGGATATCTGTGGAGGTAAAAAGGCACTGGCAGTTATATTTGATGCTGGTTTTGCCGGTTTCCTATCTGATTATTTTTGCTTATCTCCCTATGGGAGGGGCGGTTATCGCATTTAAGGATTATTCCATCCGGGGAGGAATCTGGGGGAGCGACTGGGTGGGGTTAAAACACTTCAAAAATTTCTTTACCACACCGGATTTCAGGAATTTAATGAGAAATACACTTGCTCTCAGTCTGTACAGCCTTATCATCAGTTTTCCCATGCCTATCCTGCTTGCATTGGCAATCAATGAAATGCGGGGGCGGCATTATAAGAAAATAGTCCAGATGGTTACTTATCTGCCTTATTTCATATCCACAGTGGTATTGGTTGGGATCATGCAGAATATTTTTTCGGTTCGGACAGGTCTGGTCAACAATATTATTACCCTGCTAGGAGGGACGGCCGTTGATTTTATGGGAAAGCCGGAACTTTTCAGAAGCCTGTATGTATGGTCGGGGGTCTGGCAGGGGATGGGATACAGTGCTGTTATTTATATTGCGGCACTTGCGAGCGTTGATATATCTCAGACAGAGGCCGCGATTATTGACGGCGCGGGCCGTTTCGCAAGAGTTTGGAATGTTGACATTCCGGCAATTATGCCAACGATTGTGATTCAGTTGATTCTGGCGGTAGGCAGCATTATGAGCCTGGGGTTTGAAAAGGTATATTTGATGCAGAATCCGGTAAATATGCAGTCTTCTGAGATTATTTCCACATTTGTATACAAACGGGGCCTTATTAATTTCCAGTATTCCTATGCCACAGCGGTAGGATTGTTTAATTCTGTATGTAATCTGGTATTGATCGTGCTTGCAAATATGTTTTCCAAAAAAGTGAATGAGACCAGCTTGTGGTAAGGAGGCGGCTATGGCAAAGGCAACTAAAAAAAATAATATGTCTGTCCGGTATTATACGAAACCGAAGGATTACTTATATATGGCATTGGTGCATATTTTGTGTGCCGTATCAGTCATCTGTATTCTGATTCCCATGATTTATGTTGTGGCGGCTTCTTTTTCATCGCCGAAAGCACTTCTTTCCGGTCAGGTTTTTCTGCTGCCTGTGGATTTTACCCTGCGCGGTTATAAAATGCTTCTCAATCATGAACTGCTGATGTCCGGATTCGGCAACTCCCTCTTATATACGGTGGTGGGTACTGTGATTAATCTGGTTATGACAGTGCTGGCAGCCTATCCTCTTTCCCGTAAGGATTTGGCGATCCGTAATCCGATCATGCTTTTGTTTACGTTTACCATGCTGTTTAACGGCGGAATGATTCCTACATATATTCTGATTAAAAACCTGGGGATGCTTGACAGTATCTGGGCGCTGGTGATACCGACCTCTATATCGGTCTGGAATCTGATTATTACCCGTACCTATTTCCAGTCCACAATTCCCGGGGAAGTGCAGGAGAGTGCCAGCGTGGATGGCTGTGATGATTTTACATTCCTGATTAAAATTGCCATTCCTCTTGCGAAGCCGATCCTGGCCGTGAATGTCCTGCTGTATGCGGTGGGGCACTGGAATTCTTATTTTAATGAAATGATGTATCTGAGTACGAATACCAAGTTCCCGCTCCAGCTGGTTCTGCGGGAGATTCTGGTTAATATGGGCACGGCAGGCATGACTCTTGATGTTACGAAACAACTTGAGATGCAGGAAACAAAATATCTGCTGCAATATTCAAGTATTATTGTGGGGTCTGTGCCGGTAATGCTGCTTTATCCTTTCGTTCAGAAATATTTTGTAAAAGGAATTATGGTAGGGGCGATTAAGGGGTAAGGCCTGTGGGGGGTATCATTGGGGCCTCCTTTCCCGTCACGGGAAAGGAAAGGTTTCCGGATAAATAAAAGGAGGAAAATCCTCTGCTCGCAGAGACTCGCATTTTCCTTCAGAAAACAAGGAGGATTTGTAGCTATGAAAAAAAGAGTGTTAGCTTTGCTGTTATCTGCGTGTATGGTAATAAGCATAGCGGGATGTTCGTCAGGGAAAACAGAGACCGGCGCGGACAGCAAAGGAGGGGAAGGTTCTGCTTCAGCGTCTTCTGAGGTGGCGGACGCTTCCGGACCGGAAGGTTTTAACGCCACCGGAATGCCGATCATGAATGAGAAAATTACGCTGAAAGTATGGATTGAAGGTGGGGCTGATATCGATTGGGAACAGAATCGGTTTGTAAAACAGATTGAAGAAAAATCGAATATCAAGATGGATATTATTTCAACGCCTCTTTCCGATGCGCTCCAGAAGAGAAACCTGATGCTGGCCAGCGGGGATTACCCGGATCTTATTCTGACGGACTGGCCGACCGTATTTACCAAGTCCGATGTTATGCAGTATGGGGTTAAGGAAGGCGTTTTGCTTCCTATTACCGATTACATTGATAAGTACGGCAACAATATGAAGCGTATTTTTGATGAGAATCCTAAACTTAAGGAGAGCTGTATTGCGCCGGATGGGGAAATCTATGGATTCGCACGTTTCTCAGAGTGCTATCACTGCAGTGCCTATCCCAAGATCTATCTGCGCCAGGACTGGATGGACAGCCTGGGGCTGGATATGCCTGAAAATACGGAAGAGCTGAGAGAAGTATTAAGGGCTTTCGTAAACGATGATCCTAACGGAAACGGAAAGAAAGACGAAATCGGAATGATCGGTGCGACTACCTGGAATACGATGGTCGAATATGCATTGATGGGTATGTCTTTCCAGACGGTAAAACCGGATTTCTGGCTCAGTCTCGGCGCCGATGGGAAAACGGTGGAATTTTCTCCGTCAACGGATGCTTACCGGGAGGGACTGCGTTATATTAAGAGTCTTTATGACGAAGGGCTGATTGACGGTACTTCCTTTACCCAGAAGGACGATCAGATGGCACAGACGATCCGGACAGAACCGCACGTGGTTGGTATGTATGTCTGTGATCATGCGGGGATGGGGTATGACAATAACAACCCGGAAGAGGCGGAAAATTATCAGATTTTAATTCCCGTGGCAGGGCCGGACGGCTTCAGGCGTCAGGGACAGAATGCAAATGAGGGTGAAATACAAGGGTTCCATGCGGTGATTACAGATACCTGTCAATATCCGGAAGCCGCTTTCCGCCTGATTGATGAGTTCTTCTATGATGATGATTACAATATGGAACGTATGTATGGAGAACGGGGGCTTGGCTGGGATTATGCTCCTGAGGGAACCAAAAATGTATTTGGCGGTGAAGCCAGATATATTGTGAATTCCGTTACGGAAGATCAGAGTGCGGAGATCAAGAAGGGCACGATGGGGGTAGGGCCGCAGGCGGATTTGGCTTCTTTCCGTCTTTCCATGCTTCCTGAGGCGGAGGATATTTATCTGCCCGGAAATTATGAGCAGCGCATTACTCTTGATACCCAAAAGGTAGAGCAGTACATACCGGAAGAAAGACTGGATTATATGGTATATATTCCTATGGACATGGCGGACGACTATGCGGAAATCCAGACGAATCTTAACAACTTTGTCCGTATGGCTACCGTTCAGTTTATTACAGGGGATCGTGACATCGAATCCGGCTGGGAACAGTATCTGAGCGAACTTGATTCTTATAGAGTTGATCGCTATATTGAAATATATAAGACGGCTGCCGGCAGATAAAACAACAGACGCTCTGCTGCGCGGGCCAACCTTATGTTCAGACGGATAAGACGGTCAGGCTTCCGGAAATCTCCGGAGCCTGACTGTTTTTATTCATTGGAAGGGACTGGCGCAGGAGGGATTCTATCTTATAGAAAGCATTCATTATTTGGTTAGGGAAAGGAAGGAACAGGATGATGGAATTATGGTACAAAGAACCGGCGTCTTATTGGGAAGAAGCCCTTCCGTTGGGAAACGGAAGGCTGGGGGCAATGGTATGGTCAGGGACAGAACGGGAGAAGATTTCCTTAAATGAGGATTCCCTGTGGTCAGGTTATCCCAGGAGCTATGACATTCCCGGAGCAGCCAAATACTACGAACAGGCACGCCAACTGGCTATGGAAAAGAGATATGAAGAGGCGCAGGAACTCCTGGAACAGAATGTGCTCGCAGAATATACACAGAGTTATCTGCCGTTAGGGGAATTGACACTGGAAATGGTGCATCCGGAAGGAGAGATCCGCAATTACCGCCGCTCCCTGGATCTTGAGAAGGCGCTTTCCGTACTGCAGTATTCGGCAGGGGAGGTTAACTACGTCCGGGAAATGTTTATCAGTGCGCCGGATCAGGTTATGGTGATACACATTTCCGCCGACCGGCCTGGTATGGTGTCTCTGAAAGCCGGTTTTTCCAGTCAGCTTCGAACGGGAGTAACTACGGAAGAAAACAGAATGATTCTGGATGGAATCGCTCCTTCACAGGTGGATCCTTCCTATATAGATTCCCCGGATCCGGTTATTTACGAGGAAGCTCCGGAAAAGAAAGGAATGCAGTTTTGTGCGGTAGCAGCGGTTGATGCAAAGGGAGGGGAAGTGAAAAGGCTGCCGGATGCGCTGGAGGTAATACATGCGGACAGCGTCACCTTGTATCTGGCGGCCCGGACAAGCTTCCATGGCCCGTTCCGGCATCCGTTCCTGGAGGGGAAGCCTTATAAAGAACCCTGCTTCAGGGAGCTTCAGGCGGCACAGAAGATGGGATATGACAGACTTCTCGCACGGCATATAGAAGAATATCAGCAATATTTTAATAGGGTCAGCCTTGATTTGGGACCGGGAAGAGAGGACTTGCCGATTCCGGAGCGGCTTGCCGATTGGGAAAGGGATGTGGATCCGGCACGATTCACCCTGCTTTTCCAGTATGGGCGTTATCTTCTGATCGCCTGTTCCCGTCCGGGAACGCAGCCGGCGAATCTCCAGGGAATCTGGAACCAGCATCTGCGCGCCCCGTGGAGTTCTAATTATACAATCAATATCAATACGGAAATGAACTATTGGGGAGCGGAAACGGTGAATCTGCCGGAAATGCATGAGCCTTTATTTGACCTGATTCGTAATCTTCGGATCAGCGGAGGGAATACCGCCCGAATCCACTATCATGCCGGAGGGTTTGTATCCCATCATAACAGTGATATATGGTGTCTTTCCACACCGGTAGGGGATCATGGTAAGGGGACGGCAGTGTACGCTTTCTGGCCTCTTTCTGCCGGCTGGTTAAGCGCGCATGTTTATGACCATTATCTGTTTTCAGGGGATTTGGATTTCCTGCGTCAGACAGGTTATCCCATCATCCGGGACGCGGCTCGTTTTTTCCTGGATGTCCTTGTTGAGAATGAGGATGGCGAACTGATCTTTGCACCGTCTACCTCCCCGGAGAATCAGTTTGTCTGTCACGGAAAAACAGGTGCGGTCAGCCAGACGACTACGATGACGATGGCAATTGTCCGTGAAACATTGGAGAATGCGGCGGCCTGCTGCCGGCTGCTGGGAATCGATCAGGAATTTCTTACAGAAGCACAAAAGGCACTGGAACGCCTTCCGGCTTACCGGATCGGATCGCGCGGCGAATTGCTCGAGTGGAATGAAGAACTGGAGGAAATTGAGCCCACACACAGGCATACCTCCCATCTCTATCCTCTTTATCCGGGCAGGCAGATCTCTGCGGAGGAAACGCCCGAACTGGCAGAGGCCTGCCGCCGGACGCTGGAACTGAGAGGGGATGAAAGCACCGGCTGGGCGCTTGCCTGGAGAATCTGTCTGTGGGCCCGTCTGCATAACCCGGAAAAGGCTTATGGAATGCTGAAAAAACAAATGCGTCCTGTGGACGGCAGCAATCCTATGAATTACCGGCAGGGGGGAGGCTGTTATCCTAATATGTTCGGCGCGCATCCTCCGTTCCAGATTGATTCCAATTTCGGAGCCTGTGCAGGTATCGCGGAAATGCTGCTGCAAAGCACGGAAGGGGCGGTTGAACTGCTTCCGGCGCTTCCGAAGGCTTTTGGGACAGGTATGGTTTCCGGACTGCGAACCCGTGCAGGGGTGACGGTATCTGTCAGCTTCAGGGAAGGCAGACTTGAAAAAGCGCAGCTGAAGGGGACGATGCCGCAGGAAAGAGAGCTGATTATCTGTTATAAGGACAAAAAGAAAAAAGTCACTCTTGCAAAAGGTATGACATGCAGTTTAACGGAGGCGGATTTTTGACAACGATGCGTAATGTTTTCCTATGCTTCTTTTCCATTCTGCTGTGCTCTGCCCTTTCCGGATGCACAAAAGAGGAACCTGAACAGCCGGAAAATGTGGAAATACATTTTTATTATGATGAACCCTGTGCTTCCTGCGATGGGACAAAAGAGATTTATGAAATCGTGTCGGAGGAACTGGACGATGTTTCCGGCCTGTATCCTTATATGGTGTCCGTTTATAATGTATTTCGCAAAGCAGACGCGCAGACGAGGGATGCGGAGCTTAAAAAACTGGGATTTCAGGAAGAATTTGCCGGCTCTCTCACATACCCGGTTATGACAATAAACGGGAATATCTATTTTGGGATAGATTCCATCCGGGAATCCATCCGGGAAGCTTATCTGACTGCGGGTGAGGATTTGTTTGTTTATGGGCGGGGCGTTTTTGATCCTGCCAGGAAGCAGACGCTGAAACAGCTGCTTGCTGATTATAAGCTGGAAAAAGGCGGCTCATCCGTTGTTTATTTTTATCGGACCGTATGCGGGGAATGCATCAAAACCGGTGAGGAGGTTATGGATTTGCTGCCGGAAACGGTGGTGGTGGATGGCACTTCCTATCCCCAGCAGATAATTAGAATTAACACCAGGTCAGGAAGGAATGCGGAGATCCTTCAGGCATTTTTTGAAAGGTATGAGGTACCCCCGGAGGATCAGATGGTTCCGATCGTTTTTACCGCCCGGGGATATCTGGCCGGTTATGAAGCGATATCTTCCGGCCTGTATCCGGAATTGGAAAAAGGGGCCGGGCTTGGGATGGAATATCCTGAATAAAAAGAGAATTGGTGGAGAACCCGCAGAATTGTGATAAAATAGGTGGGAAGATGTGTCATGAAGGTTATTGGAATCTAACGGACGCAGACCAGTGTTTTTTGCAAATGGCGGAAGGGGATGTGGATTTTATTACAGGTACGGCCTATGCGGAGAGCGGGTTTTATGTTTTGGAACGCAGAGAATGCAGCAGGGATATCCGGCAGGAGGTTTTGAAGGAACTGGAAAACCATTTCCGGCTGAATCTTACCATTCCATAAATAAAAGGATGTTTTTCAGCTAAAAACGCTACTGACAGTACTGCCTATTTTGCCATCTGCCGCGTTGTCGTCAGCCAACGATGCCGCCGCATCGCCTCCTTCCTCCGGACTTGCAGGTTGACAAAACATTCAGCACTGTCAGTAGCGTTTCTAGCTGGAAGGAGTGTTAGAGGGCAACATAATAATTTGGAATCAGTTTCATTTTTTCTTGAAATACGTTTATATTATATCTCAAGTTATTTGGTATTATTTTATATTATTTAGTATTAAATGCAGGAAGACCGGCATACTGTATTATACAAAGCATATGTATATAAAAATGCTTGTATTTTGCTTCCTAACCTCATATAATAAGAGCATAAGAAAGGGGTGATTTAATGGCACAGATTAGTTTACGTGTTGATGATGATGTTAAACGTGGTGCAGAACAGGCCTTTGATGATATTGGTTTGAGTATGTCAACGGCAATCAATATCTTTTTGAAAAAGGTTGCAAGAGAGCGGCGTATACCTTTTGAATTGTCTGCTGATCCATTCTATTGTGAAAGTAATATGGCGCATCTACGGCGCGGTATTTCCGCCCTTAATGCTGGAGAAGGGGTAGAGCATGAGCCAATAGAGGTAGAGGATGAATGAAAAAAATATGGTTTGATGAGGCATGGGAAGATTATCTATACTGGCAGATGCAGGATAGGAAAACTTTGAAACGTATCAATGCCTTATTAAAGGATATAGAGCGAGGGTATTTTGATGGAATCGGCAAGCCAGAACCGCTGAAAGGCGAGTTGAGCGGTTTTTGGAGCAGGCGTATTGATGATACCAATCGTTTTGTTTATCGTATTAGCAGCGGAGTATTGGAAATTCTATCATGCCGGGGACATTATGACAATTAGAGGACGGGAAACCGTCCTCTCTTTTACAGTACATATTTTTTTATCGTGGCCTTGACATAAGGCGGCCGGAGAGCATAGGGATGGAGATTGCCATAAAGGAATATCCTGCTGCTCCGGCATAACGATATGACGGTCTTTACTTCCAATAGGCTGCTGTATATACACTTCCTGTTATAAGATGAACATCTTTGGTTTCAGGACACAGAGGTTTCCCGGGCGCATTCCACAGACTTAAAAAAAGCGGAGAATTCTCTGTCTGTAAAAATATAGGAAATGCCGTTAAGGCGAATAAGAGAAAAGGCAATATCAGTCAGCAGGAAGGAGAATACAACGTCCCCAGTCTCTGCGCCGCAATCCAGTCAATGATGGCGGCCGGTTTCCCATGGCACATCACCGGTTCCCCGTCGAAATCGAGAGTGCAATGGTTGTTCAGCATAGGAATCCAGGACCAGTGCCCCATGTAGGTATAAGGCGTGCCGTCTTCATTAAAATACAGGCCGGTCTGATCCGTAATATGCTCCCAGTATGTAAAATGAATATTTTTTCCGCCGGCAGCAATCAGTCTCTTATAGGTAGGGACGACATACTGATCCGGGATCACCACCGGATCATCCTCGGCGTGAGTGAACCAGATGGGTTTGGAAGCAATGGCGGCGATGTCCTCATCTGAGATGAAGCAGTCCGCCAGTGCTTCACATACCGGGAAGGCCGCCGCATATCTGCCGGGATTGCGGATCAGCATTTTCATAGTCATAAAGCCGCCGTTGGAGTCTCCGCCCAGATATATCCGATCCGTGTCAATATCATCATGATCCCGGATAAAAGCGGCAATCAGCCGTTCCAGAGGTTCCACATACATGGAGGACCCGTCTTTCGTATAGCCGCCGCTTCCGTCGTCCATCCACATGGTTGGCGTCTGGGGGGCCAGCAGATAGGCGCCCCCGAACTTTTTCTGGATATTGGGAGAAATCAGGTTTACCACCTTGTTGCCGGTGGCGGCGATGAGAGGTTCCTTTCCCCCTTCCCCGGCGCCGTGCAGCCAGATTAAAAGCGGTACTTTGCGGGTATCGGCTTCTTCGGGGCGGTAGAAGCAATAAGCCAGTGAAGCTTGCGGATCCTCATGCACGGCAGTCTGTAACAGATCACCGTATAGAAATAAGTTCCCGTCGTTTATATCAAATACCAGCCCCTCCAGCATACCGGTGCCGGTTTTTATGGGTACCAGCTGCTCGGTCTGGTAAGCGACATTTACGGTCACGTTAAAGCTTCCGTCAAAGCGGATAAGGGAACCGAGGCCTTCTCTGGGATCGCAGTACATGCAAAGGGTGATGTACTCCCCGTTTTCGGAACGGTTTCCTCCCGCGTCCGACACATACAAATCGGTGATTTTTCTGGTTCCCTTCATGGAATCGTCAGGTTTTTCACCCATAAAAACGGGCCAGGCAAAATCCGCCCCCGATACGGCGGTGCGCGTCACAGATACACGAAACATATCTTTGGTAAGCGCAGCGCCTTTCAGCCCGGTTCCCACATGCAGGATAACTTTGCTGATGTGGGGGCCGAAATCAAAAATTTCCGTTACTGTTACATAATGTTTTCCCATCTTTTTTTCTCCTGTTCTTGTTGTTGTCCGCAGCTGTTCTGTGTCTGCCGTGATGCCCTCCGGCGGCCTGTCCGGCCGGGAGATTTATCCTTTTACGCCGCCAAGTGTGATGCCTTTTACAAAATTCTTCTGAATGAACGGATAGATGATGACGATAGGCAGGATACCCAGCGTTGCCATTGCCATACGCACGGAAACGGAAGGGATTTCCGACAGGCCCTGGTTGACATTGCCGACCTGGCTTGCGTTCTGGGACAGAGCGTTGATATTCTGCATCAGACGGTTTAACAGGTTCTGAATGCTGTAAAGATCAGTGCGTTTCACCAGATAGATGTAACCGTTGTTCCAGTCGTTCCAGTAGGCAATTCCTGCGAACATGCCGATTGTGGCGATGATTGGCTTGGACAGGGGGACGGCGATTTTCTGCATGGTTTTGAATTCGCTGGCTCCGTCAATATACGCTGCCTCCAGAATCTCGTCCGGCACGCTGCTCACAAAATAACTCTTCATCAGCAGGACATTAAACGCATTCATCAACAAGGACGGGATCAGCAGGGCGTAAATCGTATCCTTGATGTGGAAGACATTGGTATAGTTGATGTAGGTCGGTACAAGGCCGCCGTTAAAAAGCATGGTGAACACGACGAGGAATGTGAATATATTGCGGCCCGGCAGATTTTTTTTAGCCAGTCCATAGGCGAGACCGATGGTCAGAAGAAGGCTGCAGGCGGTTCCTGCCGCCGTGATCAGAAACGAGATTCCATAAGCCTTCAGGACCATGCCGCCGTTGGATGCAAATACCCATTTGTAGGCATAGGCACTCCATTCTCTGGGGAAAAAGGAATAGCCGTCCCGCAGGAGCGCCCCGTTTGCGGTCAGGGATGATATGACCATCAGGATAATAGGGATGATGGCAGCAGCTGATAACAGTATCATGACAATATGGCCGACGGCGTTAAATATTTTATCTTCTCTTGTTTTCATAATTGATATCCTCCTATTTCGTAACGGTCCGGACTTATCTGAACCGTTATGCTGTTTTACCACAGTGCGCTTTCCGTATCGACCTTGCGCACGACCAGGTTGGCAGCCAGAATCAGGACGAAACCGACAACGGACTGGTATACGCCCGCAGCGGCGGACATGGAAATGTTGCCTAACTGCAGCAGCCCCCTGTAAACATAAGTGTCAATGGTCTGCGTTGTGGAATACAAGGCGCCCTGGTTCATGGGCACCTGATAGAACAGGCCGAAATCCGAGTAGAAAATACGGCCGATCGCCATCAGGGTAAGCATGATAATGGTAGGCCGGAGCATGGGAAGCGTTATGTAGCGGATCTGCTGCATTTTGCTGGCGCCGTCTATCTGGGCCGATTCATAGTAGGAGCGGTCAAAGCCCATCAGGGTGGAGAGATATATAATACAGTTATAGCCGATGGCTTTCCATGCATTGACCAGAATCAGGATGAACGGCCAGTATTTCGGTTCGGAATACCAGCTGATCCCTTCCTTTCCGAACAGAGGCAGTATCGCATTGTTCACAAAACCGTTTTCCACGGAAAGGAATGCGAATACCAGATAGCCGATGATAACGGAGGATATGAGATAGGGGAGTAAAATAGCGCTCTGGTAGACTTTTTTTGCTTTGCCCCACATTTCACTTAAGAGGATTGCTACAAAAATGGCAAGGATGGTATTGATCACGATAAACGCCAGATTATAGCAGATGGTGTTCCGTGTGATCACCCAGGCGTCGTTTGTTGTGAACAGGTATTCAAAGTTTTTGAAGCCGATCCAGTCGCTTTTGTAGATCCCCTTTCTTGCATTATACTGTTTGAACGCCACAATCAGGCCGGGCAGCGGCATGTAGTTATTAATAAACAGATACACCAGCCCCGGAAGCATGATGAGGTAAATGGGGATATAGCGGCGGAATTTCCGCCATGTCATTTTGGAATTCAGTTTGGAACCGCGGTCCGGCCGGACCGCCGTCATGCTCTGTGTTTTGGACATCGTCATGGATACTCCTTTCGTTACAACAGGCAGCCTGTCAGATTTGCTGCCGTCTGTATCCTGATTATAACCTGCCTGTCCCGACACAAAAAACAACAATCCTGACTTGTATTGGTATTATCCGGACATTATAATCTGCATTTCTTGACATTGTAAAAAGGAATGACTACACTGATAATTACAAGGCACGGAACCGGCAATATGCACAAACGGAGGATGGAATGAAGAAGAAACTGCAGCAATTATCCGTCAACACCTATACGCTTTTTCTTTTGTTTGCCGTCCTTTTATTTTTTCTTGCGCTCATAGCCTTCAACAATCACAGGGCGGTATCGGTATTGCTGGATCATGTATATCACAACACACAGGACACGGTGGTGCTGTATGAAAAGCAGATTGATACGGAGCTGGATCGTATGGAGACCTTTCTCTATACGGTTGCGATTGACAATGCGGATTATACAAACCTGATATACGGAGATTTTGGATCCACTTCCTGGTACAGCTGTCTGTATCATCTGAATAAGGATTTAACCAGTGCGTTATCCGTATATACGGCGGACGGTTTTTTGTTTTATCTGCCGGAAAATGATACCTTCCTGTTCTCTAACCAGATTGCAAATATCAGCGTGGTTTTGCAGAATACACTCAGAAAAGAGATTTCCGGGGAAGACAAATCCAGGGATTGGGAAATTATGGAGATAAACGGTTCCTGTTATCTGATCCGCTTTATTAACATAGGGGGCGCACGGCTGGGAGCACTGGTTGGCATCCCTTCGTTAATCGGGTCTCTTACGGATACCGGTTCCGACAGGGTGGATTTGTACGTAACCACACAGGAGAATCGTTTGTTTGGCCTGGATACAGAGCCGGTGACATTGGATTTTGAAGTCCTTACCGATACTTATGCAATTAAAAACATAGACGGACGGAAAATGTTCCTCGTTCAGCAGCCCCTTTCCAACGGCGCGCTGTACCTGACGAGGATGCTGCCTTATTCGGAAGTGCAGGCGCTCAATGCCGCTTTAAACAGGGATGTTCTGATTACAACGGCTTTGTTTCTGCTTATCTGTTTAGCTCTTGTATTTTTTGTGAAAAAGCAGATCATCTGGCCCGTTACGAATCTGACAAAGGCGTTGGAAGAAGTCTCGGAAGGCAACCTGGAAAATCATATTTCCATTTCCGGGCAGCTGAAAGAATACCGGCAGATGTCAAAGACTTTTAATGAAATGGTGACGGAAATCAAAAACCTGAAAATTGATGTATATGAAGAGAAGCTTCAGTATCAGCAGTTGGAAAACCAGTATTTGAAACAACAGGTCACACCGCATTTTATGATTAACTGCCTGAATACGGCCTACCAGCTTTCGGAACCGGAGCATCTGGAGCTGTCCCGTTCCATGCTGATGGATCTCAGCAGACATCTGCGTTATACGCTGTCCTCCGGTCAGACGGTTCCGCTTTATGAAGATCTGCAGCTGGTCAAAAATTATGTGGAAATGTCGGAAATCCGTTATCCGGGCTGTCTGGCCCTCTATGCAAACTGTCCTGATGCCTTCCGCCAGGCCACGGTTGTTCCGCTGCTCATTCTGAATTTTATTGAAAATACAATCAAATATGAGGTAGTGATGGGGAAGGTTCTGGAAATGCATATAGACGTCACCTCCTATGAAACAGAAGAGGAAATCCGGCTGCATATCTGTATCTGGGACAGCGGAAGGGGGTTTTCACCGAAAATGCTGGAACGAATCACAGCCCCATCTTATCCGGCGCCGGGAGATACTTCGCATATCGGAATGACAAATGTGATTTTCAGAATGCGCCATATTTTTCCCGATGCCCGGTTTTGGTTCTGTAACCGTCCGGGGGAAGGGGCGCAGATAGATATGGAGTTCCCTTATCAGCCATATTAAGATGCAGTGCGGCAGGGCCTGTAGAAAAGGGGTATCGATGAACTTATTGATTGTAGATGACGAATATTACAGCGCGGAAGGCACAAAGAAAAAAATAGCACAGAAGGGCCCGGTGTTCGATGAGATCTTCTGTGCGTATAACATGACGCAGGCCCTGGAATATTTTGCGGCACACAGCATTGCCATTATGATCCTGGATATAGAAATGCCCGGCGGCAGCGGGCTGGAGCTTTTGGATCATATCCGGCAGCAGGGGTTTCATACGATCTGTATTTTTCTGACCGCCTATGCCAAATTTGAATATGTTTCAAAGGCCATGCGGCTGACAAGCATTGATTATCTGTTAAAACCGGTGGGAGAGGAGGAACTTCTGGCTGTTGTCACGAAAGCGGTCAATCAGTACCGGCAGCAGAAAAATGCCAGGCTGAATACCGAGCAGGCCAATTACTGGAAAGAAAGCGAGCTGTATTTGTGGGAGCTGTTCTGGCTGGACCTTTCCGAAGGCGCTGTTTCCAGCCGGAAAGAGGGGATTGCAAGTGAACTGAATCTGCGCAATCTCAACCCCGCGGCCGCGGAACTTTCCTATCTGGTTCTTTTAATCCAGTGCAACGGCATGGAGAAGCTTCCTGTGGAAAAAGACCTCTATGAGTTTCTGCTTAAAAATATTGTCAGGGAATATTTTTATAACAGAGAAGAAATCCCGGTGGCGGTACGCCGCAGCAGACAGTTTTACTTTCTGCCGCTGCCTGAAGCGGGGCGCAGCAGGGAAGCCCTGCTGTCCCGGTGCACGCAGGCACTGACGGATTTTGTGCCCCATTTTCCCAATACATTCAACTTTTACATTGCCGCTTCCGGGTGCAGGATTTCGGATTTCCAGGAAACATTGAAAGCTTTGCAGGATGCGGCGATGAAAAATGTTTCGCTGGAAAATCATGTATTTGATCTTGCGGAGTACGCGAAAGGAGAGGCGGCAGGGGCGGAGGTCGCTTTTTCTGCGAAGCGCTGGAGCGATCTGCTGCTTTCCCGCAAGATCGGCAATCTTGCGTCGGAAGCGGATATGTTTCTGAATACACTGCAGCATTCGCGGAGTATAACAAGGGACACGCTGTCCCATTTTTATTACAGCTTTCTGCAGACCTTGTTCCGCTGCATGGAAACCGCAAATGAGGATGCTCTGCCCCTGTTCCAGAAACAGATCGCGCAGTTTTCCGTGGATCAGGCCTGCTCATCCATCCAGAATCTGCGGGACTGGGTCGGTGCAGTGCTGAAGCTGTATGAGGAATACGGCTTGAATGCATCGAACCGGGATGCGGCTGTGATAAGTGTTAAAAACTATATCCATGCCCATCTGGATCAGGAGCTGACCCGGGAAGCGCTGGCGGCCATGGTATATCTTACGCCGGATTATCTGTCCCATCTGTTCAAGCGCGAGACCGGTTTTTCATTGACCAACTACATTATTTATGAACGGATAGAAGAGGCGAAACGGATGCTGGCGGGAACGGATCGGAGCATCAGCGAGATAGCAACCAGATGCGGATTTCAGAATATTTCTTATTTTTCCAGGCAGTTCAGGCGTTTTACGGGGGTGACGCCGAGGAAATTCAGGGGATGACGTACCAGAACGATTGTCAGTAAAAGAACCGTTGAAGCTTTGAAAGCCTCACCGGTTCCTTTTTTATACATTATTTTAGTTATTTAGCCGCCGCCCAGGCATCCAGCTGTGCCTGTTTTTCAGCAATGATTTTCGCAAGCCCTGCATTGTTCATTTTTTCCAGCATTTCAGGAATTCCCACTTCCGGATCCACGAAGCCGTATTCCAGGCTCTTCTGGTATTCTTCATACACATTAGTTACCGCCGTGAGTTCTGTTGTGATTGTTGTGCTGTCAAAGGCAAATCCCATGGCGGGGGATTTAATTGCTTCCTCATTAAATTTCCTGGTACGATCCCACAGATCCGCCGTATTTCCCACCAGGACGGTGCTGGCGAACTGATTGGGATACAGCCAGTTTAACGTGGAGTAGGTATCCGGGCTTGTACCGGCGTTGGCATCCAGAAAACCATCCTCCGTAATTTCATAATGCGTCCCTTCGATACCGTAAATGATGAGGTCGGAAAGCACAGGATTGGTATACAGTTCATTTAACAGAACCATGGATGCTTCGGGGCTGGCTGTCGTTATGGGCATAACCCAGGGATAGCTTGATATGGAGGAGGAAGAGATGTAATCCGCCCTGGTCTGGAAGATGGTCATATCCCGTCCGTCCCCGGTGGATTCCTGCACCTTGCTGCCGGGTTTGCCGCCGGTGCCGTAGGCCATCAGAACATTTTCTTTTACCAAAGTTCCCACATTGGTGGTATCGGCAGCGGCATCCTTGCTGATATAGCCGAGCTGGTTCCAGTTATATACTCTCTTGCAGAAATTCATATATTCATCGGACTCAAACAGGTTAATGATCTTTAGCTCGTCGCTTGTTCCAAGAAGGACACCGAAGTTGTCGCCGCCAATCTGATCGATCATTGTCTGCTGAACAAGGTCGTTCGCCGCAGGGCGGTATACCTCAAGGTCCGGGTACTCTGCATGGAGCTTTGCAAAAATATCATTCAGCTCTTCTTCGGTAATTTTAATGATTTCACCGGCATCTGAGGGTGCTTCATAACCGACAGCGTCCAGATATTCCGTGCCCACTGCTATACAACCGCGGCCCGATGCATAATCGCGGGTATTGGTGAGTCCGTAGAGAATCCCGCCCACGCGACAGGCGTCGATATATTCCTGGCCGAGGACTTCGATGATTCCCTGTCCATAGGTTTGAAGCAAATCCTCCTCTTCCAGATCCATCAGATACCCCTGGTTTACCATATTGGAATAGCTTGCAAACAGGGTGCTCAGGATGTCTATTTGTTCCCCGCTGGAAAGCGCGAGTGTCATATTCTGCTTATAGGATCCGGAGTCGCTGATCTGGAATTCCACTTCTATATTATATTTTGCCCGTAAAATCTCATTGACCTTTTCCGTGACCATCTCCAAATCCGCCGGCGCGCCTGTCCAGGTAGGGAATGCCACAACCAAATGCTGCAATTCTTCAAAATAATATTCTTCCGGTGTATCGGTATTCCCGGCCTCTGAACTGCCGGCCTCCGTTGTCCCGGATTGCCCGGCGGAGGCAGATGCGGTACCCGACGGACTCCCGCTGTCCTTACCGCCGCAGGCTGTGAGGCCGATTGTCACAGCCGCAGCGAGTATAAGCGCTAACACTTTCTTTTTCATAGTAAATTCCTCTCTTTCTGAATCGTACGGTGGAACCGTTCCTCTGATGGTAAGTTTATTTTATGGGAAGCCTTCGTTTGATAAAAGAACGATTCTGCTGTCAATTGACACAATACTGTCAAAAGGGGACAGCTTTGTTCTGTTTTTCAGGCGGCACAGTTTTTATACTTATTATGTCACCGTTCATTCCCTTATTATATCATTTTCTGTGAAGGAGGCTTTCCTATGAAAAAAAATATTTATGTACCATTGACCGGTACGCCGATCACTTTGCTGTCCGGCATCACGTTCGCCAGGGTGCCTTACTGGTTTCCTTTTTATAACTATAAGGATCTGAAGCTGGATCTCCTTCTGCCCTTCAGACCGACGGAGGGAGAGAAAAGACCGTTGTTTATTTGGCTTTGCGGAGGAGGTTTTGCAACGATGGAACGTTCCGCTTATATTCCATGGCTGACCTATTTTGCAAAAAGGGGATATGCGGCGGCGAGTATTGAATACCGGCTGTCCAACAGCGCCCATTTTCCGGCGCAAATCGAGGATGCCAAAAAAGCGCTCCGTTTTTTGAGGGCACATGCCGGTGAATTCAGGATTGATTCGGATCGGATCGCTGTCGGAGGCGAATCCGCCGGCGGTAATCTGGCAGCTATGGTGGGTGTCACAAACGGTATTTCTGCCTTTGATGTGGGAGAATATCAGGAACAGTCCAGCCGGGTATCGGCTGTGGTAAATTATTATGGTCCCGCAGCCCTGAGACGGAAACCGGCACGGCAGTCCATGGACGGAGTGCCGCTGCCGGAAACCACAGGCGATTCCCGCACAGTCGAGCTTCTGGGCTTTGATCCGGAGACGGAACCCGAAAGGGCGGCAAAAATGGAAGCACAGTACTATGTCAATGAGAATACGGTTCCGTTTTTCCTGGCCCACGGAACCGGGGATACGCTGGTGGATATTTCAGGCAGTGATGCCTTTTATGAGGTTCTGACACAGAATAAGGTGCCTGTGGAATATTACCGCATACAGGGGGCCGGGCATATGGGGATGGAATTTTACCAGGAGGAGATGTCACAGAGGATTCTGGAGTTCCTTGATCGAACGCTGTAAGGCATAGAAGGGAAAATACGCTTCAGGCCGGACAGGCCGCCTGCAATTGTTGTTTCTTTGTAACTGTGAGGGTATTGAACAGTTACGTTTCTTTGTTATAAGCTGTCCGGCCTTTTGGACGATATATCAACAGATAACCCCGTCCCGCACCGTTATAATCCGGCTGCTGCTTTCCGCGGCTTCCGGCGAGTGGGTGACCATGAGGATAGTCTGGCCGCTGTCCCGGTTAATTTCCCGGAGAAGCCCCATGATTTCCGTACCGGTTCCGGTGTCCAGGTTGCCGGTAGGCTCGTCGGCAAAAAGGATTTCGGGCCTGCCGATCAAGGCTCTGGCGATGGCCACCCGCTGCTGCTGGCCGCCGGATAATTCCCGGGGGGTATGCCTTCGGCGGTGGGAGAGGCCCACGACATCCAGGATGTGTTCCAGATCCTTTTTATATTCCTGCTTTTTCCTGCCGTCCAGCAGCAGGGGGAGCAGGATGTTTTCTTCCACGCTCAGGTTGGGTATGAGGTTGTAAAACTGAAAAACAAACCCGATTTTCTGTCTGCGGATCCGGCTCATTTTTGCATCGTCAAACCGGGAAATATCGGTTCCGTTGAGAAGGACGGATCCGGACGTGGGGGAGTCCAGGCCGCCCAGGATATAGAGGAGCGTGCTTTTTCCGGAGCCGGAAGGCCCCATGATGGCTGCGAATTCCCCCTGCGCCACCTTAAGGGAAACGTCTTTGAGCACCTTTGTGGGGGTGCCGCCCGGATTAAAATCTTTGACAAGATGTCTGCCTTCCACGGCAATGTTTTTTTCTGCTTTCATAGTATCTGCCTTCGCTTTCTTATTCAAATTTTATTTCTTCTATCAGGTGCATACGGCGGCTTTTCCAGACAGGGACGGCGGAGCCGAGCAGTGTTACCAGGATTCCCATCAGTCCGGCGGCCAGAAAGTCGGAGGCTTGCAGACGGGGGGACATGGATATTTTCGGACCGGCTACGAGAAAGATTGTCTGTATTTCCTGCCAGGAGATAACCATAGCGAGCAGGGCGCCCAGCAGACCCGAGGAAAACCCTTCCAGCAAGGTCATAATCAGGTTTTGGCGGCGGCTTAACCCTACGGATTTATACATGGCGATGACACGCCGTTTCTGCATATAGTTGATCAGCAGGTTGTTGATCACGCCTACGGCAGCCAGAAGTAAAATAAAATAGGTCATGCTGTGCATGGGCTGCAGGAAGGCGCCGACGGTGGAAAGCGCGTCCGTATTGAATTCCTCCACCGTCCGGCTCCAGTTGGGAGTGTCGGCGAAAAGGCTGCGTATCTGTACCATGACGGCTTCGGGATCGGCAGCGGTATAGGCGAGGAAGCCATAAGCCGAAGGGGTGAAATCGGCAGCGGCACAGGCGGAGGGAATGACGGCTTCCACATCGGTGGCCCTGGATTTATAGCTTCCCGCCACAGTATAGTCTTTCTGCACGTTTCCGTCGGACAGGGTAATGGTGTCTCCTGCACAGAAGCCGGTGCGATCCATACAGTCCTCGCTCAGAAGGATGGCACGGCCGGAACCAAAGGCGTTAACCGCCCGTTCTTTTCCGGTCGGATCGGTATAATGAATGGCGAACATGGCGTTGTATAATTCCAGATCCGGAGCGGCTTCCAGGCGGGAAAAAGAGAGGCCGTTTCCCTGCAGCTGCTTGTCAAAGACATACAGAGGCAGGACATCCTCCACTCCGTCCATGGCTTT
This sequence comes from uncultured Lachnospiraceae bacterium, assembly GCA_900548905.1. GTDB lineage: Bacteria > Bacillota > Clostridia > Lachnospirales > Lachnospiraceae > Eisenbergiella. The sequence continues at coordinate 19,486 of URMK01000016.1, read as the reverse complement.
CACCGCATCCACAAAACCCTGATCCATGGTCCCGTCCGCAAAACCCTCCAGTGCGGCGCCGTTGAAAACATCGCTTACGTAGGTGGTTACAAAGTTTCCCACAACCTGGATGGCAATGACGGCGGATATGCTGATGAACAGCAGCGTGACATTCTGGTTGATATTTTTGTTGTCCCTCATGTTTCTGGCAGCGAGCCGGCCTTCGTTTCCGGGAAGGAAACCATAGAGGAATTCCAGAAACCGGGACGTTGCGTTGGTCAGTAGCGGAACAAGCATGATTGCCGCACAGAGCAGTCCCAGCAGAGATAGGGCGCCCGCCGGATAAAGCAGGTTATCGGGGGCTGCTTTGGGCAGCAGGATAGAGAGAAGAAACAGACCGGCACCCGTAAGGAGCAGCAGCGGGCGGGGCACCTGTTTTTCTTCCACGGTACCAAGCACCACTTCTTTGACCGGCAGACGGCTTGCCCTGTGAACCGGCAGCCAGGCGCTCAGAAGGGAGACGATAACGGCTACGGACAGGGAGCAGAGGATGCCCGCAGGGGATATCACCACCGGTATGGCGATGCCCTGGGAAAGGGATTCGCCCATGCCCTGCAGCAGAAAACGGAGAACCAGGATGCCGCACGGTATGCCAAGCAGCCCTCCGGTAAAGCCGTACAGGAGGCTTTCCAGCAAAAGGATGCCGGAAACCGCTTTCCGGGTGGCGCCGATGCTGCGAAAGGTGCCGATAACGGGCAGGCGGTCCAGGGTAATAACCTTATAGCTGCTGAAAATGATGAAGATACTCATGGTGAGAGAGAAAAAGCTGATCAAGAAAAAGGGCATGGATTTCTGCCTGGCTTGTGCGGCGACGCTGGCTTCATCCACCACCTCCGTTACCTGATACAAACCGTCAGGAAGGGCCGCTTCCAGTTCCTGCTTCAGGGCTTGTGTTGTCACCCCTTCGGCCGGCGCCGCCAGGATCCGGCTGCAGCCGTTTCCCGCACTGAGGAGCCCGGCCAGGGTTTCCATAGGAAGAAGGGCGGTGGCTCCTCTTGTGTGACGCAGAAAAACGGTATCGTAGGCAGCGATATCCGCCGCTTCAAAGCTCACGGCCTCTCCCTTCAGCTGCAGCGTGACGGTATCTCCTTTTGCAATCCCATATTTGGAGGTAAAACGGTCAGGCAGCAGGATGCGGTTTCCGGTAAAACCGGAAAGCTCTTCACCGCTTACCAGGCGGGGCGGATTGATTTCGTTCAGCTGCTCCAGAGGCGCGGCCACCAGATCAATGGTTTCGTAATAGCCATTTTCCTGATAGAGGGCCGCGGCCTCCAGGATTCCCACGTAAGCCCGGACAGAAGGGAGATCGGGGATGGCGTCAGGCGCGGTAAGGCCGGCAGGATCGGATGAGGCAATGGAAAGAACGGCGCTGCCGGCCATTCCCCGGGCCATTTTCCTTTGGGCACTTTCATAGGATGCACCGATGGAAAAAGACACAAAAAGCAGCATGGAGGAGAGCAGGATAGAAAGCAGCATGACCACGGTACGCATTTTTCGTTCCTTTACGTTTGTGAGAATGTATTTCAATATAACAGGCAAGGTTGCACCTCCTTACGATGCGAAAAAAAGGTTGGCGGTTATCATAGGAACATGATAACCGGCCAACCTTAACTACATTTTCAGGCAACCTTAATTAACCTTAAGACAAGGGGAAGCATATCCGGAATGAGGTCCCTTCCCCCGGACGGCTGGAAACGGAAATGGTGCCGCCGTGCAGTTGTACGATGTTTTGTACGATGGCAAGCCCCAGACCGCTTCCTTCCGGTTTTTCACCGGTACCGGTCCCCCGGTAATAGCGGCGAAAGACGTTATCCAGATCTTTTTCGGGAATCCCCCTCCCGTCGTCGGATACAAGGATAAGTTGGGTATTGCCCTCCCTGCCGATATGCAGGGAAACCTGGGTATCCGGCTCACCATGGAGAAAGGCATTCAGGATGAGATTCCGGAACGCTCTGGTAAGCAGGGTGGAATCAAAAGAAAAAAGGAGGGTATCCCCGGCGGTCTCGAAGTGGATAAGGCGCTGCTCATATTCGGGGGTGTTCAGGATATCGACGACCAGTTCCCGGAGAAAACGGACCAGGTTCTGCTCTTCCTTCTTTAGAGGGATCATGCCGTTTTTCAGCTGGTAGGTCAGCTTCAGATCATCGATGAGGGCTTCCATATATGAAGTGTTTTTCAGGATGATCCGCGCATATTGCCGGCACTGATCCTCTTTGAGCGGGGAACTGTCCTGCAGGAGCTCCGCATAGCCCCGGACAGGGGAAAGAGGCGTTTTCAGGTCATGGGTGATATTGGCTATCCATTCCTCCCTCATGGCATCGGTCTGCTCCTGCAGCCGGTCACCGGCACGGATTTCCCGATCCAGAGCGTTCAGGCTGTCATAGAGATCACGATAGACGCCCCCGCTTTTTACAGGCAGGTAGCTGCGCGCGGCAATTTCCCTTATGGAGACGGCCAGCCGTTTCATACTGCGGGCGGTAAAGACGCCATAGGCAAGCCCGGAAAAAAGAATAACTAGAAAAAGTACGCCGCCGGCAGTCAGGATAACTGTTTTTCCGCCGGTGAAGCGCAGACCGTTCAGATACATGGTGGTTTTGGAAACTTTCATGGGAAAATGGAGGAGATAACAATAGTCCCTTCCGTTTTCCGATACCAAAGCGGCAAAACAGCTGCCCTGCCCCTCCCGTATCCGTCCCTCTTCGGAAAGCAGCAGTAAATCCGGGGCAGAATAAGTGTCAGGCGCCTGCTCCGGCTTCCGGAAGCTGTAAAGCTCCCGGCCCGATTCGTCCAGAATCTGCAGCCCGAACCCTTCCTCCTGCAAAAGCCTCATTCCCGCCTGACACAGCTGCGGCTGCCCGTCCGAAAAAACGATCTGCTCCCGGAACTGTTCCGTAAACGCTGCGGGCCAATCACTCCTTACCAGAGTCCCGTCCGGCCTGCGCAGCGAGAAGAGCAGGAAAAAAAGCACAAATGCCGCCGCCAGCGCCCCTGTAAACGACAGGAAAAAAATCAGGTAAATATGAAAAACCGTACGGTAACCGGAGCTGTTCATCTCGTCCTATCCCATCCTTTTCTTTAACTTATACCCCAGTCCCTTTACCGTAACAAGCTGCCGGGGATCAGAGGGCGTGTCCTCTATCTTTTCCCGCAGATGCCGGATGTGGACCATTATCGTATTGTCACAGATACTGCTGTATTCCCCCCAAACCAGCTCATAAAGCTGTTCCTTAGTGAGAATCCGGTCCGCATGCTCCATCAGACAGGCCAGCAGCAGAAATTCCCGTCCTGTCAGGCACAGTTCCCGTCCTTCCTTATAGGCCCGCCCGCTTTCCCTGTCCAGAGTCAGCGGGCCTGCCGCCAGCAGGCCCGTGTCACGGGAAGAAGCGGACTGATACTGCTGCCGCCTCAGCTGCGCCCTGACACGGTAAACCACCTCCCGCGGACTGAAAGGCTTGGTAATATAATCATCCCCTCCGCAGGCCAGTCCCAGGATTTTATCAATATCATCGTTCCGTGAGGAAAGGAACAAAACAGAACAATAAGAAAATTCCCTTATCTTCTTACAAACCTCCAGGCCGTCCAAATCCGGAAGCATCACATCCAGAATCACAATATCCGGATTAAATTCCCTGCACAGCCTGATGGCGTCCATCCCGCAATACGCCTTTTCCACACATGAAAACCCATCCTGCCCCAAAACCTCTTCCAGCAGATCCACAATATCCTTTTCATCATCCACAAGCAAAATCCTGCCATCCATAGAAAACGCCACTCCTTATTCCCGCGGGTTAACTGAAGGCATCAGGAAAACACTCCTGCGCCTTTGCCTTCGGCTGCCTCTCAATTATATCCGTTTCTCACTGCGGAGAACACCTATTTTTTGTGTTTTTTATATTCCACCTACAACATAACAAAATACCAATCCCCCGGGGATACATTTTTATAGATATTTCCCGAAAAAAATGATATGATTAACCCGGTTCATCCTGTATCGGAACCGGACAGGAAAAACACGAGGACAGCGGAGGAAACCGAGAGTATGCTTAACCGGACAGATATCCGTCGGGAATGTCATAAGGGCACCTTTCAAAAAGGGGAAGAATTAAGCCGGAGAGGATCCGTGCGAAACCTTAACTGGACAAAGGAAAAAGAAGACGGCTTCGAAGTGGTTTCTATGAAGGCCAGTGTGAACGGCAGCCATGGAAACCTATATGAAGTGAAAATTAAAATAGATGAAGACTACAGGGAGGTTCTGGAATACGAGTGTGAATGCCCTGCTTTTTACAATTATGCAGGCCTGTGTAAGCATTGCACGGCTGTCCTGCTTACGTATCTGGAAGCGCGCAAAGCCGGTAAGACGATACCCGGGAATGCGCCCGTGAGCAGGGCGCAGATTCCCTCCGTCCGCGCCACGACCTATGGCTTTGACGGAATACTGGGGCAGTATATGATGCGGGACAAGGTGAACCTGATGCAGCAGGAAATCCTGGGAAAAGTACGGCTGGAACCTTTTTTCCAACTGGTTGGAGGGGCCATGAAGGTGGAATTCCGGATAGGGATCACAAGGATGTATGTGCTGAAAAACATCGGGGATTTTGTAAATGCGGTTGCCCGCAATGAACGGGTGAACTATGGAAAGGAACTGGAATTCTACCATCATCCCGAGGCTTTTGCACCGGAGTGCAGGCCGATGGTACGATTCCTGCAGTATACCCTTCTCAAGGGCAGCAGCTATATGGGAAATTATCTGTCTACCGTATATAAAAGAGAGCTGACCATAACGGGGGATTTGGCGGACGATTTCCTGGAGGCTGCGGAAAATGCCCCTCTTTCCGGTATGACGGAGGATGGGGAAAGCTGTGAATGGGAAATCAGGGAAGGGGAACCGGAACGGCTTCTGGAAATCCATGGGGACAAAGCCGGGATTTCCATAAAGCTGCAGCGCATGTCCCTTATGACCGGAAAACGATACACTTGTTTTTTTGACGGCGGGATTATCTGGAAGGCGGACAGGGAGCGGATAGAGGAGGTACGGGAATTCCTGCTCTATATGGACAGCTTCGGAAAGAACGGACTTTATGTGGCGGCGGGGGAACTGCCGGCCTTTGTCCGGGATATGCTTCCGGTGCTCCGGGAGCATTTTACCGTGAAAATGCAGAATTTTATACCAAAGGAATACCTTCCGGAAGAAGTTGTATTTGAGATTTATCTGGACGCGCCTCAGAGGGATCTGCTCACCTGTGAACTGTATTCCGTCTATGGGGAGGAAAAACATAATCTTTATGAGAATTTCAATCTGGCGGACCGGCGGGATGCCCACAGAGAGATGAAAATGGCGGGGCTGGTGGGCGGTTTTTTCAATGCATATGATCCCGATAAGCATCAGATGGTGATTTCGGCGGATGAAGATCGGCTTTTCACGTTTCTTCAGGAGGGGATTCCCCGGCTCCAGGAGCTGTGCGATGTGTATATTTCCGATGCGGTCAGAGGCATGCGGGTGCTGCCTGCGCCCCATGTAAATGTGGGAGTATCCCTGGAGGGGGATTTGCTGGAGCTCACGCTGCAGTCGGAGGAAATGCCGGTGGATCAGCTGGTTGATATCCTGTCCAGATATGACAGGCGCAAGAAATATTACCGGCTGAAAAACGGCAGCTTCGTGGATCTGAGTGATGACGGCCTCCGCACGCTGGGCAGGCTGAAACAGGAGCTTATGTTAACCGATTCGGCCATAAAGGACGGCAGAGCGGTACTTCCCCGTTACCGTGCCATGTATCTGGACAACAGCCTTAAGGAAAACAGCAGTCTTGGCCTGCAGAAAAATAAAAACTTCCGTTCCCTTGTGCGGAACATGAAAACGGTGGAGGATAATGATTTTGAAATACCGCAGGAGCTGGACGGCATTCTCCGGGGATATCAGAAACAGGGCTTTTTATGGATTAAGACCCTGAAGGCTAACGGCTTCGGCGGCATTCTGGCGGACGATATGGGCCTTGGGAAAACTTTGCAGGTCATTGCTTTTCTCCTTTCGGAATGGGAGGAAAGCGGGGGAAAACCGGGAAAGCCCTGGCTGATTGTGTGCCCTGCCTCCCTTGTTTATAACTGGAAAAGCGAGCTGGAACGCTTTTCCCCGGCCCTTCCCGTGTATACGGCTGCCGGAACGGCCGGGGAACGGGAGGCTCTCCTGCGAAGGGCAGAGGAGGATGGAAAGGGCGTGATAATCACCTCCTATGACCTTCTGCGGCGGGATGTCCTGCTTTATGAAAAAATAAGCTTTGCCTGTGAGGTAATTGACGAGGCCCAGTTTATTAAAAACCATGCCACCCAGGCATCCAGGGCGGTAAAACAGATCACCGCGGACTTTCGGCTGGCCCTCACCGGTACACCGGTGGAAAACCGTCTCAGCGAGCTTTGGAGCATTTTCGATTTCCTCATGCCGGGATTCCTTTTTGCCTACAGCCGTTTCCGGGAGGAACTGGAAACCCCCATTGTGGCCGGAAGGGAGGAAGAGACGGCGGCGCGCCTGCACCGGATGATCCGTCCCTTTGTCCTTCGGAGGCTGAAAAAAGATGTGCTCACGGATCTGCCGGATAAAATCGAGAAACATATGGTGGCTGTTCTGGACGGGGAACAAAGCCGCCTGTATGATGCCCATGTACAGCGGCTTCTGGCAATCCTTTCCAAACAGACGGAGCAGGAATTTGCGGGCGCGCAGATACAGGTGCTGGCAGAGCTTACCAAGCTGCGGCAGATCTGCTGCGATCCGGCCCTGTTGTTTGAAGGCTATGCGGGAGACTCGGCCAAGACCCGGCTTTGCCTGGAACTGATACGCAATGCGGCGGAGGGCGGACATAAGATCCTGCTTTTTTCCCAGTTCACCTCCATGCTGGAACGGCTGAAACAGGTGCTGCTGAAGGAGAAAATCAGCTTTTATGCCCTGGACGGAAGTACCCCGAAGCTGAAACGAATGGAGCTGGTGGAACGCTTTAACAAAGATGAAACCCAGGTGTTCTGCATATCCCTGAAGGCGGGAGGGACCGGGCTGAACCTGACGGCGGCGGATATAGTCATCCATTTTGATCCCTGGTGGAATGCGGCGGTCCAGAACCAGGCAACCGATCGGGCGCATCGCATCGGACAGGAGAATGTGGTGACGGTATATAAGCTGATTGCCAAAGGGACGATAGAAGAAAAGATCGTGGAGCTTCAGGAGAAAAAGAAAGAGCTGGCGGATCAGATCCTGGGAGGAGAGGAAATGGGAACGGCCTCCTTTACCAGAGAAGAACTGATGGAAATTCTGCGTGTCTGAACAGCAACAGCGGTTAGGGAACTGCCGCGACAGTTCCTAAGGAAAGAGAGGAAAAAAATGAAGGATATGCTGCTTTGGTATCAAAAAAGCGCCCGGTGCCAGGAAGAGAGCCTGCCTATCGGAAACGGCAGCTTCGGGGCCATGATTATGGGAGGCGTCGGGGAGGAAGTCCTGGGCCTGAATGAGGAGAGCCTGTGGTCGGGCTATTATCAGGATAAGAATAACGAAAAGGCCGCGGCCTGCCTGGAGGAAGTGCGCAGGCTTGTTTTTTCCGGGAAAAACAAGGAAGCGGAGCGGTTGATACAAAATAATATGCTTGGAGAATACAACGAATCCTATCTGCCCCTGGGGAATCTGCTGCTGCAGTTTGCCGGGGAAGGCGGCGGTGGGGAAACCGCGGAAGCATACAGACGGGAGCTGGATCTGGAACGTGCGGTGGCCCGGGTTTCCTATACCTGCGGCGGAGTGAAATATGAACGGGAATATTTTGCCAGCTATCCGGCAAAGGCTATTTTTGTCCGGCTTACGGCGGACAAACCAATCCTGGGCTTTACCGCATCCTTTGAATCCCTGCTGAACGTTTCGGTGAAGGCGGAAAACCGGGCGCTGCAGATTACGGGACGGTGCCCGGAGCATGTGGATCCCTCTTATGTCCCCCTGCGGGAAAATTCCGTCATCCAGGGAACACGGGGAATGCAGGTGGAGGCGGCGGTCCGTGTGCTGGACTGCGACGGCCGGATCACGGAAGAGGGAGACAAACTCCATATCGCGGAAGCCTCCCGCTGCGTGCTGATGCTTTCTGCTATGAAGCGGGAGACCGCAGGGAAAAATGCAGATTATGAAGCCCTGAAGGAAGAGCATATCCGGGATTACCGTAAGCTGTATGATAAAGTGGAGCTGTATCTGGGAGAGCAGAAAGCGCTTCCCACGGACGAACGTCTGGAGCGGTTGAAGAAGGGGGAAACGGATAACGGACTTTACGCCCTGTTTTTCCAATATGGGAGATACCTGCTCATCGCGTCCTCCCGGAAAGGGAGCCTGCCTGCCAATCTGCAGGGAATCTGGAGCTGGGAGCTGCGTGCGCCCTGGAGCAGCAACTGGACTATTAATATCAATACCCAGATGAATTATTGGCATGCCCTGAGCTGTAACCTGGAGGAATGTCTGGAGCCGTATATCCGTTTTGTGGAAAAGGTGTGCGGGGAAGGAAAGAAAACAGCTGCGGTCAATTATCATTGCAGGGGAAGCGTGGCCCACCATAATGTGGATTACTGGGGGAACACCAGCCCTGTGGGCCTGCTCCCCGGAGAAACGGCGGGAGGAGACGGCTGTGTAAACTGGGCTTTCTGGCCTATGGGCGGGGCCTGGCTGACCCAGGAAATCTTCCGGGCCTATGAATACAGCGGGGATGAGGATTATCTTAAAGATACGGCAGCCCCTGTCATCCGGGAATCCGCACTCTTTCTCAATGACTGGCTGGTGGAATACCGGGGGGAATGGGTGACCTGTCCTTCCACCTCTCCGGAAAACCAGTTCCGGCTTCCGGACGGGCAGACCACCAGCGTTACCTACGCGTCCTCCATGGATATGGCAATCGTAAAAGAGGTGTTTACCCATTACTGTAAAGTATGTGAAATCCTCGGCACCCAGGATGCGCTTTACCACGAAATCCGGGAGAAGCTGCCCCGCCTTGCCCCTTTCCGTACAGGAAGCTTCGGACAGCTTCTGGAATGGCATGAGGAATACGAAGAGCCGGAGCCCGGGCACCGCCATGCATCCCACTTATACGGTTTATTCCCTTCGGAGCTGTTCGCCGGGGATGAAAAGCTTACGGAAGCCTGCCGGGTATCCCTTATGCACCGGCTGGAAAACGGCGGCGGCCATACCGGATGGAGCTGTGCCTGGATCATTAATCTGTTTGCCGTGCTCCGGGATGGAGAGAAAGCCTATGAATACCTGCGTACCCTGCTCACCCGTTCCACCTATCCCAACCTGTGGGATGCCCATCCGCCGTTCCAGATAGACGGCAACTTCGGCGGCACCGCAGGGATTGCCAATATGCTGGTACAGGACAGGGGCGGCAGTGTGACGCTGCTGCCGGCGCTTCCCCGGCAGTTTCAGGAAGGCTATGTGAAGGGGCTGTGCATCAAGGGAAGAAAATGCGTGGATATCTCCTGGAAGGATGGTAAAGAAACACAGCACCGGATCTACGGGAAAGAGTAATCCGGCGTCATAAAAAAAGGAAGGCGGGATATGTGCTATGAAGATTTATATTTCTGCGGATATGGAAGGAATAACCGGTATCACCCATAAAAACTTCCTTTCCCCTGGAAGGGAAGAGTACGAAAGGGGGAGGAAGCTTATGGCCGGTGATGTGAATGCGGCCATTGAGGGAGCCCTGCTGGCCGGCGCGGATGAAATCGTGGTAAATGATGCCCACGGTACGATGCGCAACCTGTGTATTGAGGATATCCATCCGGCTGCCCGGCTGATTTCCGGCTATCCCAAACCCCAGATGATGATGTGCGGACTGGACGGCAGTTTCGATGCCGCGGTGTTTGTGGGCTACCACAGCCGCAGCGGGACGGGCGGTGTGCTGGCACACACAATAAGCGGCGGCGTTTTTTTCAATGTCAGCTATAACGGAAAGCCGGCCGGCGAATTTGCCATAAATGCCGCTTTGGCTGGGGCCTATGGGGTGCCTGTCATCCTGGTATCCGGTGATGACTGCCTGCAGGAAGAGGTGAAGGAATGGAATCCGGCTATCGGCTATGTTACTACAAAGAATGCGATAAACCGGAGCTGCGCCAATTGTCTGCACCCCGAGACTGTCACCTGCAGCATCAAAGAAACGACGGAAAGAATGGTGAAATGCTGCCGGGAGATACCGCCGGTAAAGCTGGAGGAAGTGGATGTGGAAATTACTTACAAATTCCCCGGTTTTGCCCTTGCAGCCGCCTCCATTCCGGGAGTGGAAATGATGGATCCCATTACCAGCCGTTTCCATGCAGCGGATCCGGTAGAAGCGGTGGATCTCCTGATGGCGGTTTCCAATGCTTCCAATGTATACAGCAACGGTTTGTATTAAGAAAAAAAGCGGATGACGCGCTCCGCGCGCTGTCCGCTTTAAAAAAGGTGCCGCCACGCTTTTTATGGTCTGTGCAGTGAATGCGCGAACCTGTCTGAACGGATATAAAAAACCTCCGAATTGCCCGACGGCTTCCGGAGGTAAAAAAATACTGCAAAATGATAAATAATCATTCTGCAGCATTCTCTGTCAGCGTGCGCGAGAAGATTCGAACTCCCGACCTTCTGATCCGTAGTCAGACGCTCTATCCAGCTGAGCTACGCGCACATTATGTTACGGATTAACTCCGGCAACGTTCTATATTCTACCCGATACAGTAATAAATGTCAATAGGGGTTTGGGAAAAAATATAAATTTTTGTGACAATTTTTGTAACAGTTCTGCACATCTACTGGGCAGACCGCGAGAAAAGGGGCCAAACGCTGTCACGAGGGTACTGCCGGCCTTATCCTCTGCCCGTATTCTCAGCCGTATCGATCTGCATTTTCTGCGCGGCCTTTAATTCCCTGCCCACAACAACCAGCATGGTAACAAAGCAGGCGGTGCCTCCGATAAAATTGGAGACAGGCTCCGCAAGAAAGACACCGTTCACGGAAGGCGAGATCCATCTGGGCAGAAGGATGGTGAGAGGGGCCACGATGACGACTTTCCGGAGAATGGAAAAAAAGATGGCATATTTTGCTTTTCCCAAAGCCTGGAAGACCGTCTGCCCGGAAAACTGAAGAGACATCATGAAAAAACCGAAATAATAAATCTGCATGGAAGGGATCGCCGCTTCCACCAGATCGGCCTGCGTGTTAAAGATATGGATGAAGAAAACGGGAAATAAATGCAGGATTCCCCAGACAGCGGTGGTATAGGCAATACAGCTGACCGCCATAAAACGGATGGCGGTCTTAATCCGGTCATATTTTTCAGCGCCGTAATTAAAGCTGATAACCGGCTGGGAACCGTTGGTCACACCGGAAACCGGCATGGAAACGATTTCGCGGATGGAGTTAATCACTGTCATAACCCCTACATATAAATCCCCGCCATATATAGAAAGGGTGGCGTTGCAGACCACCTGGACAATACTGTTGGTAATTGCCATCATAAAATTGGAAAGCCCCAGTGCCGTGATATCCCGGATAGTTTTCAGGCAGGGCCGCATGCAGGAAAGGCGGATGCGAAGGATGGCCTTGGGACTTGTGAGGAAATGCAACGTCCATAGGGCGGAGGCCAGCTGGGATATCACCGTGGCAATGGCCGCACCCCGGATTCCCATATCCAGAGTAAAGATAAAAAGAGGATCCAAAAGGATATTGAGAACCGCCCCTATGAGCGTCGTAACCATACCCATCCGTGCAAAACCCTGGGCATTAATATAACTGTTCATTCCCAGGCTGACGGTCACAAAGGTGCTTCCCAGCAGATAAATGGAAAGATAACTGTCGGCATAAGGAAAAGTGGCTTCACTCGCCCCGAAAGCATACAGCAGGGGTTTCCTGAAGAATAGTCCCGCCGCGGTCAGCAGGACTCCGGTGACCAAAAGCATCGTAAAAGCATTGCCAACGATACTTTCAGCCCCTTTGATATCCCCTTTCCCCCTGGCTATGGAACACAGCGGGGCACCCCCCACGCCGAACAGGTTGGCAAAGGCAATGATCACGGTAATAATAGGCATGGACAGGCCAAGGCCGGTGAGCGACAGCGTGGCATGCTCCGGAATACGTCCGATATACATCCGGTCTACGATATTATAAAGGATATTGATCAGCTGGGCTAATGTCATGGGAAGCGCCAGGGTTAGTATATTTTTAACCACACTCCCCTTGGAAAAATCATTTACCGTATTTTCCTGAGCCATAAATCCGCCTCTTTTGTTTTTCTGTATTTTCTGCTATAGTGTGATTATAAACTTGCATGCGGCCTTTGTAAAGGCGGTGCAGGTTTCCTTTTGCATGTTACTGGTCACGGAGTGAACAGTAAGGTTATTAATGAACATTTCGAAACAGACAGAAAGGTTGGAGTAACGAATGGCAGCACGTATTCAGAACATGACGGAGGGAAAACCGTTAAAACTTATCCTGGCTTTTTCTTTGCCGCTGATGATCGGAAATGTATTTCAGCAGTTCTATACCGTTGTGGATACGATGGTTGTGGGACAGGCACTGGGCGTCGGGGCGCTTGCGGCACTGGGGGCTGCCGACTGGCTGAACTGGATGATTCTGGGTACCATCCAGGGCTTTACCCAGGGCTTTTCCATAAAAATGTCCCATGAATTCGGAGCAGGGGATTATAAACGGCTGCGTAAAACTGTGGCGAATTCCCTCCTTTTAGCACTTGGGACTTCGGTGTTTCTTCTGGTGTTCAGCCAGCTTCTTGCAAGGCCGGTGCTGGAGCTGCTGCAGACACCGGATTCTATTATAGAGGATTCGCTGGCTTATCTGCGGATCATGTTCCTGGGAATTCCGGTGGTAATGGCTTATAATATCCTGGCTTCTATCCTCCGCGCCCTGGGAGACGGCAAAACGCCTTTGTATGCGATGATAGTTGCGGCAGTTATTAATGTGGTTCTGGATCTGGTGTTTGTCCTTGTTTTTCACTGGGGGATCCAGGGAGCGGCAGGGGCTACGGTCATCGCGCAGATCTGTTCCGGTGTTTTCTGCCTGTTCGCTATCCTGCGGGTTGAGGTGCTTGCTTTTACCAAAGAGGATTTCCGGATGGAACGGTCCCTGTGTATCTATCTGATGAAGCTTGGTCTCCCCATGGCTTTCCAGAATGCCATTATCGCGGTGGGCGGCATGATCGTTCAGTTTGTGGTGAACGGCTTCGGCGTTCTCTTCATCGCAGGCTTTACGGCCACCAATAAGCTGTACGGAATACTGGAGGTGGCAGCCACCTCCTATGGCTATGCCATGGTGACCTATGTGGGGCAGAACCTGGGAGCAAAGAAAGTCGGCCGGATCAGCAAGGGTATGCGTTCCGCTCTGCTTGTAGCTATGGTGACCTCCGCCGTCATTGCAGGGGGGATGCTTCTTTTCGGTAAAGCCATTCTGGGCTGTTTTATATCCGGTTCCCCGGAGGATGTGACGGCCACTCTGGGAATTGCCTATCATTATCTGGCAATCATGAGTGTATTCCTTCCTATACTTTATGTGCTGCATGTGACCCGATCCGCCCTTCAGGGGATGGGAGACACCCTGCTTCCCATGGTTTCCGGAATCGCGGAATTTGCAATGCGCACCGGAGCCGCGATCCTGCTTCCCCTGCTGATGGGAGAGGAAGGTATTTTTTATGCGGAGATACTGGCCTGGGTAGGGGCCGATGTGATTCTGGTCACCAGCTATTTCTTCCGTATGAAAAAGCTGAAATCCTGGTAAAAGGACCCCTTCCTCCGGACGGCCTCTAAGGAAGACGCAGGACGGAATTGGTGCACAGCGGTTATTTTCGGGAAAAACCTGCCGATAAAAGAGGTAAAGGAAATCGGGAGGCGTTATGGAGATATTCCCTGTAAATTATCCGGAGAAAACGGAGCGGAAAACCGGGCTTACCGGTTCCGGAAATGAGAAGCTTGCGGATTTGGAAAAAGAGGCGGCTTTGGCTATCGGTAAAAATTTTATCAAAGCGTCAGGAGAAGCGGTGGATGAAGCGCTTGAAAAAATGGGCGGATCGGGAACTCCGGTTCCGAAAACGCAGCCTCCCCGGGCAGAGACGCAAACGGACGGGATACGTGCCGATGAAGCGGCGCTTTCCCGGGATGCGTTGCGCAGCCAGAAGGGGACGGAAAGCCAAAGAGAGACGGAAGAGGGGGCGGGTGTTCTGGCGGAGGAACGTCTCCGGGAAGCATGGGAGATGCTGGAGGGCTGGCAGGCCCGTCCTTTTCTTGGGTTATCTCAGGAGCTTGCCTATCTGAAAGAAGCTTACAACCAACTTCTGGAGGGACTTTTCGAGGGGCTTTCAGGGAAGGAACAGGCTTCGTATGCAAAGCAGCTGAATTCCTTCTTACTGGAAGCGGTTGGAAAGGTTTCCGCCGCCAGATATCCCGCCCTTATAGCGTTCCTGTCCCGCTGCGGGGAGAAAGGGGCGGCCGATATCCTCCGCTTCCAGCTGTTAAAGCAGATCAGTGATAATGCGGTGCTTATTTCTAAAGAGCGGGGGAACGGGGAGAGGAATATTTATCAGGAAGGCCCGCAAAAGCGGGAGGAATTTCCGGAAGGTGTTCTTTACCGGAAAGGGGAAGGAATGGGGATCCGGGCGGAAACGGGTTACCGGGAGCATATCCGCAAAAGAGAGCAGACCTGTATCCGGCTGTATTCCCAGGCCGATGTCCGCCAGCTGAAAAATAAGCATTATACGGCAACCGATTTGGAACGGACGGAACGGTTTCTCACGTATTTTACAGGGAAAGGGGATTTGTTCCAAAGGCTGCCGGCTCTGCGGGGCAATGAAGCGCTGGCCGGCTTTTTGCTGGCGGAGAGTATGGTAAAGGCCCAGGTTTATTCGGAACATGCCGGAGTGGGGCAGGATATGGCACGGGACATCCGGCAGGCCTTCCAGCGGCTCATTGACGTTTATATGAACCAGCGCTTTGACCGGCAGGGACCGGACGGGGGAAATGACGGAAGGAAAACGGACATGTCAGGAGTCCGCCGGGTTTATTATCATGTCATCCAGTTGTTTATGAAGGAACAGGAGCCGGGCAGGACACTGGAGGAGGGGCTGAAATATGCGGCGGGTGAATTTTATGGCACCGCAGAAAACAGGGAAAACTATACCGGTAAAAAGGCCAGGCAGTCCGCCGGTTTCTTTTCTGCCCTGACGGGTGCGGAGGATGCCGGCCAGGATTGGGAAAAAGGGAAAAACGAGCTGGAAAGGGACTGGAACCAGTTCCTTGGGTCTATCGGCGGGGAAAATATACCTTATCTGCAATGGCCCATAAGCCCCTACAGCCCCTGGGGGATGCTGTTGGAACCTGAAAAGGAACAGGGCGGGGCAAAAGCATTCCGCCCGGGAATGCTGCTGCCTCTGCTGGGTATCCTTCTTCTCTTGATAGTACTCGTTTTTCTGTTTCAGACAGTATGATAGTATTTTTTTCTTTTGTATGGTACAGTATAAAAAAGGCTTGTTTGGCAGATCCACAGCCAAATAGTCTGCGGGAATAAATAACAGGAATGGGCTGGGAGAATCAGCGGGAGGCGGTATTATGGCAGAAAAGGAACTAAAAATCAAAATGTACACATTCACGGCAGACTGCAGGGAGCCATACGAATTGGCGCAATTCTATGCGAAACTGCTCAAGTGGGAAATTCCGTTCCATGATGAGGACTGGGCATGTGTAGGGGTACCGGGAGCGGCGCAGGGGGCGTATCCGGGCATCCTGTTTCAGCGCAATCCTGCATATGTGCCTCCCGTGTGGCCGGAAGAACCCGGAGCGCAGCAGCAGATGGCCCATCTGGACTTTGCGGTGAATGATCTGGAACAAGCGGTGGCGCATGCGCTTGCCTGCGGAGCGGTGATCGCGGAGAAGCAGTTTTCGGACGGGTGGAGAGTGATGTTTGATCCGGAGGGGCATCCGTTTTGTCTGTGTAATATGAAGGAAATGTTTGACAGTGAGGGATTTGCACTGAGATAGGAAAAAGGGGAAAGCGCAGATGCTTTCCTTTTTTTAAACAGAGAGGGGGAATGTGACGGATCTCTCACCCAAAAGTCACGCAGATGTAAGGATGCGGTTCTATTATATGAGATAACGAAAAGAACGATAGGAGGCTCATATAATGGAATTTTTAAAGGTTGTTAATTTGTCCAAGGTATATGGTAAGGGAGAGAATCAGGTTAAAGCGCTTAATCATGTTTCCCTTACGATTGACAAGGGGGATTTTACGGCGATTATCGGATCCTCGGGATCGGGGAAATCTACATTGCTGCATGTGATTGCAGGGGTGGATGTGCCTTCGGGAGGAAAGGTTTTCCTGGACGGGGAAGATGTGTATGCAGGAAATCATGAAGCGCTTGCGGTTTTCCGGAGACGGAAGGTGGGGCTGATTTATCAGTTTCATAATCTGATCCCGACTTTAAATGTGGTGGAGAATATCACGCTGCCGATTCTGATGGATAAACGGAAGGTGGATAAGGAAAGGCTGAATGAACTGCTGGATCTGCTGGGCCTGCAGGAGAGAAGGACGCATCTGCCGAATCAGCTATCCGGAGGGCAGCAGCAGCGTGTGGCGATCGGGCGGGCTTTGATGAATGCGCCGCAGGTCTGCCTGGCAGATGAACCCACCGGAAGTCTGGACAGCCGGAACGGGGAAGAAATCATCCGGCTGTTAAAGGAAAGCCACAAAAAATATAACCAGACTTTGCTTATGGTCACGCATGATGAGAAAATAGCATTGCAGGCAGACCGTATTATTACGATTGCAGACGGGAACGTGATAAAGGATGAGAGGCAGGTGGCGCGATAATGAATATTTTTAATAAAGTTGCACTGCAGGGACTGCGGAAAAACCGAACACAAACGTTTGTAACCATTATCGGCGTGGCGCTGTCGGCGGCTCTGGTAACGGCGGTCGCAACCTTTGCGGTGTCATTGCAGAATTATATGATAAAGGGGGCAATTGCCAAATATGGCGGATGGCATGTCCAGGTTCCCGCTGCGGATTCTTCGTTCGTGTCAAAACAGGAGGCGGACAGCCGGGTGGAACGTGCGGCGGCGCTGCGTAACATCGGGTATGCGTCGCTGGAAGGCGGACAGAATCCCGACAAGCCCTATTTGTTTGTGACCGGATGGGACAGGGAGGCCTTGGAGGAGCTGCCCCTGAAAATGCTTTCCGGAAGGCTGCCGGAAACCGGCAGCGAGGTGGTGATACCGGCGCATATTGCGGCCAACGGGGGCGTGAAGATATCCGTGGGCGATGTGCTTACGCTCGCGGTGGGAAACCGTATGAGCGGGGAGATCAAGCTCAGCCAGCATGATCCGTATCGTTCCGGGGAAGAAACGCTTGTGCCCCTGGCAGAAAAAGAATATACGGTTGTGGGGATCTGCCAGCGGCCGGCTGTCGAGGAATATATGGCGCCGGGATATACCCTGATCACTGCAGCGGAGGAGGCAGACCCGGACAGCCTTACCGTATTTATCACCCTGAAGAATCCGTATCAGGTCCATTCCTATGCATCCGGCCTGACGGGCGGCGGGGGATATGTCCTGAACGATGATGTGCTGCGTTTTATGGGGCTGTCGGGCGAAAAGCTGCTCATGGTGCTTTTGTACACCATAGGCGGTATTTTGATAGCCCTTGTCATGCTGGGATCGGTGTTCCTGATTTATAATTCGTTCCATATTTCATTAAATGAACGGACACATCAGTTCGGTATACTCATGTCGGTGGGGGCTACGGAAAAGCAGCTGCGCAATTCCGTACTTTTTGAAGGGTTCTGCATCGGTATCATCGGCATTCCGCTGGGGATTCTGATCGGGTTACCGAGTATCCGGCTTGTGCTCTCCCTTGTGGCAAAGAATTTTGCCAATATCATGTATGACAATGTTTCGCTTACTTTGGTGGTATCTGCGCCGGCGATTGCGGCTGCGGTGGTTATCAGTATGATCACCATTCTGATTTCGGCGTATCTCCCGGCAAAAAAGGCCGCCGGTATGCCTGTGATGGAATGTATCCGTCAGACGAACGAGGTCAGGGTGGAAGCGAAAGAGGTAAAGGCTTCCCGGTTTGCGAGACATTTTTACGGCCTGGAAGAAATGCTTGCGTTAAAAAATTTCAAGCGGAACAAGCGGCGCTACCGCAGTATTGTCCTGTCGCTTACGTTAAGTGTGGTGCTGTTTGTGGCGGCAGGCTCCTTTGGGACGTATCTGAACCAGATCGCGGAAAGCTCGGCGGAGGTGATTGAGGATTATGATATCTGCTTCTATACGAGAGATATGGAGGAAAGCGAGTTTTTCCGGCTTTATGAGGAAATGAAAACGGCTGTCTCTGTCACGAAAAGCTCCTGTCAGGCGCTTTCCACGTATTCCTGCCGGCTTGATGTAAATGATTTATCCGATCATTTTCTGGAGGAATTCGGCGGCCCGGCAGGATATGACGGAGAAAGCGGAACGATGGAAGTGAAGCTGGATATTCAGTTTGTGGAGGATAAAGTGTATCAGGACCTGCTTGCAGGCATCGGTCTGTCCGCCGCGGAGTATACCGGGCAGGAGGATAATATGATTATTGCCGGAATATTGCCCGGATACTGGTATACACAGGAAGAACCTATGGAATTCACGATCCGATCCAAAGACGGCATGCAGACGAAAACAATCCGGACCTCTTTTGTAAAGGACTATCCGGATCTGCTGCCCACAGATCCGGGGGAGTGGCCGGGATATGAGCTTCTGGTAATCGCTCCTTATGGGGTGAAGCCGCAGTTTGACGTTTTGGATGCCACGGTCATACCGACAAAGCTGGGCATGACCTTCGAATCGGAAAATGCAGGCGGTTCCGTGGCCCGGATGCAGGAAATAATCGAGAGCGCCGGTATCACTGCGGATTATAATCTGTATAATGTTTACGGAATATTGGAACAAAACCGTAATATGCTGTTTATAGTCAACCTGTTCTCTGCGGTGTTTATCGCAATGATATCGCTGATTGCGGTTGCGAATGTATTTAACACAATTTCCACCAATATCAAGCTGCGCAGACGGGAGCTTGCCATGCTCCGTTCGGTGGGAATGTCCGACCGGGATTTTAATAAGATGATGCGTTTTGAATGTATTCTTTACGGCGTGCGGACATTTGCCTGGGGGCTGCCCCTTTCAGGAATCATTTCCTGCCTGATTTATAAGGGGATGCAGGAAGGCGGCGGGGAAGTTTCCTTTGTTTTCCCGTGGAGCAGCATGGCGGTCAGTGTGCTGGGCGTATTCTTCATCGTATTTATTACCATGCTGTATGCGGTGGACAAAATCAGAAAAGAAAATATCATTGATGTACTCCGGGATGACATGGCGTGACGGGTAACAGTTCAGACGGCCCTTTGTGTCCTGCGCATCCCCCTCCCCTGCATTTCCCCGGGGCGGC
>URMK01000015.1 GCA_900548905.1 uncultured Lachnospiraceae bacterium | reverse complement strand
AGTTGATATCTTATCACATGTTGTTTCGCCAGTCAAGCACTTTTTTCAACTTTTTATTTCTTGTATGTTACCGGTTCAACCGGCAACAAAAACGATTCTATCATTCTGATTCGACTTTGTCAATCATAATTTTACATTTTTTTCAAATTATTTTAACAGTTCCTTCCTGATACACGAAACCGCCTTTACATAAGGCGGTTTCTCAGTTATCTGTTTTTATTTTACCACAGTTCAATCTTCCTTTACCTGTTCCATTTCAAACCAGAATTCCACACCATTCTCGTAATTCACTACTCCGTATCTCTGGTTCATGGACTCCATAATTGCTTTAACAATAGAAAGCCCTACCCCGCTGCCTCCATATTCACGCGTCCTCGCTTTATCCACCTTATAGAATTTTTCCCACAGGTGGGGAAGTGACTCTTCCGGAATGGGAACACCTGAATTAAAAACAGAAATTCTTACCTTTTTTCCCTCCAGGGTCAATTTGATATCCACCACCCGCTCTCCGCCCAGGTGGTTTAACGCATTGCTGAAATAGTTCATAAAGACTTCTTCCGTTTTAAATTCATCTCCCCAGACATAAACCGGTTCTTCCCTTTCAAACCGTATCACAGCTTCATTCTGTTTTATCAGAATCTCCGCTGACTGCAGATAATTCTTAATGAGGGTAACTATATCAAAACGTTCCATCGATACCACATCATTTCCAAACTCAAGCTGGTTCAGGGTAAGAAGCTTCTTTACCATATTATTCATTTTTCCGGATTCATCAATTATAACGTCGCAGTAAAAATTTCTGCTTTCTTCATCGTCATCATTTATCCCTTCCTTCAGCCCCTCCGCATATCCCTGAATCAGAGCGATGGGCGTTTTCAGTTCATGGGACACATTGGAAAGGAATTCCTTCCGCATCTCGTCCACTTCATTTTTCTTTTCTATATCCTTCTGCAGTTCGTTATTGACAGTTTTTAATTCCGATATCGTAGCTTCCAGCGTATCCGCAAGCTGGTTGATGTGGTTTCCCAGGATCGCCGTTTCATTAAAGCTCTTCCCCTGATATCTGGCATCAAAATCCAGATGTGTCATCCGTTCAGAGATGCGGGCAAGTTCCAGAATCGGATCTGTTACCTTTTTGGTAATAATCCAGATTATAATTCCGCTGGCAATGGTAGCCGCAATCCCGACATATGCAAGAAACCGGTTGGCGATATCCACGCTGTCCCGGATGCCTTCCAAAGCTGTTCTGATAAAGAAAAGGTTTCCGTTGTCCAAAAAACCCCACATATCCAGATATTCCATGCTGATCCGATTGCTTGTTACCAGCTGTACAATATAAAAAGGACTTTCATTCCTCACCAGAGTTTCACTCGTAATTGTATTTTCCCCATATTTTGCTCCCTGGTAATTATCAGGCTTATTCTTAAACCCGGAATTTCCTCCGTCCAGACTGTCGAAAAGGACATGATTCCACAGTTCTATTTTCAGCATGGAAGGATCTCCGCCGCTGACCCGTATGGTTTCGGAATCCTCATCCAGTACAAGGATGGAAATATTATACCTGGCACTGAGCTGCTGAAGATGAATGTCAAAATCATCCGAGCTGATACTGCCCTTCTGCGCAGCTGCATTCATTTGCTTATACGCATCCATAACCACTGTCTGTTTATTATGGAAATAGTATTTCTCCAGGAAGGTATTATTAATAAACCAGCACAATAAAATTGTGCCGGCCATTAAACCGATAAATATACAGGCAAACTGTTTTCGTATGGAGTATCTCATGTCTCATCAACCTCAAATTTGTAACCCATTCTTACTATATTGTTCCTTCTATTTAATCCTATTCTCTCCAATTTCAATCTTATTTTCCATTTGCTCCGCCTGAAACTCTATATTTTACGCGTTTCCACCAATTTGGGTGGTTTTCTTTTTGTTTCATGCATAACGCTTTATTCAAGAATAGAAAGCTATTTTTCTTCCGGTAAAAGAATATTATAATACTATGTAATATTATCATCTGTATGCCCGTTCTTCAATCCATTTCACAATAAATTCATTTATTTTTACCCTGTCATATTTTATTTCTTTTATTTCACAGCAGAGGTTCCATTAACCTCTTCCGTTCATGTTCTAAGGAATGCAGCATAAACAGCCGTGCACCACCTGCTGAAATGAGATGGGCTGCAAAAGCGAATTCATAATCAGGATACCCTAAACTGAAGTATCGCACAGAGTGCAGACAAACGGCACATAGAATCGCATCTCAGTGCCATTTGTTTACACTTTTACATTACCTGTTTGTTATCAGCAATTATCATTTTCAACAACAAGTGCAGACAAGGTAGCGTTATTGATGACGATACCATCCTGAGTTTGGAGACTCTCAATAGTTACTACAACACTATAGTTACAACACTCATTATCACAGATATCACAATCACATACCTGGAAAGTGAACGAATCATTTTCACCGACAGACGACCCCAGTCTGGAAAATGTCCATACTGGTCCGATCGGGAAAGAAACCGGCTGATACCTACACTGTTTAATAATTTGGAAATTTAGTACAAGAGTACCGGATGCAGTCAAAACATTACCTGCAAATTCAAATTTAATGCATGGATTGCGGAATTTGCTTGTGTCAATGTTCAGATTTGTCAAGTTGAAACTGGTACCTGAAGCTGTGTCCATAGGAATATTTGTTGTAATAGGAACGCTACATTTCAGAAAAGTATGGTTTGGCCTCAGTAAACATTTTTTCTCTTCACAGCACTCATTGCACTTCTTATCCTCGCAAGTATCTTTGTGTCCGCAAGTATTTTTGTGTTCGCAAGCATCTTTGTGTTCGCGATTATCATTGTGTTTGTAATCGTCTTTATTTTGACCATTACTTATATTACAATAGTTACCTTTGTACATATTCAAGGAATAACCTCCACTATAATTATTAAGTGATTTAAAACATACAGCTTTACGTTTTTTCACCTTACTACACTATATTCTTTAAGCTTGTCAAATGTGATAAAACGACTGTATCGGTTCTCTAACAGTTAAAATCCATACTTCATGTATAACTTTGCAGGCAGATGCATTCTGTCAGTCCGAAAAAAAAAGGAGGGCTTGCCCTCATTACAAGGTCAAGTCCTCTGCTTATAAATTCCGGAATTCAATTAATATCTATCTACTCCACCTCAAATTTGTAACCCATTCTTACCATATTATTCTTTCCGTTTAATCCTATTCTTTCCGATTTTAATCTTATTCTCTCCATTTATTCCAACTAAAACCCTTTATTTTACTACCTTCCACAAATTTTGGTAGTTTTCTGGTAGTTCTCCCCTATGTCCTAATAATAACGCTTCTTCCCGGCTATTTCCAGACCTATTTTTCATATCTCATTCCTGAATTTCCATGTCACTGACAATATGATTTCCTCAATAATATCATGTCTGCATCATCTTGCAAGGCTTTTCACACGAAATTCATACTTATATTATGGAAGAAAGGCTTCACAAATGTGAAGCCCTCTCTCTATTCTGGTATGTAATTTCCCCTGCACCAGATAAACTCTTTTCCCTTAAGCTTGCTTCCGTCCTCTGCATTTACTGCGCCCTTGTCAAACTCCCCTAAATCCATAACATAAAATTCAGGATTGGTTGTATTTGCTTCATGCCCTTCCCATGCAAGGTTATCTTCCAGTTTATCAAAATCTTTATAACAAGCTTCTGAAAATGCTAACTGCCTTTTCATTCTTGCGATATAGTTCTTATAGGATGTTATTCTCTCTTTCCTTTTGCCCTTCTTTTCTTCTTCTGCCAGTTTCCTTTCTGCTTCCTGCACTTGCCATCCAAACTGTTTGCAGGTATATTTGGGACTGTAATCCGATTTTATAAAATACTCAATCTCTCCATATATGTCTTTATTATCTCCATGCAAAATGTTAATCATTTCCCTTGCCATGTCCAGGCTGAATGTATCCTCATAAGGCGCAGCTTCTGCACCGTTCAATGTTGCAGGATGATAAGGGCTGTCTCCGTACCACAACTTATTATATCTCTTATAGTTCTCGTCCTGCCCTTCCTCATTATAAACTGTTTTATAAGGCATTCCGTTATACTTTTTAATTAACTCCCTGTAATCCAGATGTTCAACAATAATATTAAGCCTGTGCATCTTATCATGCACCAGCTTAATATGTTTTCTTGCATGGATTATGACCTTTTCAATATCTTCTTTTTCGTTCCCCCTTGTAGGCAGTCCTGACTTATTATCCCTCATGCCTAACCGATAACTTACCTTTTTGGGGTCTGTTACCCCATTAAAAGAAGTCTGTGTTACCCAATACGTCATAGCCGCTGATACTAAGGGTTCTACTTTGTTATCATTTAATAAATTATAAACCTTTAAAATATGTTCTGCATCCTTCACTTTCTGGGCATGAATAATTGTTGTCTTTTCTTTCTCGTTTAAATTAATGTTTTTAATTGATAGCTTTTCTTCCTTGGTTAATCCGTCAAACTGCAAAATTTTTATTTCTTCATCTGTAATCCCTTTGCACTTTATCAATTCCTTGGCTTCTTTTTTCAACTCATCAATGTTATTTTCTTTTTGTATTAAATTGTATTCCTCTATCAGCCTGTCTGCTTCTACTTTTCTATTTGTATCTCTGTCATTGTTCCTGTTATAAGCGCAGAAAAGAAAAACCTCCTTTGACATGACTGCTCCCAGTTCTTCTATCATCCTGATAAGTGCTTCCGGTTTTTCCTTACAGCATTCAAAAAAACTGCAAATGCCATAATTTAAGTCATTCATTACAATAGCGTCGAAGAAACCCTCTGGCATTGACAGCGCAATCTTGCCGCCGCCCGCAAACATATCTACAAAAATATCAGCTCTTTGTCCATCCTGTTTCATCTTAACAGCCATATTCAAAATACGGTTTACCAGATATTTACCTATTGTCGATTTTCCTCCGAAATACCGCAACCCTGATGTAATTTTAAAACTGTTCATCCATTGTGTTTTTTCCAGTTCAGAGGACATTTCATACTCAAACAGATTCATTCTTTTGCATCCTCCTGATTACTGCTCTGTCCCGTTTCTGTCAGTTCCTTTTTAGTATCGTTATTATTTTCATTTGCTGATTCCGCTTTGTTCTTTGCTGAATATTTTTTTGTGGAAACAATAAGTCTGTCGAACCTGGCACTTGCTGTTTTATAATCCTCATATGTGACTTCATCCTTATACTTACTTATAAAAGTTTTAAACTTCGTTGTCTTTGGCTTTCCCACTAGGTTTACAAGTTTGTCGTGAAGTACCTTATCATTTGAACTGTAATTTTTTGTTATAAGAGTATCTATATAATCTTTCAAATCTGCTTCCTGCAATTCTAAAGGAGATACCAGTATCCATCCAATATTGGAATTTTTCTTAATATCTATAATGACCTCATTATCTGTTAAAGTAAGTTGTCCAAGATATTGACCTTTTCCGTCCCATTGCTTGCTTCCCACATAGAACAAATCTTTATGTTCATTAACCATTTTCAGGATATTCTTTGCGGCATTAATACGTTCTTTAACCAGTTTGGTTTTTTCAACCAGATTGTTAATTAAAAGCTCCATAACATCAATCGTCCTGTCAACAATCATTTTTTCAGCTTTTTCTTCAGCCTGTTTCCAATTCAGTTTTTTCGCTTCCTCACTTGCATATACCCGGACAAGGGTATTTCTGAAAAGCATATACGAAAGCACAATAAGAGCAAATCTTTGTGAAGAAGACTGTAGCCCTGTCAAATGCTCTTTTTCTTCCTGATCCTTTATCTCATCTTTTATGGCCTTATTAACGATATCAAACGTTTTCTTTATATTAGTATCATATTGCAGATCATTATCGAATATGTGATTTATGAACAGACGTATCCCATACCCATAACATGTAGTTGACACGTCATGGACTTCTTCCGCATGAGTGGAATCCATAAACAAATCTTTTTTTTGGATTTCTATCTCAATAAACCTTCTATATTGACCATAATCATCAATTCCTTCAGAGAACAAAGCATCCAACATGGGTTCAACACTGCTTGATATGACAGGTGAATAAGTTTTCTGGCCGGAAGTTTCTTTATATTGCTTTCCTAACCGTTCTTTTACAGTACCGTCATATTCCCTGAAAATAGCAATCAGTAATTCATTTCCTTTTACTGTTTCTGTTTTACCACGGTGTTTTAACATACGGTCATCAATAACATACGGGATTACCGCCCTTTGCAGTCTTACTATTTCCATGGCGTTGTCTGTATCAAAAAATCTCCCCTGTAATTCTTCCGGTTTACCAAATATACTCAAAACAAAATCTGTTGCTGTTGTCTTTCCTGTTCCCGGGCTTCCAGTTAAATTAAAATTAATATTCCGTTCTTTAGAAGGATTCAGTATCTGTCTGATTACTCCTGAAATTCCTGCCCCCACTGTCAAAGACACTACCGCAGAATAATTTATCAGCTTCACGGCAGTATCAACCCACCTTTTCATATCCTTTTCCGAATCTTTCATAGGCACAAGTGAATCTTTTAAGTTGCTTATACATTCCCCGCGTATCTGGGCACCCAGTGGAGCGTATATAGAGTCATACTTGAAGATTTTTAAACCGTCGTATTTCATCCACCCGATTTTACTGTATACTTTCATCTGCGCCTGTTTAAAATAGCAGACGTATGACAGATAAGAAATAATGGCGCTGACAAGTTCTTCAATTTCATTAAACTTTCCACCTGACATTCTTTCTATTATCTTTTCAACGTATTCATATTCACTGATATTGTAATCCAGTACGATTTCCTTATATATAAATAAGTCAATGTCAACCTTAGTATTGTTATTATCCATGATACAAATGAAAAATCTTGAATCCTCTGTAACATCGCTGACTTCTATATGCTCCTGCACTTCTACATCATAGCCATAGCAATTAATGATTTCCTTGTATTCTTCAATTTCACTCTCGCATTCCTCGTAGCTTCTTTCCGTTTTTGGATTATATATAAATACCTTTTCTTCCTTCTCTGCTATATCCCTGTCAATCCTTTTGCTTAATTTGTTAAGCACTGACACCAGATTATTATCATTTATAGTTTGATTGTCCTCTGTTTCCTGAATGCCTTTCGCTTCTGTATTTTCTGACATAACCTGCCCCTCCTACAATAACGGTATATTTTACCAATTTTCCACATTATACCATATTGCAACGTCAATTCCCATATGATTTCTATGCTTTTTTGACAAATTACAGACTGTGTTTTTCCAACCGGTACCCGGAATGTAACAGAAATTCATCCAACAAACGAACCCCAACGCATTTATTTTTTCCGGAACTACCTGTTTTCTACTTGAAAATCTTAGAAATTCTTAGAAAAAATATCTATCAGCCCTTTCAGATTTATAGTTTTAATCCCTCACACTTAATTCCAGATTCCCGCTTTTTCATCCCACAAAATTAAATTTGTGATTTTCACTTTTCATTTTATGATTTTGAAAAAGAGCCATACAGCACCTTTCCATAAGTGCCGCATGGCTCCACCCTGTTCCCTTTAAACCGTATCAGAGGTACTCGGAAACCCTTGCATAATACTTTTCATAGGCTCCAATGATTTCATTCATCAGCTGTTCCCTGTCAATTTCATCTGAATATTTTAAGAAATTTACAGAAAGCACTATCTCCCTTTCCCCGGTTCTGGTTCCTATGCGAAGGATTCCTCCAGTATCGTCCTTCATCCTGACTTTTTCCAGTTTGACTTTTTCCATTTGTTTCTGTCTCCTTTTCATTGAATTTAAATATAATTTAAATATCTTTATGCCTGTTTGAATGCCCTTCCTGCCAGTACTTCCCTCCATGTGGTTTCCATCCTAAACCCTGTAATGCAATCAACTGAATCCACGATTTTCCCATACCCCTGTCTATGGATTTTCCTAACCAGTCCTTCCCCTGCTTCCGTCTCTTTTGCCTATCCTGATTTCCCCGAATACCCCGTTTTCATAACCAGTCTGATTCCTGCATCACGATTTATCAGATAAACAGCTTTTCTTTGATTTCCCGTCCTATGCCGTGATTTTCCAACCAGTCCGAAAAATGCCTTTCTTTTTCCTTCTCCCAATAAAAAAAGCAGGGAACTTTTATGCCCCCTGCTCTGGTTCGTACCGTTATACCCTGTCTTTATATGCCGCCTTTTTTATCTTCTCAATTATCTGCTTTTCATCATATTTACCGCCTGACAGTTCCACAATCTGGCGGACATTCATATGCTGTTCCTTGTAAGCCCAGTATATTTGCTCCATGGTTATATTCTTTACCGGAACAATGACTGGCTCACGGATTACTTTTACAGCAGTGGTTCCATTGATGATTCTCGTTAATTTGAGTTCAATTTCATATAATCTATTCTTTAGTAATTCAAGATTTTGTTCCACGGTCATTTTTTCCTTTCTCCTTTCCTTCCTGCCTGTCCTCTCCTATCCGTTGCAGATATTCAAGATAAACATTGGTCAGCTTGTCAATCAGCCTTTCGTTTTCCTGCTTTGACGAACCCTCCGGGGTATAGGCAAGAAGGACAATGCTTTGGGAACCGTCCTTCTTTTTCAGCAACGCCTTTCCCTTCCCGGCTATGTCTGCCTGAATGTATCTCATGCCCTGAATCCTCCTTAAAATAATAAATTTTACTTATACTCAATAAACTGTTTCTTTCCATGAAGTCCCTGCAATTCCTTCCCCTTAAAAGGAATGCAGACCCGTTCCCCCTCCCGCTTTTATATTCCTTCCTGCAAATCTGTTATTCAGGCAATTTGCAGACAATGAAAAAAGAATGGTTTACCAGCTATTCCTGATAAACCATTCCCCTGCCATATCCTCTGTTCTTTTTTCTGTTGCAATGTTAAAGCCTTACTTTGCCTGTTTTTCAGCCTTAACCTCCTGCACCTTCTTCCCCGGCTCCCTGACCTTGGAAGCGTTTTCCTCCTTTACAGCCTGCGCCTTCTTAACTTCTGATGCCTGTACTTTCTTCTCCCCTGCCGCCTGCGCTTTCTTCTCCGTTACCGCCTGCTCCTGCTCCTTCGCCTGCTCCTTCCGGTCAAAGTATGTAATGATTTTCCCGTCCTCCACCTTCATGCCGCCTGCTACTGCTCCCAGTTCATACAGGGCAAGGAGCTTTTCAGCTTTCAATGTTTCTCTTGCAAACCGTGAAGAAACTGCCTGATAAAGAATTTCCCCGTCCTGTTCCTCGATGCCCACCACATAATAGAAAATGTTCATCATAACAAGTTCATCCTCTATCATGGGGGTAAGCTTTCCGATATGAACCTTGCACATGATATTCTGCATCATGTAGCCTTTCTTATCCAGTTGCAGTTCCCCTTTTTCATCCAGAACCAGTCCCAATATTTCAGACCTTCCGCCTTTCAGCGCCGTCTTAATCTGACCGGAAGTCATTTCAATGATTTCCTTGCCGTTCCACAGTTCCCATCCTAATTCCCTTGCACCTAAGAATAAACGATTGATTGCTACCTTACACATAATTCCTACCTCCGTTTTAAATGTTTTTTAGTTTTAAGTTATTTGTTTTTCCCTTAACTCTAAATACATTTTAACGCTGTGGTTGGGGACTGCAAGACGTGAAACTGTACGGAAAAACAGCCCTGCAACACCTTATAAACTGGGGATGTTGTAGAACTGTTTTTACTTTCTAATCAGTCTTAAATAAATCACGGCTTCTTATTTAATTTTAATAGAAGAAGCGAAACCGATTATTGGATGCCTGCATCAGCATTTCCCCTGCCTGTAGTAAAACACTCCCTGTCTGCCTTAACTGCACAGGCGTAATATTTTCATCCATTAACATTTCATTTACCATTGCCACCACTTCATTCACTGTTACCTCATAATTTTCTTTCATTCTGAAAAACTCCTTCCTATTATAATATTTATATTTCCTATTGCTTCTTCTGCCCTTTCCTGTATCAGCAGAAATTGTTCTTTCGTCATAGCTTCCGCACCTCTTGATTTTACTGGATTTTTTGGCATTCCTGCCTGTCATGTTTTGTCGTGTCCTGTCATTTCTCCACCTTGATAAACTGCTCCTGACAGTCCATGCAGAGAACATTAATATCCTTAGTTGCCCGGAAGCTGTTTCCACATACAGGACATACATATTTCCTTGTACTTGTTTTCTTGGCTACCGGAACCCCTTTGCCAGTGTCCGTTCCATTATCCCCGCCGCTCCCTCCTGCTCCCCATGAAACCGTTGCACCGTCACGGTTTATATCTACTGGTTTTTCCAGTTTGTGCGCCTGTATGACTTTTATAAACTCCTGCCCCGGCTCTGTCACACTATAACCGATATACTTTGCATAGCTGATTATCAATCCCCTGCGCTCCGCTTCCTGCTTAAACAGCTTATTGTGATACCGCCCTCCCTGACTTACGTCCTGTATCCCATTCAACTGACAGTAATAATGAACCATTTCATGGCAGAGCGTTGCAAGTATGTTCCCGATCGGCCTGTCAAGATGCTCCGCACTGATATTGATTTCATGGAGTTTACTGCCTTCTGCCCTCCATACCTTCCCCACTGTAAAATGCCCGTTGGTTTTAGGGCTTGACATAATGGAAATAATGATAGGCGGCAACTCATTGTTGAAATAAACACTGTTCAGAATGTCAAAGGCTCTTTCAAGCAATGCCTGATAATCCTTCAGCATTTCCCTGCACCTCTTTTCTTTTTCTTCCCCTTCCTTTCCCTGCCCCCTTTTTGGCAATGCACTTTTAAATTTACCGTTCTTGGAAGTGTACTTACAAAAATATTCCCTTCCATTTGGAAGTACACCTACAAAAATGCAAAAAAATAAACACACCCTGACTGTTGGATGTGTTTACAGAATTATCCTATGGTTTCACATTTTCACAAAGTGCGTATTTACTGGCTTTCCCCTTCACAAGCACTTCACATAAACTTCATTCTTCTTCACTTTCAATAGCTGTTTCCTTCAACCTGTTTTTAATGGGTGGCGCAAGTTCCAGTTTTCCATTCCCCAACTGCTTGATGCCGCCTGTGATAAGCCCCATGTTTAACAGCATCTTCACTTCACTTTTATTAAATGCTGTCCTTTCATATCTGGATGATATGGCACAATAAACCATTTCATTGTTTTCCTTGAAAGCGTCTACAATAATATACATGATGTTCGCCGCACTGATTCCCGGTATGATTGGTCTGTACTGGTCTATATGACAGTGTATCATCATATTTGTAGTGAAGAAATTTTCATTGTCCAGTTCCAGACACTTCCCACCCTCCGACAATTTCAGTCCGCAGAAAATTTCTCCTGCTTTGATACCGTCCATTATTTGCTTGCCTGTCATTTCAATCATCTGTTTTCCGTCAAACAATTCATATCCTAAAGTACGCTTTGAACCTAAATCTATCCGGTTAATTACATACATCATGTTTTGCTATCCTCCAAAAGTAATTATGAGGATATTATAAACTATTTTACAGGTTAAATCTATTGTAAAAGTAGTTAAAGCTGTCCTGTTTTTTCTGTTACAAATTAATAAAATTAACAAATACAATTTAATTGATTTGTTAATCTCAAATTTTAGCACTATATTTTAGGCTGTAAAATCTCCTTCTGCCAGGTATGCAGAAGCTTTTTCAAAAGCTGTTTTAGACGCTATTTTAAACGCTTTTTAAAAATATTTTTAGCATTTTACAACCTGTCTTTTTGTTAAATAATCTTGTGTTTTTTAGATTAAACTTCGCTTAAAATAAACTGTTTTAAATGATATTTTTATATGTAATATCATTAATTCATAGTGTGTATGTACCCATTCCATACATTGCTATGTGCTATCATTGTAATATGCTTCAATCTGTATCAATACCAAAAGCAGTCGCCTTGATGGGGAGGAGTGGGGTGTGAACAGCATCCCACTTCCTTTTTTATATTTAATTTAATAAATATACCTATTTATATTTATATGTTGGTTCTATTGCAGATATAAACTCCTTACTGCTTTTTTGTTAAAAACACCCCTCAAATTGAGGGGTGTTTCTTACTCCATTGTTTTCTCTTGTGATTGCTTGAAACCGGGTCTTCAGTGTTACATTTTTTAGAAAATAACTATATAAGTTGGTGTTGACACAAAATTGATTTTGTGATAAACTCTGTTTATAAGGTTTTAGTGACCAGGCGTGTTGTCTCCTTCGCCAAGCCAGTCGGAGCCCTTTCCACTATTCGTAGCGGAGCCGAAGCCGTTGGAGCCACCTAAGTTACCGGATTCGATACCTCCACTTGGATTGGTGTTATTGGTGTTTTGGGGTTGGCTAGGCGGTGTAGAGGGCTGTGGGGTTTCTACTTGCTGTTGTTGCTGTTGGCCTTCGTTACCGTTGTTATTGGTGGTTGGCTGGGGCTTGGGTTGACTTACCTCGGTTTTGGTGTCAGAGAGATATTGGTTGTGCACATAAACTACCTCATTGGTTGGGAGGGTGATTTGGTACCAGTTGGTGGATTTACTCTGACCTGTTACATGGACTTCCTGATTCAGAGTGAGGGGGCCTGTGGAGGACTTGGTGTAATCTGTACTCGGACCTATTCTGGTGTTTACTTCTCCTTTTGAATACATGGTTTTGTCTAATGGGGTTATGTCATTGTTGGTTTCTTCATAAGTCGTGTTTGTCTCTGATGCTGATTCATTGTCTATCTGGTTTTGTAAGGAAGCATCTTCTGGGGTAACTTCTTCCTCTAATGTAGCTTCACTTTCTGATTCCGTTTCCTCCACTTTTATTTCTTCGCTTTCCTCCGGTTCTGTTTCAACTGTAGAAGCTGTTTCTATGGATTCTTTTGCGTTAACTGAAATATCCTCCCCTTTTCCTCTGGTAAACAAGATTCCTCCCGCTACTGCTCCAACCATAATGATGATTCCTAATCCGATTAATACTTTCTTTTTCATATCCTGCTCTATCCTCCATAATTATTGTTATGAAGAAAATCCAGTCATAACGGCTTCTTTTTATAATGCTGCCCTTATGATTGTTTATTGAATTTCCTTCCCGTAACCTGTTGCTCTTATAGCAATCCTGATATAAACTTGTAAACATTTGTATCTGCTAAGCTTCTGTCTGTTTCTCTGTCAGTCTGTTCATGGTAGAATCTCCTTTTCCTTTGTTTCTTAGATTATAACGCTGACAGAGTATAAAGGCAACGCTTAAAACGTACTTTTACTTCCCCCATTGCGTACCCGAGAAATTTACAATAAGCGTAGGAGGTCTACGCTTATGATTAATAACTTACCGGAAAAGCTGAAATTGTTACGTTTAAACAACCACCTCACTCAAAAAGCTGTTGCTGACAGGTTGGAAATATCCCCTTCCATTGTGTCAGGGTATGAGATCGGTGACCGGACACCTAGTATTGAAGTACTTTTATCCCTTTCTTATCTATACAAATGTTCTACCGATTATCTTCTTGGGAAAGAGAATACACCGCCCCCTGTTGCTCTTGACATTACCGGACTGAATGATAAACAAATCTCTGCTTTACAGGCACTGATTGAAACAATGAAGGCATGACGGTTTAGAGTGTCATGCCTGTTCCTGTTTCTGCAATTCTTTTACCTGTCCCTTTATTTCTTCAACATATGTTTCTAAATCATGGATGCAGTACTTCGTAAATTCTACACAAGATATAGCCTGTACAGATAATTGCTCCGCATTCATCCCCATAATTATACTGTCTAATACTCTTTGCATAACTCCTAATCTGGATGAAATTCTTTCTAAACTCTCGTCATACAGGATATGGTACTTTTCATTTATCAAGTTTTAACACCTCGCTTTAATGTTATTATTGTTAAAGGGCATGGGAACTGATTCAGTCCTCATGCCCTTCTTTTTTTAGTTCCTGCTGTTCTTCTTCGACCATAGATATGATTTCTTTCAGCACTGTCTGCATTACCAGAATACAATGCGGACTTTCTTCTGTCATTTCTCCTGTAAACAGTCCTTCATATATCACAGCCATGGTTCCATACAGATTTTCAAGCTTTCCCTTAATATTTGTAAGATTATCAAGACTTCTTATACTGTCTGCCATTTTTTTCATCCCCTCCTTCCTTTAGATTGGAGGGGATTATAACGCTTCACTTTTATACTGTCAAGCAGTGAAGTTCCATTCATATTAAATTACTTTTACATTCCTGCAAATCCTTTTTATTGCAGAAGTATTTGTAAAGAGTTTTACTTTACTTCCAGAACCTTTTTATATTAATTTTTAAGCACGGTTGTATGGCAGAAGCAGAAACAATCTGCTGTTATTATGAATTGCTCTGGGGAAGAAAGGGATTCCTCCCCTGTTATTTCCCTTCCGAATCATGGTCTTTGGAAATATATTTACGTTCTACTGATTGTATTTTTCGGAAATCTTCACGCCATTTTCTGTATTGCAATTCATACTCTGCCAAATAATTCTGGTTTACTTCAAACCTTGTATATTCTTTTAAAACAACCATGTCTATAAACTCTGCGCTTTCGTCATAGTAGGCCACTACTAACAGGTTTCTGTCTTTATCCCCCAGAAATCTTACTGCTATGATTGCCTCATAAGCTGTATATTCCCGGTTTGCGTTTAATATCTTCACTACCTCGGTGACAGCCTTTCTATAAAAACTCATTGGTATTCTTACTGTATGATTTATAGAAGCTATTTTTAACTGATATTCATAGGCATAATCAATTTTTTCATATTCCACTTCCTTTGCAAAAGGCCACATATGACTTGCATTTACTACCTTGCCAAATTCTGTTTTTTTACCATCATATAAACCCTTTAATGATTCTATACCCTGTTGCCATATGATTAATTTAGCTTCTTTACAATTTATTTCCTGCTCTCTGTCGTTTAAGTCTTGTTCCTTCATTTGCTTATCTTTGTAAAAAGATTCCCTTTCTTTATAGAATTCATTCCTCTCTTTGTAAAAAGCTTCTTTTTTATTTTCCAGTAGTTGCAGTCCCTCCATTAACTGTGAAATCTTATCTAATAGCATATTTATATCTGACTGTTTCCCTTCTTTTGCTAATTTAAAATTTTCTGTTAACTGTTGCCCTTCTTTGTTTCCTGCTATATTTAATCTGCACTGTAAAAATTGATTAACTTTGTCAACCTCCACTGAATTTCCTGTTTCATCTGCAAACCCTGTATACAGACCCTTTACTTTACAATGGGAATATAATTTTTCATTTGATATATCAATCAAATCCCCTGAACTGTTCAACAATTTGTCCTTATAGTTGTCCAGGCATTCCATAGGAATGAATTTACTGGTTAACTCCATCTTTTTTGTCCTTCTGTTCTTTTTAGGATAAGCTAATCCATACAGACGATATGTATTAGAAACAAACACAAGTGTTCCAAAAGATTCATCCAGTGTGCATACATCATTTTCATATTTCCGTTCATTTAGATGAAACGATGTATTTTCTACTATTAGCTGTCTGTTTTCTTCCGTATTTTCTAATATGGCAATTTTTTCTAATTCCGTATTGTATATAAAGAATTTTCCTCCTTTCCCTGAATTTACAATGAAGCACTTGTCAATTTTACCGCTGTTGCTCATAATGTTTCCTCCTTAAAATTTTTAAATTATAATTTCAATATTTTTAAGTTGATAATCAGGCATTCTTAGCATGGACATCCAATAAACAAATCCAATGCAGAAACACTTTTACGGTTCCTTACAACTCACATTTTTTCAAAAAAATAAAACTACATGCAACCCCCTGCATGTAGCTTTATAT
Source organism: uncultured Lachnospiraceae bacterium (assembly GCA_900548905.1). GTDB lineage: Bacteria > Bacillota > Clostridia > Lachnospirales > Lachnospiraceae > Eisenbergiella. The sequence goes on along the minus strand of URMK01000015.1, from coordinate 96,439 downwards.
GCTTATTGATACCTGTTCAATGTATGCAAAATAGTATCTTATTTTTCCTCGTTTTCTTCCGCTGTATCTTCTGAAAATTATCCATGAAGGATAATTGCAACTCCCAAAATTCAATTTACTAAAAATGTAGAATTGTTCTCACTGTACCTTATTTTTTCACTACTGCCTACCAGAAAATTTTCCTCATGTATTCTTTGCATTGCTTTATTACAGGAACTGAAAGTCTCATAAATCAATAATTAAATTATCCTCATATTCCTTTACCTTCCTGTAAAATGTACTCCTGCTGATATTTAATGCCCTGCTTGCTCCTGCCGCTGATATCTTTTTCTTTTTCCAGTCCTCATAAACTTCTAAAAAGTCAGGTAGTTCCTTCGGCTTGCGTCCCTTATATTTCCCCTCTGCCTTTGCTATGGCTATCCCCTCCGCCTGACGTTCCAGAATGGTTTCCCTTTCCAACTGCGCAAGTGCGGCAAACATTATCAACGCAAATTTCCCTGCCGGTGTCCCTGTATCGAATTGCTCCTTCCTGCTGATAAACTTAACTTCCATGCCATCAAGCTTTTTAGTCAGTTCAATAAAATCCGCTGTGTTCCTTGCAAATCTGCTGATACTTTCCACGATAACAGTATCGCCCTTTCTCACATATTCAAGCATTTCCTTTAATTGCGGCCTGTCCGTGCTTTTACCGGAAATTTTATCTGTAAAAACCTTATCCACACCCAACTGCTCCATTAAAACCTCTTGTCTTGCCGGATTCTGTTCCCTCGTACTGATCCTTACATAGCCGACCCTTTCTTCACTCATACTGTCGTCACTCCTGCTCACTGGATTTCTAAATGAAGAAAATCTTGTGTTCTCATTAGACCATACCTTGCTGACGCAGATTCTTTGAACCGGGAATCTGTCACAATAGAGCGGATTTCCCATTTATATAGCCGTCTTATGATACACTTTTTTCATTTTCTCAAATAGATACCTCTATTCATTTCAGAGCGTTTTTGTCAGCCTGTAATTTTTGTCATTTTATTATAAATCTTATAACCCTTTGATTTTACTGCATTTCTTCAAACCTTCCCTTGTCATGCTTCTGTCAAAACCTGTCATACTTCGTTAAAAAAGATTTAAAGGCAGACAACACTTCCCACCTTTCCAGTACCTATTTTTCATATTCCCTGTACTTTCAGAAATATGTTAGTTCTTTTGAATTATAAACGCAAATTTTTCAGGAAGAATACTTTCAGCGTGGCACGCATTTTTTTAGCCTTATAAGACATTCTTTTCTGTATTCCCTTTTCTACAATCCTTAAGTAATACATACATCAAACCGAATATCTAAATCACTTCTTCAATATCCTTTACCGTTACCATATGCCTGCCTTTAAATCCGGGGACATTGTACCGGAATCTCCGGTTTTTGGCTGTAGTGAATATGCCGGTTTTTTCAAAAAATCATGCCTATATCTTTATTCCACTTATTTTTCCTTAATCTGACAGGAATTTTCTTGTTTTCAGACTATGGCTCTGTTATAATATTTCTGGTGCTACCCTACACGGTAGGCGGTTGCCCTTCTTCGTTGGAGGGCTTGCCCTCCAATCGAAAGAAAGGAGGGAGCCATGGTTACATATGATGAATTATTTCAATTCGGATTACTAATCGTTGCTATTGTCGGTCTTGTTTACAAGATTTCGCACAAAAAATAACCGCCCAAGCCTCACAAACTTAGCGGTTATTTTTTAATCAGTTAAATTTAAAGGGCAACCGTCTATCGGTAGCACTTCTTTATATAGCAATAATAACACCTCTGCGCTTAGAATGCAAGATTATTCATACCATTTTTTCATTGCAATCACGTCAAATACCATTTTGAGGATTTAGAACCAGTCCATTCCCTTCTTTCTTCATCCCGCCCCTCCTTCCCAATTCACATACCCCTGTGGCGCTCTGGAATACCCCTATTTTCAATTTAAACCCTTTTTCCCAGCAACTCCCCATTAAGCCTTTAAAGGCTCTGGAAATCCCTTTAAAATTTTTTAATCTTTTTGGATTAGATTATGTTTTTGCTGATTTCATTTTATGATTATCTATAAATGTAGAAAGCCGGATATCACAACGTATACCCGGCTTTTTGCATCAATCCTTTATTCTTCTACATTCCCTAACATATTGACAAGTTCTTCCTCCTTGAAGATAAACTTCTTTCCCTGCTTTTTGCGTCTTTCCGTTTCCTCATCCGTAACAATCAGATGACCTGAACCGTTTATGTATGCCCAGCTCCCTTCCTCATTCATCTTCCTCCGCATTGCCTTATCCCAGTCAATTTTTATATGTTCATTAAAATATTTTAAAATATTATCCCTGCTCGGTATCCTGTCATTATTATATACCCGGTCTGTTGTGTTATCTCCTTTATGTTTGTGACCCATATTGTACGACCGTTCCCATTCAAAACATATTTTCTTTGTTAAATTGTTAAAAGTATGCCTTAAACAGTGGTAGGGTATAGTCGGAAGTGGAGTTAATCCCTGCTTCTCCATTCTCTTATTCCTTCTTTCCTGATACTGGCTCCATTTTGTACTGAACTTGTCCGAACTTAACTTATTGTTTTTCATCACGTTGACCATAGGCTTATATACAGGTTCTTCACTGGTCAGCTTCCTTCCCGTAATATCAAGAATTTCCTGTCTTTGTTCCATTGCATAATCCAGTATCTGCTTTAAAGGTTCAGGCTTGGCAACTACACGCACAATGTCATACTTGGGCAATTTTATTCTTGTTTTCATAATTGCCGTATCAATCATAATAAATTCATCATGTTCTTTATAATACCTGCTGTCATATCCGCTGTAATCCCATATCTCCTTACTGATGTTTAAATATTCGTCATGCCTTACTTTCCCAACCTTTAACCCTAATACCTCTGAACGTCTCAATGACCCGATCGCCGCTAATGCTATCATTACAGCTACACTCCTGTCAAATTCATTCTGTATGGCGTCATTGAGCGTGTAGTTCAATTCCTCTAATGTTAATGTTACCGGATTATATGGTATTTTAACAACCTTCTTTTTCTTGCCGTCTATCGTTATCTCTACTTTTGGGACATTAGATTTATCTGCTATATTTTCCGTTACCCCGTAAACCTTAGCATCTATCATATATTCCCATATTTTCTTAGCCCCTGTCTTATGCTTGCTTACCGTGTTTACACTAATTCCTTCTTTTTTGCTTACTGTTCCGTCCTTATTCTTTTTTGCGCTTGCAAGATTCCCCCGTTCCATCTGATACCGATAATAATTCTCCATATCTATCACGCTGATTTTGGATACATCCATATCTCCAAAATAATCCACAAAGTGATTGATATAATTGTCAAAATGGTCTTGATAGCTTTCGTCTAAATCCTTGTACCGCTCACTTTCTTTGAACTTCAATACCATATCAGAAAATTTCATACTTCTAATATCGCTTGTATTCATTTTTGTATTCCTGATTTTTACAGCTTCAGCCTTCAGCAGTCTTGCTTCCGCAAGACTGCTGACCATCCTCTCTGTCTTTACCTGTTTTAACAGCATCTTCCCTGTTTTTATATCAAGCCGCGGCTGTCTGCCATAATCGCAGACAACCACATATTTTGTTTCCTTACCCTTTACCGCCCTGCTGATACTGCTTTCAACCTTGCTTACCGAATCAAAATTTTTTTTGTTCATATTAATTTCCTCTTTTCTTTTTAAATTCTTTTTGTTCCGCGAAACTGTCATACCAATTAAAAAAGTTGTTAGCGGGTACCCTGATTAACCTTCCAACCGGTAAAACCCGAAATGGACAATCAGGACTCTTTACCAAATCATAACATTTACTTTTTCCTATCCTTAGTATTCCTGCCACTTCCTCCACTGTAAGAAAATCTTTCTCCCTGTAGTCCGACATGTTCTAAAAACCTCCATATTTCCATTAAATTTAAAATATAACAGAAATACTTAACTGTCGTTTTCCATGCACCCCCTTAACAGGCCTCTTTTTCTGATTCCTTTTTATAAATTAAAATCTACTTTTTTATATTTACACGTTGAAAACCATGTACCTGAAATAAGGCAGACACCTTTTTTCCATAACAAATTCCGTGAGAAACTTTGAATTTCAAATATCTTGAATCTTTCCCGTAATCTAATTTGTAAAATGACAATCCCTCCTGCTGTCATTTTGTCAGTGTACTTCCAAACCTTTGATTTTACTGGCTTTACAGGCTGACACACCCTGTCATGGCTCTGTCATTTCCTGTCAGCCCTAAAAAGAAAAGGAGGGCTTGCCCTCATTACAAGGTCAAGTCCTCTGCTCATAAATCCCGATATTCAATTCTTCCTAGCGGTAGTTTTCCACTGGTAGTTTTATTCCCAATTTTAAGAGTTTTCCTTCAAACCCTCTGTCTGTCTATGTTTCAGCCTTTCCATCTATTCCATTTCAAAATCACTGTACCCATACTTTTCCATATACTTGGTAGTTTTCTGGTAGTTTTTCCTTCCTCCAATGCTCCCCTTAATGCCCTCAAGCCCTCATAAATGCTGCATTCTTTTAACCTATGTCTATCTACTCCGCTTCAAATTTATAGCCCATTCCCCAAATAGTCTTTATCATATCGCCTTTATCACCCAGCTTGCTGCGAAGCTTCTTAACATGGGTGTCAATTGTTCTGGCATCACCGAAATAGTCATAATTCCATACATTATTCAGAATTTTTTCCCTGGAAAGGGCGATACCCCGGTTTTCCATAAAATAAGTTAACAGTTCAAACTCCTTATAGCTCAATTCCACATTCTGTCCGTCGATAGTAACCATATGGGCGGCCTGATCCAGATGAATACCGCCTGCCTCCATCACATCGCCGCTGGCTGTTTTTCCTGCTCTTCTCAATATAGCTTCCACACGGGCCACAAGAATTTTGGGGCTGAAGGGTTTGGAAATATACTCATCCACTCCCAAACCAAATCCCTGCAGTTCATCCTTTTCATCCCCCTTAGCCGTCAGCATGATGATGGGGACCTTGGAATAATTGCGGATCTCCCGGCACGCCTGCCATCCATCCATCTTCGGCATCATCACATCCAATATAATCAATGCGATATCATTCTGTTCAAAGAATATGTCAAGCGCTTCACTGCCGTCGCCGGCTTCCACAACTTCATAATTATTTTTCTGGAGAAAATCCTTCACCAGTTTACGCATTCTGCTTTCATCATCCACTACAAGTATTTTGGTACGTTCCATAACAACCCCGATTCCGCCGGCACCGCTCCGGCACTTCCATATGATTCAAAGTTATTCTGTAACTGTTCAACGCCATCCCAGTTACGCCATTCTTCCACTTTAGTAACAGTGTAACAGATATTTATGAAAAACATGTGAACTTTTCCGTTTTTTTACTACTTTTCACCACGCCGCCTGCCGGAAAGGTTACTTATGTTCCGCACTCTCCATCCGCTGCCGTTCGGCAAAAACCTTCTCTGTCCTATTCATAACCTTGTAATATGCAATAATCAAAAATACATCAGCCATTATCCAGGCCAACGGACTGGCAAAGCCCGCGGCAACAAAACCAAACAGAGGAACCAGAAGGAACCCGGCAAGCGCTCTTGCTATCATTTCGCTGACCCCTGATAAAATAGCAAGCATACTGTACCCCATTCCCTGGATTAAAAACCGGATATTATTTACCAATGCAAGGGGAAAATAGAAAAGGGAGTTGCAAAGCAGGTAAAGTTTTACATTTGCCAAAATCACCTCTTCCGTACGGTCCACAAACAGCAAGGCCAGCTTTCCTCCTGCCATAACAATGATACAAAAAGAAATCACCGCATAAAATGCCCCAATAATATTGGCGGAACGGATTCCCTGCCTGATGCGGCTTGTTTTCCCTGCTCCCATATTCTGTCCGGCAAAGGTCGCCATCGTTGCTCCGAGTGCATCGAAGGGACATGCAAAAAAACCTCCTATTCTGCTGGCCGCCGTCATGGATGCTACTGCTATAGAACCAAGGGAATTCACTGCGCTTTGGAGAATAACGCTCCCGATAGCCGTTACCGAATACTGCAGTCCCATAGGTATCCCCATAACACACAGATTCCGTACATACTGCGCTTCCAGCTTCCATTCATCTTTCCTGATATGTAAAATATCAAATTTCTTTCTCATGTACAGCAGGCAGCTTACTCCGGATACCGCCTGGGAAACCACAGTTGCCACAGCCGCTCCGGCCACTCCCATATGCAGAACCACAATACAGAAAAGGTCCAGGAAAATATTCAGGAAAGCGGACAAAAGCAGAAAATACAGAGGTGTCTTGCTGTCTCCCATGGCGCGCAGGATACCGGATACCATATTATACAATATCGTCGCCGGTATACCGGCAAAAATAATTACAATATAGGTATAGGCCCCCTGGAATATATCGTCCGGAGTCCGCATCAGCCGGAGAATAGGCCTGCACAATATTATGGTAGCTATGGTCATCAGCACTGCAGAGAGCAGAGCCAGCCATGTACTGTTGGCCACATACTTCCGCAAGGTCTTGTCATTTTTTGCCCCGAAGCTCTGCGCTATGGGAATTGCAAACCCGTTGCAGATGCCCATACAGAATCCGATTATCAGGAAATTGATGGAACCCGTACTTCCCACGGCCGCCAGAGAATTCACCCCGAGAAACTTTCCTACTATTATCGTATCTACCAGATTGTAAAACTGCTGAAACAGATTACCGAATAAAAGCGGCACTGCGAATCCCAGTATCAGCTTTATCGGTTTTCCATCGGTCATATCCTTTGTCATATTATCTCCCCGCTTTTCTCATGTTTCTATATGTGGTATATCATATCAGAAAAAAGATTACAAACATTTTCTGCAAAATAAAAGCCGGAACTTTTAAATCCCGGCTTTTTTTCAACATTCTCTGTTTTTAAGTCTGTCCATAACCTCCGCGGCAAAACCTGCAGCATTCTTCAAATCATCCGCATCCGGATGCAGAAGCGCCTCATCAAAGTTCCGGAGCATCGCTTTTATTTTTACTTCGTCCATCCCGTTCTTTTCCATCATTTCATATTTTTGACGGACTTGCATCGGCATTTTACCCTGACACATATAGGCTCCCAAATATCTGCAGTCCTCCGGCAGCCAAACCTGTACCTTTTGCTCTATACTTTTATAATATTCTTCATTGGCCCCCATTCCGCAGGTTCCGAAAAGAGCCACATTTTTACCCTCCAACTCTGACAGCAAATCCACAACCCGCATATCACAGGTCCCTTTATCTGTCCAGAATCCGATAAAATAGGTCTCTGCATCTTTTCCATTATATTCGTCTATGGACTGCATATCCTTGGAGTCTCCGGGGATTGCCGCAAATATACTGGAAGCCACCTTCTTCGTGTTCCCGGTATGGCTTGAATAAATAACCATTACTTCCATTTTACGTACTCCTTTCTTGTCCCACCGCATTTATATTAAAAACGACCTATGGGAATACCGCCTCCGCAGCATAATCCGCCGCCTCCGCAGCATAATCCGCCGCCTCCACAGCACATGTTACAGATAAGATTTGCAATACATAGCTTAAGACACCAGTTGCTGCCGTCCATCGACGGCATTCCATAAGGGGACTGCCGCGTCTGATACCAGCTTCCTCCGGACTCCATCTGCTGCTGCCATACCCTGTACTGTTGATTTCCGGGATCCATAGCCACTGCTTTTTTTACATGATCCAGAGCTATCACATTATTGCCCAGTCCGGAATTTGCTATAGAACTATAGTAATACCATTGAGCAGTCCTGTCACTGATACCGGAAAGCACATTCAGTGCCTCCCGGAAATGTCTGCTTTGGATATAATTATAAGCGGCTTTCATATGCACCGTATATTCATCACCGCTGTCATTGCTCTGCGCCCTTCGATAGCTCTGCCCGCCAAACCCAAAACTGCCGAATAAATCTTCGAAATCACCGAAGCCGCCGAAATCCTGGTACCCTCCGCCTCCAGAGCTGCCGGAACTGCTTCCATAGCTGCCGGTACCTCTCTGCTTTTCATCCATAATCCGCTGATAAGCCTGCTGGATTTCCTTAAATTTTTCTTCCGCCTGCTCTTTATTCGGATTATTCACATTGGCATCCGGGTGATATTTTCTGCTTAACGCTCGATATGCTTTCTTAATCTCTTCATCTGATGCATCCCTTGATACACCCAGTACCTGATATGGGTCACGCATTTTCCTGCTGTTCCTTTCTTTTGCCCTTTACCATCTCATACCGGCACCAAACACCGGAATAAAGGATGTTCCGCAATATATCCGCATTCTGCAGAACCGGGAGTTTTTCAAAAGCTCTGGAGCATTCTGCCATCATCATCCGCAAAATATGGTAGACATCATCATCAAAACCGCTCTCATTGCATATGGAAAGGAACGGATTAAAGTTTCCCTTCTTACGATCCTTTTCTATATCTTCATAGGCATCCATTAAATAAATAAATTTTCCCAGGAAAAATCCCATTTTGCGAAGTTCCTCTTCCCATTCGTCCTTTTTGAGTGCAAAAATCTCCGCCATTATATTACCAAAACACCCCGCTACCGTGTCAAGGTTTTTTTCATTTCTCTGCTCACATTCATGAAGCGCCTGCATCTGCCTGGAAATTTCCTCCGCTTTTTCGGGCAGACGCGCTGCCGCCTCCCGGAATGCCTTCTTCAGGATTCCCGCATAGCCTCTTTTCCAGACCTTCTTCTCGTCTTCCCAGTCATCCATGCACTGATAATAGGTCATTATGATATTTATATCAGCCGCATAATCCGTAAAAATATTGTCACGTGTAGGATGCCTGTCAAAGGGATGGGCAACGCATTTACAGTTATCCACCGTATCGTCTACCTCATACAGCCCCTTAAGCAATAGAATGAGGAAAGTCATATCATAGGTTACGGTAATCTGTCCTTTCACACCGTAACGCTTTTTAAGTTCCTGACAAAATCCGCAATAATAGGATTGATACAGATCAAAATCCCTGAACTTCAATTCCTGTTTATTCACAATTACATATCCGAACATGGTTTTCTCCCGTCAGCTTTTCTTAATGAATTCCGTTTGGCATTTCGGGCATCGGATAGCAATTTTGCCCTTTCCCCGGGGAACCCTGATTTTCTGCTTACATCCGGGGCATTTATAAATGTGGTGTGTTTTCCGGTCCTTCCTATCCCTCTGAAATGCGGCCCACTTTTTACGGACACCGGATGTCAGCTGCAGATATTTCTGGTTTTCGGCATATCTCTTGGAAACGTTTTTGGAAAACATACGGAAATAACAATAAACCAGAAGCAGCAAAATTATAAATGACCATACCATGCTTCTTGTAAAAAGGGAAAGAAGCATACAGGCCAGTGCCACTCCCATTAAAAACCTGGTAAACTGATCCACCCCATATCGCCCCTGCATAAACCGTATCAGCTTTTCTTTCATTCTCTCTCCTATCCGCGCCCGGATTCGACACAGTCCCGGGCAGTATGCTGTTTATGTCCTATATTTTACCGCTGTCACCGTAAATTGCAATTAACTGGCTGAAAACTTACTATTAAAAAAGTATAAACCTTTTTCAGGTGCCCATACTAAAAATATCTCACAAGCGCAGGCTACTGCCGCTCTTGGGAATCAACCAGACACCGTTCAATGATAAAGGAGTGAAAAAAATGTCCAAAGATTTTAAAAGCAGTGAAACAAAAGATAACCTGATGCGGGCCTTTGCAGGGGAAAGCCAGGCACGGAACCGTTATACCTTTGCAGCCTCTCAGGCACGTAAAGAAGGGCTGCACGTTATTGAGGCTGTTTTTACATTTACCGCAAACCAGGAAAAAGAACATGCTGAAATCTTTTATAACCATTTAAAAGAACTCAGCGGCGAAACCATCGTAGTGGATGGGGGCTATCCGGTAGATATTTACCTCGATGTTAAACAGCTGCTATTTGCCGCCCAGCATAATGAATATGAAGAATACGATCCCATTTACAAAGCTTTCGGCGACAAGGCCAAAGAAGAAGGCTTTGACAAAGTGGCGGCCTCCTTCCATATGATTTCTGCCATAGAAAAAACACATGGCGATCGTTTCGGTAAATTTGCGCAGCTTATGGAACAGAATAAGCTGTTCATATCCGATGTGGAAACCGGATGGATTTGCTTAAACTGCGGCTACGTTTATACCGGCACAAACGCACCGGAAAAGTGTCCTGTCTGTGATCATGACAAAGGCTATTTTATCCGTCTGACAATGGCACCCTTTACCGAATAAAATAGTGCATGCCGGGAAGAGGTTCCGCCCTTTTCCCGGCATTTCGTATAATTATCTTCCTAAAGTATACCCAAATACATATTTTCCTGCTTTTCTTCCCTGAAAATCTGTTATATGATAGTTTTTCAGGAGGATTTTTAACATGAACAAGCAACGTACAGACTATTTTACCCATATTACAAATATGAAACGCGCGCCATACCTTACCCGGGCCATTCTTTCTTTTTTTCTATGCACATTGCTTCTTTTTACAGCAGGATGCTCCCAAACGTTTCCCGCTGATTCCGGATCGCCTTCCGCCGGAAACAGTGATGTAGAAAACCCTGATGTTTCCGGCGCTCTGAGAGTACATTTCATCGATGTGGGCCAGGGAGATTCCATTCTCATCCAGTCGGGGAAGGAAAGCATGCTTGTGGACGCCGGCACCAATGAAAGCGGAAGTCAGGTGACGCAGTATCTGCAATCACTGGGTATCAGCCGCCTCTCTTACTTAATCGGCACTCATCCTCACGAGGATCATATCGGCGGAATGGATGACGTCATCAAGGCTTTTTCCATCGGCACTGTCATTATGCCCGACGCCTCTCACACCACCCGCACCTACGAGGATGTGTTGGATGCTCTGCTTGCTAAAGAACTGAAGGTCACAAAACCGGTTCCCGGAACAGTGTACCAACTGGGAGAAGCTTCTTTTACCATACTCTCTCCGTCCGATGACGCGGTGCAGCAGGCTGAGTCCGCAGGCAATTTAAATAATCTCTCCGTAGGAATCCGTCTCAGCTTCGGCTCCAATGCCTTTGTCCTGTGCGGCGACGCGGAAACATTCTCTGAAGAGGCTATAACGGACAGCGGACTGGCTCTCCGGGCCGACGTTCTGAAGCTGGGACATCATGGCAGCTCGACGTCAACCTGTGATGCGTTTTTACATGCAGTGGATCCTTCCAGTGCGGTCATCTCCTGCGGAAAAGACAACAGCTACGGCCATCCCCACCAGGAAACCATGGATAAACTGTCGGCAGCCGGAATTACGATCTACCGTACAGACATGCAGGGAACTCTGATCGCCACATCAGACGGCTCTGCAATTACATGGGACACCACTGTTCCTCTCCCTGCCGCATCCGATATTCCTCCCGGAGAAACGCTCTTCGGAGGAACCGCTATGCCGGTAACATCATCCTACATTTTGAATAAAAACAGCATGAAGTTCCACCTTCCTGCCTGCCCTTCCGTAGAAAAAATGAAAGAATCAAACAAAATATACTATAATGGCAGCCGTGAAGAAATTATCGGTATGGGCTATGATCCCTGCAGCCAGTGCCGCCCCTGAAACCTGTCCGCTAAACCAAACGCCTCTCCGGCAGAAAGGGAATTATATGAAATACATCATTGACCGATTTGAAGGCGGCAATGCCGTCTGTGAAAAAGAAGATCGTACCACAATCCTTGTAGAGAGAACCCTCCTTCCTTCCCAAGCCGGTGAAGGGGACATTCTCATATATGAGGACGGCAGATACCTGCTGGACAGCGCCGCCACTCTGGAGCGCCGGAAACGCATGGAAGAAAAACGCAAAAAACTGTTTGGATAGGCAGTCAGGACCTGTCCCTATTCTAACAAGAACAGGTGCCGCGGCACCTGTTCTTGTTCATTTCCAGCATTATATAACGAATCCGGCTACACGGTGATACCAAACAGCTGAATGATTTCTGCATTTATCATCCCATCCACAGTTAATCCGTATGCCGTCTGAAACGCAGTCAGCGCCTGTTGGGTCGCCTCGTCAAAAATACCGTTTATTTCACCGCTGTAATAGCCAAATGCCTGCAGCCATGTCTGTGTCTGCGTAACCATGGAAGTCAGCGCATCTTCTGCGGAAAGCTGTGCCGTCCCCTGTTGGGATGTATCACCCGCGGAAGGAACCTGAGGTGCGGGTACATCCGCTGCCGGTGCCGGCGCTGCTGCAGGCTGTGCTGCCTTCACACTGCCCGATGAAGCATAGGGGCAAACACCATTCTCGTGCAAATGTGCGGGATTGCCGCCGCAATGATAATGATAGCTTCCGAGTCCGCTCTTGTTCTTGTTGTCATGATGGCCTCCATTGGCATCCGTTCTTCCGGAATGAGCTTCCGCCGTTATGGCTGTCGGATAGCCGGTTACCGCCGGCACCGCAGTCAGACATAGCAGTGAAGCAAGTAATACTACAGCAAATTTCTTCATTTGTAATTCCCCTCTCCATTATTTTTGATATTAAGACTTCACATAATCAGTATAACGCTGCATGTAATATTTGTACATAGCAATATTTACATTATTTTCCTTCCACAGCCATTAAAAACAGATCATTAAATCGTTCCAGTTCATCATATACAATACCATGTCCGCTGTTTTCCAACTGATACAGGCGGGATCCGGGAATCGCTCTATGCTGGTATTCTGCCAGCTGGTTAGATACCACCACATCCTTTACCCCGTGAATAATGACAGTTGGAACCTTAACAGCTGCCAAATCACTGCGTCCGTCCTCATCACGCAGGGATATGGCCGCCTGAACCGTACCGATACCGGAAGCAGAAAGGGCTATATCCTCAAACCAGTTCTTAATCTGTTCAGACTGGCAGCTTGCGAACAGCTGTTCGTGGCTGAATTCCCAGGCAAGTTTAGGACGATCCGTACAGGCCAGCCGTATCAGACTGTTTACATATTCCCTGGTCAGCCCATAGGGAAAACCTTCCCTCTGTGTCCAGCATGGGGCAGCAGCAGCCAGAAGAATCAGGCGATCAACTCCATAACCCTGGTATTTCCTCATATATCTTAAAACAATCGCTCCTCCCATGGAAAATCCCGTAAGGACAAACCGGTTCAAACGCAGGGCGCAGACCACCCGGTAAATGTCATCCGCCATATTATCATAAGAATAGCCGCAGGACGGCACATCCGAATTGCCGAATCCCCTCAAATCCATGGTTATAACACGATAGCCGCAGGATAAAAGCATTTCCAGCTGGTATTCATACATCAGATTGGATAAAGGCCAGCCATGGATCAATACAATTGTCTTTTTTCCTCTCGGATTGTAATCGTATACTGCAATATTTACATCATCCGATACCTTAACAAAATACATACTCCACCATTTTACCGTTTTTGTTATATTATGCTACTTTTTGAAAGTGGAAGCATGTACGGCTGCACTTAAAAAGGTACGTATATTGTCAGTTATGAAAACCGATCAATTATACGTACCTTTTAAATGGAGTAGACGGGAGTCGAACCCGTGTCCAAAAGCCCATTCCCTGTCCTTCTACTATCATAGTCAATTCTTAAACATTCCCTCCGCTAACCAGAAATTGACATCCGGTTAACTTCAGTAGCTTCATAATACGCCCGCAGGCTCAAAGCTTTGCCTGTGTCGTTTCCTACAAAGTCGATGCCTGATTCTTAAAGTGTAGGTGCTCTAAGTCAGACAACGCAGCATTAAGCTGCTGCGTAAGCTAAAGTATTGTCTTCAGCGTTTATATTTAGGTTTGGATTTAACGCATTCCTGCGGATAGCTTCTCCAGCTGCAAGACCCCTGTCGAAACCTTGACTACCCCATATGCAATTGTAAACAGTATCGTTAGTATACACATCTTTATGCCGGATGTCAAGAACAGCGGGGATCTTTTAATAAAGATTTTTCACTTTAAATTCTCTTTCCGATTCTCTCCGCGCATCCTTTTTCGCAATATCCTGCCGCTTATCATATAATTTCTTGCCACGGCAGAGCCCTATTTCTATCTTGGCCCTTCCGTCCCTGAAATATACCTGTAGCGGCATCAGCGTATAGCCTTTTTCGGCCACTTTGCCTGTCAGCTTCATAATTTCCGCTTTATGCATGAGGAGTTTTCTCACACGAAGCGGATCCTTGTTAAAAATATTTCCCTTTTCATAAGGGCTTATATGCATTCCATTGATAAAAACTTCCCCTTTATCAACAGCAATAAAGGCTTCCTTGATACTGCATTTTCCCAAACGGAGAGACTTCACTTCCGTTCCATGCAGCACCAGGCCGGCTTCATACTTTTCCTCTACGAAATAATCATGGAATACTTTCTTATTGTTGGCTACCAGTTTCATCGCTTCTTTCGCCATCGTCAATCCCCTCTTCTTCATATGGCAGTATAAAATCTATAGTTCTTGTAAACCGATCGGCAAATTTAACCTTTATCCGGAGCTTTTCACCCAGTTTGTATGTCTTTCCTGTCTGACTCCCCCGCATTTCACAGGCTGCTTCATCATAAAAGAAATAATCTCCCGGAAGCATGGATACATGGACCAGTCCTTCAACCGTATTAGGAAGCTCCACATAAAGCCCCCAGGCCGTCACACCCGATATAACCCCTTCGTAAATCTCACCGATATGGCTTTCCATATATTCCGTCTTTTTCAGCTTTTCCGTTTCCCTCTCCGCTTCGTCTGCGCGGCGTTCGGATTGGCTGGACTGTTTTGCAACCTGAGGCAGGATTTGTTCATAATGAGCGGTTCGGCTCTCTTCCAGACGTCCGCGGAGCTGCTCCTTAATAATCCGGTGTATCTGCAGATCCGGATAGCGTCTGATAGGTGAAGTAAAATGGCAGTAGTAAGGACTGGCCAGGCCAAAATGCCCTGTACATTCCGTACTGTACTTCGCCTGCTTCATACTTCTCAGTGTCAGTCTGCTGATTAGTGCCTCCTCCGGTGTTCCCTCTATCTTATCCAAAAGCTTCTGCAGTTCCATGGGATGGATTTCTTCCTGTCCGGCCTTCATAGAATATCCGAAATTATGGATAAACAGGCTCAGCCTGTGTATTTTTTCCGGATCCGGATTATCATGGACGCGGTATACAAACGGCGCCTGAAGCCAGTAAAAATGCTGGGCCACCGTTTCATTTGCCAGCAGCATAAAATCTTCTATGAGCTTTGTAGCATTATTCCGTTCATATGGTCTGATTTCCAGCGGATGTCCCTCTTTATCCAGAATGATTTTACTCTCCGGAAAATCAAAATCAATAGCCCCTCTTTTCTGCCTTCTTTTTCTTATTATGCCAGACAAACGGGCCATATCCCGGAACATAGGCACCAATTCCCTGTATTCCTCAATTTCTTTTGGGTCTTCCGCCTCCAGTATTCCGGCCACACTTGTATAAGACATTCTCCGGTTCACATGGATAACGCTCTCCGCCAAACGGTAATCGACCACTTCTCCTTTGGGATTAACTGTCATCAGACAGCTTAAAGCCAGCCGGTCCTCACCGGCGTTCAGAGAGCAGATACCATTTGACAGCGTATGGGGGAGCATGGGGATAACTCTGTCGACCAGATAAACACTGGTTCCCCTCTTTAAAGCTTCTCTGTCCAGAGCCGAATTTTCCTGGACATAATTGGTAACGTCCGCGATGTGGACACCTAGACAATAGTTTTCCCCATCTCTGGTCAGGCTTACCGCATCATCCAGATCCTTGGCATCCTCTCCGTCTATCGTTACCATTGTCAATTCCCTTAAATCCAGCCTACCTGCCCTGTCAGCTTCTGTGACTTCAAGCGCGCACCTTTCCGCCTGATTCATCACCTTTTCCGGAAAAGCCTCCGGTAAATCAAAGCTTCTGACGATAGACATAATATCCACGCCCGGATCATTGATATGGCCCAGTATCTCAACGATCTTTCCTTCCGGACTTCTTCTCCCGGTTCCGCCGTAATCCGTTATCTCCACTACCACTTTAGAACCGCTCACCGCTCCTTTGGAGCGTTCCTGGGAAACAAAGATATCCGATGGCAGCTTCGGGTTATCAGGTATCACAAAACCAAAGCTGCGGCTCTTCTGATAGGTCCCCACCACATGAGTAGTCCCTCTTGCAATGATACGGCTTATCCGGGCTTCCTGCCTCTGTCCGTGACGTCCCGGAAGAATAACCGCCTCCACGGTATCCAGATGATAGGCTCCATTTACCTGATCCTCCGGAATATAAAGATCCTCTTCCCTTCCATCGATCTGTACAAAGCCGAATCCCTTCTGATGGCTGGTAAAAACACCGGTAAGCTGCTGCTGTTCCGGTTTGGAATAACGCCCCCGTTTATTTATCTGTACTTTACCTTCTGCAAGAAGCTCCTGCAAAATCCTTTTTAATTCCGGCCTGTCCTCCGGCTCCACCTGCATGATACAGGCGAGTTCCTTTTCTCTCATAGGAACATAGCTGGATTCTTCCATAAGACTGAGTATCCTCATTTTACGTGTATCTGTTTTATTCTGTGTCATAATTCCTCTGTTTCTAAAATGAGATGCAGGCAGTTCATTCCCGCGGGCAACGAGCCAAACGGATGCACTAGAGCGTGTTTGAAAATTGCTTTCTGCAAGATGTGCGTCACAATTTGTGGGGAATTTGTCCCAAATTCATGAGGTGTAGCGGGCTACCTTGATTGAATTTGGGATAAATTCCACGCAAAGTGGGGCGTGCAGATTGTGGAAATGAATTTTCAAACACGCTCTAGCATAGAACCGAAAGTTCTATTATCCACTTGGCGACTGCCGCCAGGGTCAGATACCCCGCAGCTTGCTACGTAACAAGTTTGAAACCCCATCAGCTTGCTGCGGGGTATTTGACTTGCATATCGGTTCTCTGCCAAAAAATAAGCACCCCTGTTTGCATACAAGAGTGCTTTGGTAGTTAAAACTTGGATATGTTCAGGATTGCCGCAATTACAATAAAAGAAATCGCAAGGTACTTGGTGGTTTTCACTAATGTTCCTTCCATGGAACGTCCCTTGTTCTTTCCCCAGTATGTCTCTGCCGCACCGCTGATAGCTCCCAGGCCGGATGCTTTACCTTCCTGCATCAATACCAATACTGTCAATGCAATACAAATTATAATAAAAAGCACTGTTAATATTATTCTCAAAATAGCCATTTCTACACCTCCTAATGCCAAGCACTTGTAAGTTTACCACATAAGACAAATATTTACAATACTATTTTTTGATTTTCATAGCTTTCCCATAAAAAGGACCTGTGCGCCACAAGGCGCACAGGCCGCATTCATCCAGGAACTATCACCTGTTATTCATCCAAAGATTATCTACCGAACTGCATATCATTGTTACCGGAATTGGTTTCCCACATTTCCAGCATGTTGATAGGATCGTTGTAGTCTGCCAGCCAGCCTTCACGAGCGAAGTCAAACTGTCCCTGCTTTCTTTCATCAAGGAATACGGACCACTCACGGGTTTCAACAGTTACAGTAATACCGATAGCTGCAAGATCCTGCTGGATAGCTTCACCAATCTTAACATTACCTTCAGAATCATTGGTAAGGTATGTCATGCTGATAGGTGTTTCAGCGGAAAGCATGCCGCTTTCATCAAATTTATAACCAGCACTTTCAAGAAGAGTCTGTGCTTCTTCCATATTGGCATCTGTCAGTTCCGGATCATAATAGCCAACCTTATCTTCTAACGGATAAGTATAGGTATCATCATTCTTTCTGAATTCGCCGCCGTTTCCATCTGCCATACCGGTAGGAATGAAGGTGTTGGCGATTTCCTGTTCTGCCTGTGCAACTGTGTCAACAATGAACTGACGGTCAATTAACAGACACATAGCCTTTCTCATAGCAGCCGCCTGTTCAACAGTCTTGCCTGCAAACAGTTCGCTGTTTACATTGAATCCGCAGTAATAGGTTCCCAGAGTAGGAATCTTGTGGAATTCAGGTGTTTCCTTAACAGTAGCCATCATATCAGTTGCAATGGTATCTGCAAACTGCAGGGAACCGTCAACAAATGCATTATAGATAGCGGTATCATCACTGCTGAGCATGAACTCAATTTTGTCAAGAGTAACCTTGTCAGCATTGTAGTAGTTAGGGTTCTTCTCATAAGTCATGGATTCGTTGTGCTTCCATCCGGTACAAACCATCGGGCCGGAAGATACGAAACCAGCTTCTGTACACCATGCACCCGGGTTATCAGCAGCGCCTTCAGCACCTTCTACACCAGCCTGGGGAACAGGATAGAATGCAGGGAACGCACAAAGGTCAAGGAAATATGCACAGGGAGCAACCAGATTAACGGTAAAGGTCTTGCCGTCCTCGGAAGCTGCAATATCCAGGGTTCCGTCATCTTTGGTAGCAATAACGGTGGTCAGGTATGCATAGTCAGCTCCGGTATCCGGATTTGCAAGTCTCTGCCAGCTGTATTCCACATCTTTGGCATTCAGTTCTGTACCGTCAGACCATTTCAGGCCATCCTTCATAGTGAAGGTATAGCTTAAACCATCTTCGGTCATTTCATAGCTGTCTGCAAGATCGGGGGTAAGCTGTCCGTTCTCATCATACATAAACAGACCGGCAAATGCAAGGATTGCAAGGCAGGCGCCGTCTACTGTAGAGTTCAGAGCGGGATCCAGTTTGTTGGGTTCCGATGCAATCTGAAGAGCCAGGGTGTTGGTAGGAGTTGTTGCAAAGCCAAAATATTTGAAGCCAAACAGGTTTGCATAAATTCCATCCACATCAGTCTTCTGAAGATAAACGTCATTGTAATAGTAAAGCGGAATAACAGCCCATGTGTTCATCAGCTCATCTTCTGCTTCATGCATAAGAGCTTCACGCTTTGCAAGATCGGTCTCGGTTCTGATAGCCGCGATTCTTGCGTCATACTCTTCCCATGCGGGTGCTGCTTCGCTGGACGGGCCGTGAGCGGCTGTTCCTGCGTCTGCAGTAGTTGATTCATCTGCTGTTGATTCAGCAGCGGAATCTGCGGTGGTTTCTGCTGTGGTCGGAGCTGACTCAGTAGTGGTTCCTGCGGATCCACATCCGGCCAGAGTACTTACAACCAGAGAAGCAGCCAGCGCTAATGCCAGATACTTTTTCTTCATAAATTATTACCTCCCATGAATAATAGATACGGCTTATTATACAACGTTCTTCTCAAAAAGAAAAGGACAAATTGTATCAAAAGGAAAAAAACGGAAAAACCGGTGTAACAGTTCAGACTTATCTGAACTGTTACAAACTGGCACTATTTATTCCAGCAGGCCACCTGATGGCCATTGCCCCTGTCCGTAAGGGCGGGACATTCCTTTGCACACTGCTCCGTCGCATATTTGCAGCGGGTACGGAACGCACAGCCGCTTGGCATATGCAGCGGGCTGGGGACATCCCCCTCCAGCACAATACGGTGTCTTTCCCGTGCCATTTTAGGATCCGGATAAGGCACGGCACTGAGAAGAGACTGGGTATAAGGGTGTATGGGATTGTCATTGAGTTCATTGGAATCCGCAATCTCAACTATTCTTCCCAGATACATAACAGCAATCCTGTCGGAAATATGATGAACCACCAGAAGGTCGTGGGCAATAAACAGGTATGCCACACCCAGCTTATCCTGGAGTTCCTCGAACATATTGATTACCTGTGCCTGTATGGATACATCCAGGGCGCTTACCGCCTCGTCACAGACTATAAACTTGGGATCCGTCGCCAACGCTCTTGCGATACCGATACGCTGACGCTGACCGCCGGAAAATTCATGTGCATAACGGGTCGCATGCTCCGCATTCAAACCTACCAGTTCCATTAGGTTAATGATCTTGTCACGGCGCTCCCCTTTTGTGGAACAGAGCTTGTGCACATCCAGAGGCTCTCCGATAATATCTTCAATGGTCATACGGGGATTCAGCGAGGAATAGGGATCCTGGAATACCATCTGCATTTCTTTCCTCATATGCCTGATGGTGGAACCATCCACTTTTTCCCCGTTATAAAACACTTCGCCGCCTGTCGGCGTATACAGCCTGAGCAGGGAACGTCCTACCGTCGTCTTACCGCAGCCGGACTCCCCTACCATTCCAAGCGTTTCTCCGGGTTTAATAGCAAAGGATACACCATCCACAGCCTTCAGGGGAACGCTTTTCATAACACCGACTTTTATGGGAAAATACTGCTTAAGATCCTTGACCTCAACCAGATATTCACTTTTCTTGTTTTGTACCTCTTTACTCATGTTTACCGCCTCCTTGCTTTGCTTCCATCGCCTCTTTCACATTCAGCCAGCAGGATGCGTAATGTCCGTCAGGCATCTGCATTTCCTGCGGAACTTCTTCTATACAAATCTTCATGGCGTTTTCACACCGGGGACAGAAAGCACAGCCTTTCGGCATATTCAGCAGATTAATAGGCGTACCGGGAATGGGGATAAGCTTCTCCCCTATCCTGTCCACGTTCGGAATGGAACGCAGAAGCCCTTTTGTATATTCATGATGAGGGCGGTAGAAGATATCCTCTGCCGTACCTCTTTCACACACACGCCCGCCGTACATAACAATAATTTCATCGCACATATCCGCGATAACACCCAAGTCATGGGTAACCATAATAATTGCCATCCCCAGTTTCTTCTGCAGTTCCTGCATCAGTTCAAGAATCTGGGCCTGAATGGTAACATCCAGCGCCGTGGTAGGTTCATCCGCAATCAGGATATCCGGTTCACATGCAAGTGCCATGGCGATCATAACGCGCTGGCGCATACCGCCGGACAGCTCATAAGGATACTGCTTCACACGCTTTTCGGGTTCATTTACGCCAACCAGCGTAAGCATTTCCACCGCACGGGCCTCGGCCTCTTTCCCTTTTCTGTCGGTATGAAGCTCAATTGCTTCTTTCAACTGGTTTCCTACCGTAAACACAGGATTCAGGCTGGTCATGGGGTCCTGGAAAATAATGGAGCAGCATTTTCCCCGGAACTCCCTCATTTGTTTTTCTGTAAATTTGGTGATATCATCGCCTTTATAAAGAACCTGGCCGCCTTTAAGGCTGCCGTTGCTTTCCAGAATACGCATAATGGAATAAGCCGTAACGGATTTACCGGAACCGGATTCTCCTACGATTCCCAGGATTTTACCTCTGTCAAGGTCAAAGGAAATGCCATTGACAGCCATTACCTCCCCGTTATCCGTTGAAAAGGAGGTACGAAGATCTTTTACGGAAAGTATATTTTCATTCTCACTCATATTATTACCTCCTTAATTTCGGATCAAATGCATCTCTGAGACCATCGCCAAGCAGATTGAACGCCAGCGTAATCAGACAGATCAGCAGCGAAGGGAAAATCAGTTTATAAGGATAAACACTGATACCCGCTCTTGCCGCATTTGCAAGGGAACCAAGTGAAGGCATAGGCGCCTGAACACCAAGTCCGATAAAGCTCAGGAAGGACTCCGTAAAGATCGCGGAGGGGATCTGCAAAGCAGCTGAAATAATAATTACACTGATACAGTTGGGCAGAATATGCTTACGTATAATTCTCCCCGACTTGGCGCCGCTGACTTTGGCAGCCAGAACATATTCGTTCTGCTTAATTGTAAGGATCTGTCCCCTGACCAGCCTGGCCATACCTGTCCAGTACAAAAGCCCGAAAACAATAAACAGGGATATCATATTCGTTCCCAACTTCTGCAGCGCAGGGAATTGTTCGATATTAAGAACTTCCCTGAGGACAACAGACAAAAGTACCACCATCAGCATATCCGGAAGAGAATAGATAATATCCACGATACGCATCATAATAAGGTCGGTCTTTCCGCCGAAATAACCTGAGACACTGCCGTATAAAACGCCTATAATCAATACGATTATTGCGGCAAACACACCAACCGTAAGTGAAACCCTGGTGCCATATATTACACGCACAAAATAATCACGGCCCATTTCATCCGTTCCCATAATATGGGGGAATACTTCTCCGCCCTCGGCTATAAAAGCCTGTTCCTTTTCGGAATATTCAAACGGCTTCATATTGGAAGCTGTCTTATCACGCTTTCCGTTTACCGTAATAATCTGGGAATAGGAATACGGAACCACATGGGGAACGATAAAAATCATTGCGATAATCAGTATAAGTACAATGATACTTCCCACCGCAAGAGGATTCTTCATTAATTTACGCATACCATCCCGGAAGAAGGAAACAGATTCACTCATGACATCCTGCTGCTTCTTCTCTTCCTCTGTAGCCTTTTCAAATTTCTTTAAATCTATCTGTAAGCTCAAAGGAGACTTTTTAGGCATTTCATCTATATTTTTTACTTTATCCATTACTGGCCTCCTCCTAATCAAGTTTAATACGAGGGTCTACAAGTTTGTAAACAATATCCGTCAAAAGATTCATGGTAACCATCAGGACCGCAAGGAAAATAGTCGTACCCATAATCATAGGATAATCACGGTTCGTAATGCCGTCCACAAATTTGGCGCCAAGTCCGCCGATAGTAAAGATTTTCTCCACAACCAAAGAACCGGTCAGAATAGAAGCCGTCATCGGTCCCACATAGGTAATGACAGGAATCAGGGCATTTCTGAGCGTATGCTTAAAAATAACTTTCCAGCGCGCAACACCCTTGGCTCTTGCCGTACGGACATAGTCCTGCCCCATAACATCCAGCATACTGGTCTTGGTCAGACGTGTAATATAAGCCATCGGATAAGCAGCCAGGGCTATAACCGGCAGCACATAATTCTGATGGTTCGCATCCCATACAGGTATCCATTTCAGCTGCACACAGAATACCAGCAGCAGCAATGTGGCAAACACAAAGCTGGGCAGGGATGTAAATAAGGTGGAAAAGAATATGATCAAACGGTCCGGAAGCTTATTCCTGGTCAAAGCCGCCAGGCTGCCGAACACCAGACCAAAAGCAAGCGCTACCAGAATCGCCATACCGCCAAGCCTGGCTGAAACATGGAAGGACTCGAAGATCAGGGTTTTGATATCACGGCCTGTTTTAGTGGATATACCAAAATCACCGTGAAGAAGATTTTTCATGTAAATCACAAACTGTTCAGGTACCGGTTTATCCAGATTGTACCTTTTCTCCAATGCGGCTTTTACCTCCGCCGATACTGCCTTCTCTCCGTCGAATGGTCCGCCGGGTATCGCATTCATGGCGAAGAATGTGATGCCGCAGACAATCAAAATAGTCACTATTGCGAGAAGGATTCTCTTTACAACGTATTTTGTCAACTGAAACACTCCTTTTCTGTTTGTACTGGCCATTGTTAGTACTGCGTAATAGAGTCCGGCGACAGCAATGGCTGTTAAAGAAAATTGACTTTTTCTCCCGTTGTCCTTCACAGAAACACATGTATGATTCTCCTGCGGACATTCAGGTACTAAACAATGACGCCTGGCGAACCAGCCGTCTTATGTCTGCGATAGCCCATGGTTCCCCATGAAGCTTTTGTGCTGCCATTTCTTTATCTGTCTATCATCTGCACAGATCTTATCATACCAGCTTTACAAATATACCACAATCCACTCACCGATGCAAGATTTTTAAGTTTTAAAACAAGATTTTCCAAAAATTTGTGACTGTAACGGACCGGACAAACACGAAATTCTGTATAACAAAAAGAAGTCCGGTTCGATACGCCGGACTCCTCTTTGTTGCTTCTATTATTATATGCTGTCAACTATCGGTTAAATTTTATTGAAGGGTTCTTTATAGCAGGCCGCACAACCCAGTTCTTCTTCGATCCGGAGAAGCTGATTGTATTTCGCCACGCGGTCGGTACGGCAGGGTGCACCGGTTTTAATCTGTCCTGCATTAACAGCTACGGCAATATCCGCAATCGTGGTATCTTCGGTTTCACCGGAACGGTGGGAAATAACGGTTTTGTATCCGTTTTTCTGAGCCATGCTGATCGCTTCAAAGGCTTCGGAAAGCGTTCCGATCTGATTTACTTTAATCAGTATCGCATTCGCTACGCCAAGCTTAATCCCCGCATCCAGCCTTTTGGTATTCGTCACGAACAAATCATCCCCCACCAGCTGTACCTTGTCTCCCAGTCTGGCAGTAAGTTCTTTCCATCCATCCCAGTCGTCCTCAAAAAGCCCGTCCTCGATGGAAAGGATAGGGAATTCACGAATCAGCTCTTCATAATAATCCACCATCGCCTGGGAATCCCTGTATACCTCCTGGCCGCTCATTTTGCTTTCGCCGGGAAAATAATAACGCTTGGATTTTTCATCATACAATTCGCTGGCCGCAGCATCAATGGCGATTTTAATATCCTGTCCGGGCGTATAGCCGCTCGCCTTCACCGCTTCCACAATCAGCCGGAGTACATCGGAAGAGCTTCCCAGATCAGGTGCAAATCCGCCTTCATCTCCCACCGCTGTGGAAAGGCCCTTTTCCTTGCAGATCTTTTTCAGATTATGATAGATTTCCGCACAGATGCGCAGTCCGTCACCAAAGGATTCCGCCTGTACCGGCATAATCATAAACTCTTGCAGATCCACCGTATTATCCGCATGCTTTCCTCCGTTAAGGATATTCATCATAGGTACCGGAAGCTGTCTTGCATGGATACCTCCCATGTACTGGTACAGGGGAATTTCCAGCGCCTTTGCCGCCGCTTTTGCCACTGCCATGGAAACGCCAAGCGTGGCATTCGCCCCAAGATTACTTTTGTTATCCGTACCGTCCGCATCCATTAATATCCGATCCACTTCCAGCTGGCAAAGGGCATTCTTGCCCATCAACGCCGCCTTCAGCTTCGTATTTACATTTTTGACCGCTTTCTGCACGCCAAGGCCAAAATATCTGACCTCTCCGTCCCGCAGTTCCACCGCTTCAAATTGACCGGTGGATGCCCCGGAGGGAACTGCCGCTCCGCCGGTGACCGCATTTTCCAGCGTCACTTCTGTTTCTACCGTAGGATTTCCTCTGGAGTCCAGAATTTCTCTCGCATGAACATCCGTAATTTCCAAATATAAGTGCATACCTTCCTCGCTTTCTGCTGCCTGTCCCCGACAGCCTGTACTATCTTTCATAGTATTTTCCGAAAAAGGTATTTTTAACCTGATTATTCTGTTTTTGCCGTAGTTTTTTCTATTACGAAATCAGGCATAAGCTCCATGTTCGGAACAAACCCTATATTGGCAGAAGGAAGGCTCACTCCCGGCTTAAAGGTAATGCTGATGTCATAGTTATCTTCCTGCAGCTTCCCTGTTATACCGGCCCCGGAAATATCCAGAAGAGTACGGGGATATAATGCAGGGACTATTTTTTGGATATCCTTTTCGTCTGTAAAGGTTTCCGTAATGGTCTGCTCATTGCTGTAGCTTACGGAGCGTCCGCCGTCCGGGGTATAAATAATATCACTTTCCTTCAGGTTATAGCAGGTCACGCTTATGCTCACCAGCTGTTCGGGCCGCACAAAGCTTCCTCCTGCGTCAAGTTCCATATAGGCATCCTGTTCCTTCAGAAGGGCTATGGTATCCTCAAATTCCGTGTAAACCGGATAGGTCCAGGCATAATAGATGTCCTCCGGTTCCCCTTCCACATGATAACTGATGCGCAGGCTGCCCACCGGAAGCTGGTTGAGCATCATACTGCAGCTGTAATCATCCAAATCTTCACTCAGGACCTTCAGAAGCCGCTCCATATCCCCCAGATAGGATACTTCTTCCAGCCCGTTGCTGTAAACCGCTTCCAGCCTGTCCGCATTCTCCATGACCAGAGGGTCATTTATCTGATACCGGCTGTACTGGAAAGCCCTGTCTGCAAAAATCGTATCCATATCCCCCACCGATTTTTCCAGTTCCACGGCAGCCGCCCTGCAAATGGAACGGCCGTTATTCAG
The DNA here is from genome assembly GCA_900548905.1 of uncultured Lachnospiraceae bacterium. Taxonomy (GTDB): domain Bacteria; phylum Bacillota; class Clostridia; order Lachnospirales; family Lachnospiraceae; genus Eisenbergiella. The sequence continues at coordinate 70,471 of URMK01000015.1, read as the reverse complement.
ATTATATTTCAGATAAACAATAGTATAACGGTTATCGTAGGTATTCAGTTCTAATGCCATTTCATGATCCCTGGCCGCCAGCTTCCTGACCGCTTCAATGGTTTCCGTATTTTCAGACGCCATATGTTCCAGCATATACTCTTCATGGCTGCTGTAATAAACATTTTTATCGAACAGTCGTTCGTAATTGGAAAAGCCATATATATCCTGCCGGAAGGTGAAGGCGACACTGGCGATATCTTCCGTTTCCGGAATATAGGTGTCATAGCCGGTAAAATCAAAATAGGCAAAGGAGAATATTACCGCTGCCGCCGCCCCCGCCGCCAGCAGATGCCATTTTTTCAGCAGGACGGAACGAATATCAAATTCATAAATAATCTGTATCAGACCATGACACAGGAAAAGGCCGATGAGCATTCCCAATATAGTGAAAAAAACACTGTCTCCGGAAAGCCCTCTGAACCACAGCCCGGCCAGCAGAGTGACCGGGATCATCAGCAACAGCTTGATAATGCTTTTGCTCTTGGCAAAAGCCATCGCGGTTCCGGCCGCTTCTGCTTTTCTTTTCCGATATAAAAGATAGGCGGCGATTCCATATACAAGGGACTGAAGCGCCGTCAAAGCCAGCTTCTCCAGAAAGCTGCCCACATAACGGCTTCCTCCTCCCCACAAATAGGTTGACATATTCTCTATACCGGTCAGATATGTAAAAAACGGAGAGGTCCATGACATAACGCCTCCATCACCAATGGAACAATAGGTTCTGAAAAATGCGCTCATCATTCCATCGATAAGAAAACGAATCATGTATTCATACAGGAAGAAAACACCGCAGCCCAGCAGCGTCACCAAAACATTTCCCGTCAGCATTACCGCAACGAGGGAGATATTATAGACCGCAGTAAAAAAAAGCATATTACACAGAAAAGCACCCAGTCCGACCAGCACTGTTTTTACGGAAAGGGCCCCCAGCACGCCTCCCACTGCAAAAACGAGCAGAAGGGAACAGAAATAACATACCCCGTAAATACCGATTCCATTCAGATATATCGTGATATATCTTTTTACCGACGAAACAGGCATGCTCATGTACATATCTGTTTTTTTGCGGCTGTACAGCCAGGAAAAACCCTGGATGGCAAACAGCACGGCAAAAGCCGCCGTTGTGATAAGAAGAACCAGATCAAAGGAAATTGCGTTCAGGAAATTATTGGCCACCCATCCGGGACCGTCAAAATTACCCATATAATGAACCAGTCCCTTTTCCACCTCTTTCCGATCCACGGAAACGGCCATAGCCTGGCATATCGGCAATACAAGGAACATGGTCAGCATGCACAGAAGGACAGTCCAGCCCCGCCTTTTCAGATTTTCTCTGCTTCTAACCCAGAAGGAGTTTTTTGATATCATAACCCGTCACCTCCGTTTCACTGATAAAAATCTCTTCCAGAGACAGCGGCAGAACCTCATAAAAATAGGTCTCCGCTGCCGCAAACTGCGCCAGGATTTCATCTCTGTTCCCTCTTACAGTCAGTGTATACAGAGATCCCCTCTTATCTTTTTTTACAATATCCAGTATCGTAAGCAGATTTTCAGCATCTTCCTCCGAAGCGAAAACACACTGCACCTTCTGTATATTGCATTTCATTTCTTCCAGTTCCTTGGAAAGAAGCACTCCGCCATGGTGAAGAAGCCCCACATGGTCGCAGATATCCTCCAGTTCACGAAGGTTATGGGAGGCAATGATAGGGGTCAGCCCCCTTCTTTCCATTTCCTGGGCAAAAATACTTTTGATTCCCTGTCTCATAACCGGATCCAGTCCGTCGAAGGTTTCGTCGCAGAACAGGTATTTCGCGCCGGAACAGATGCCGCAGATAAGGGCAAGCTGCTTTTTCATCCCCTTTGAAAAAGTATTGATCTTGCGCCTGCTGTCCAGCCCGAAATTTGCCAGATACAGATAGTATGACTCCCTGCTGAATCCGGGAAAAACACTGCTTAAATATTTCTCCATATCCCGTGGTGTCGCATTGGAGAAGAAATAAGGTTCATCTCCGATAAAAAAGAACATTTTCTTCGCATTTACATTATCGTATACCTGCATGCCGTCAATAAGCACCAGGCCCGCATCCGGTTTGAGGACTCCGGCAAGCATACGCAGCATCGTGCTTTTACCGGCCCCGTTTGTCCCTATTAACCCGAATACATTTTCTTCTTTTACAGAAAAACTTACATGATCCACCGCCCTGGTTTTGCCGAAATGCTTGGATACATCTTTTATCTCAATCATAGCAAAAGTCCTCCCCAGCTGTCACCTTTCCCCACAGATATTCCGCCAGTTCCTGCCGGCCCATCCCGATTTCCCCGGCCTCCCTGACGATCTCCTCCAATTTTCTGTATATCTCATTTTTGCGGTATCGCAGAAGGTTTTCATCATAAGCGACAAAGTTGCCCCTTCCTTTCACCGTATATATGAAGCCTTCTCTTTCCAGTTCCGTATAAGCCCTTTGTATGGTATTGGGATTAATGGAAAGTTCTACCGCAAGGCTCCTGACCGATGGCATCTTGGTATTCGGTTCCAGGCCTCCTGTAAGGATAAGCTTCTGGAACTTGTCCACCACCTGCTCATAGATTGGCCTGGCATCCTTATAATCAAGTATAATCATAGGACTCCTTTCCGCATGAATATGCTGTATCAAGTGTACTAATTATACTGGTACACTTAAGGTACCATATTTGAACAATTATAGCAATAAGTTGTTACAAAATTGTTACAAAAAAAGAGAATCTTTCCTTTTTCCAGAAAAGATTCCCTTTTTTATTCGAATAAAGTATGAAAACAGCTTTTCTATTTCTTAATCAGCAGAGATTTTCCGGTCATTTCCGCCGGTTGTTCCTTCCCCATAACCTGGATCAGGGTCGGGATAATATCTGCCAGGCAGCCGCCTTCTCTCAGCGTATAAGCAGGATCATAGTTTACCAGGATGAAAGGCACCTGATTAGTCGTATGCGCGGTAAAAGGCTCACCTGTTACATAGTCCAGCAGCTGCTCCGCATTCCCGTGATCTGCACAGATAAACATAACGCCGTCCACACTCTTCAGGGCGTCCACTGCTTTTCCGACACATTCATCAACCGCTTCCACCGCTTTGACCGCTGCCCCTTCCACGCCGGTATGCCCCACCATATCCGGATTGGCAAAGTTAATAATAATCACATCGTATTTATCGGATGTAATCGCTTCCACCAGTTTGCCGCATACCTCATAGGCACTCATTTCCGGCTTCAGGTCATACGTAGCGACCTTGGGGGAATTCACAAGGATTCTGTCCTCTCCCTTGTTGGGAGTCTCCACGCCGCCGTTAAAGAAAAAGGTTACATGGGCATATTTTTCCGTTTCCGCTATTCTGGCCTGCGTCATGTTGTTATCCGCCAGCCATTCGCCGAAGGTATTGGTTATCTCCACCTTATGGAACGCCACTTCCTTGTTGGGGATAGTGGGATCGTATTCCGTAAAACAGATATAAGTGGTATCCAGCCTCTTTTCCCTCGCAAAGCCATTGAAATCATCATCGCAGAATGCACGGGTAATTTCTCTTGCACGGTCGGGACGGAAATTAAAGAATATTATCGAATCCTTATCCTGAACAGTTGCCAGCGGAGCACCGTTTCTTACAACAATAGTCGGCTTTACAAATTCATCGGTTTCATTTCTGTCATAAGAAGCCTGGATCCCTTCGGGGCCGCTCACCGCAGTAAGTCCCTCTCCCCTGGTCAGCGCATCATATGCCAGCTTCACACGATCATAATTGTTATCTCTGTCCATGGCATAATAACGACCCATTACGGATGCCACTTCGCCGACACCTATCTCTTTCATTTTTGCTTCCAGCTGCTCCACATAACCCTTACCGCTGGACGGAGGCGTATCACGGCCGTCCAGGAAGCAGTGTACATAAACCTTTTTAAGACCATTCCTCTTTGCCAGTTCCAGCAGACCGTAGATATGGGTAATATGGCTGTGAACGCCGCCGTCGGACACAAGGCCGTACATATGAAGGGCGGAATCATTCTTTTTGCAGTTCGCAACCGCATCCAGCAGAGCCGGATTCTCATAAAAGGTTCCGTCCTGGATCTCTTTTGTGATTCTGGTCAGCTCCTGATATACAATACGGCCGGCACCCATATTCAGATGCCCTACCTCGGAGTTGCCCATCTGCCCGTCGGGAAGCCCTACCGCCATCCCGCTGGCATTGCCTTTTACAAAAGGATATTCTGCCATAAGCTTGTCCATAACAGGTGTTTTGGCTTCCGCCACAGCATTTCCTTCTTTTTTGTCGTTCAGGCCATAGCCGTCAAGAATCATTAATACTACTGGTTTCCTGCTCATCTTTTTCTCCTTTTTCTACCATATAAAAATGTAAATGTTACATCCAGATGACTGTTATAATAAGACCGGCACCTGCATGCTTCCGGCTTATTCCTCTGAAATTATACACGTTTTCCCCCAAAGGCGCAATACGTTTTTGCTCGCGGAAATAAATGAGGCTTGGGATTGTTTTTTTTAGAAAAAATGGTAAAATGGGGGATACCGGATAAGGTTTTCTCTTTATCCGTTCTGTTTATATATGGAATATCGATACATAGGAGGGAATCTCATGGTACAGCTGTTTGCCGGAATATTTATAAAGGATTATGAAAAGACTGATCAGCCTGCCGTCAGACAGGCTTACGGCATCCTGTGCGGGGCTATCGGCATAGGCTTTAATGTGCTGCTGTTTGCAGGCAAATTTCTGGCCGGTTTCATCAGCAATTCCATAGCGATTACCGCCGATGCTTTTAATAACCTTTCCGACGCAGGTTCCTCTCTTATCACCCTGATAGGTTTTAAAATGGCCGGCCAGAAACCGGATACGGAGCATCCCTTCGGCCATGGAAGGATCGAATATCTGACCGGGCTGCTGGTTTCCCTTTTGATTCTGCTTATGGGATTTGAGCTTGTAAAGTCTTCGTTTACCAAAATCCTCCATCCGGAGAAAACGGAATGTACCTTACTGGTTATCGTAATCCTGCTGGCAAGCATTGCCGTAAAATTCTACATGTATCGGTACAACCGCACCACCGGGAAAAAAATCGACAGCACGGCAATGCTTGCCACCGCAACGGACAGCTTCAGTGACATGCTCTCCACCGCCGTAGTGCTTGCCGCTACTCTGATAGGTAAATTTTCCGGTCTGCACATCGACGGCTGGTGCGGCCTCCTCGTCGGCCTTTTCATCCTCTATGCCGGCTTCGGCGCCGCAAAAGACACCATCAGCCCCCTGCTTGGCCAGCCTCCCCAAAAAGAATTTGTCCAGCGGATTGAATCCATCGTCCTCAGCCACCCCCAGGTGCTGGGTATCCACGATCTGATCGTACACGACTACGGCCCGGGCCGTGTTATGATATCCCTGCATGCGGAGGTTCCCGCCGCCGGCGATATGCTCCATCTGCATGACGCCATAGATAACATCGAACGGGAATTGAACCGGGAACTGCATTGTGAGGCCGTCATCCATATGGATCCCATCATGAATAACGACGAACAGACACAGGAACTGAAAGAAAAGGTCACCTCTTATCTCCATGAGCTTGACCCCGCCCTGAACCTGCATGATTTCCGCATCGTAAAAGGCCCCACCCACACAAACATCATCTTTGATATTCTGGTGCCTTTCCATTTCCACTACAGTGATTCGGAAATAACCCGCATTATGGAGGATAAAATACGCGGCCTGGATACTGCTTATTACGCTGTCATAAACCTGGACAGGGATTATACGGTCTGAGTTATTTTAAAGGGTGCAGATAAAAAAGTTTGGCATCCCCCGGCCCTGCTTTCCTGTGCGTCCTGCTGTCCTGCAAGGATTCCTGCAAGGGGCGTTATAAGCACGCCGGTCCTAAGGCTGCGTCCTTTGCAGCCTTAGGACCGTTGCGTGATTATCCGAGCGGAAGCGTCCCCTGGAAGGAACCTTGCAGGGCAGCAGGACGCACAGGGAAGCAGGGCCGGGGGATGCCAAACTTTTTTATCTGCACCCAATCTGCACCCAATTTTAAAAAGGCGATTGACAAAACACACGGCACAGTGGTAAGGTATAATTACTCTGTAACCGAAACAAATTTTAAGAAAAGGAGGTAAAACCTATGTCTAACGGAAACAGAAAGGCCACTGCATTATCGGACAATGAGAACAGACTGGGAATTGCCTCTTGGTATAATAACGCTTCGTACACTTCTTAAACGGTTTATACGGCTTGCTTTACACCGTATTCCTGCTTCATAAGAGGCCAAAGCGGCATTTTACCACGACAGGTAATTCTGGCGTGGTTTTTTTGTGGAAAAACGCCTTTTCTTTATGGATAAGACCTTTTCCCAGGGCCGTTTTACCGCCTTCGCCACGCCCGGAAGCATCTTCTGCTTCCTCATTCTTTTCTTTCCATTCCTAATTTTAATCTTACATAAGGGGGATTTGACACAATTATGAAAAAGTTATCCAGTTACTTAATGGAGCACAAATTCGGTTATCTTTGCGGGTTTGTTTCCATGGTGATCGCCGTATCTCTGGATATGGTATCACCACAGCTCACCAAGCATATCATCGATGATGTTATCGTGGGAGGGCGGATGGAAAGCCTGAAATACCTGCTGGGCGGCATACTGCTTGTCGGCGCCGGCCGCTGTGTATTCGGTTATACCAAGGAATTTACCTTTGATCGGATAGGTTCCTCCATTGCCACGGAAATGCGTAAGGATCTTTTTGCCCATATCCAGTCGCTGAGCGCGGATTTCTTCGACAAAACCAATACGGGAGAATTGATGTCCCGTGTCAAGGATGACATTGACCGTATCTGGAACGCGGTCAGCTATGTGAGCATGCTCATCCTGGAAGTAATTTTCCATACCGGCATCGTGCTCTTCTGCATGTATCGCCTGAATTGGAAGCTGGCACTGATTCCAACCGCCGCCATGCTGATTACCGGTACGATTGCCGTTCTTGAGGAACGCCGTCTGGGCGCTATCTACGAAGATATCAGTGAGGAAAACGCGGTGCTCAATACCGTAGCGGAAGAAAACCTGGCAGGTGTACGGACGGTTAAGGCGTTTGCCAGAGAAAAATATGAAATCGGGAAATTCCTTTCCCACAACAACCGTTATTATGAACTGAATATGCGCCAGTCCAAGGTTTTCGTAAAATATTATCCTTATTTCTCCCTGATTACAAAGCTGCTGCCCCTGATTATCCTGTTTTTCGGAGGCGGTCTGGTCATTCAGGGCAAACTGAGTATCGGAAGCCTGAGCGCCTTCGTGGAGTATTCCATGAACATCGTATGGCCTATGGAAATGCTGGGCTGGCTTTCCAACGACTTCTCTTCCGCTGTGGGAAGCTATCGTAAAATCAGGAAAATATATCAGGTAAAGCCCAGCATTACAGAGCCTGAGGTTCCGAAGATGCTTCCCTCAGTAAAAGGGAAGGTGGAGTTCAAAAAAGTATCCTTTCATAAGGAAGACGGATATGAAATTCTCCATGACATCTCCTTCTGCGTTCAGCCCGGCAATACAATCGGCATCATGGGGGCCACCGGCGCAGGAAAAACCTCTATCATACAGCTGCTCCAGCGTCTGTATGACGCTACGGACGGAAATGTTTATGTGGATGATGTGAACATCCGGGATTTATCCTTAAAACAGCTGCGCAGCAGTATTTCCCTTGTTATGCAGGATGTTTTCCTCTTTTCCGATACCATCAGCGAAAATGTAAAACTGGGAAAACGGGGGATGGTGGATGCCTCCACCATCCGCGGGGCTTCCGCCTGTGCACAGGCCAGCGAGTTCATTGAGAAGCTGGATGAGCAGTATGAAACAGTTATCGGGGAACGGGGTGTAGGGCTTTCCGGCGGGCAGAAACAGCGTATCAGCATTGCCCGGGCCATCGCTAAGAAGAACCCGATTCTCGTTCTGGATGATTCCACCAGCGCTTTGGATATGGAAACGGAATATGCCATTCAGCAGGCGCTGCTGGAGTTAAAAAATACAACTAAGCTGATAATCGCCCATCGTATCAGCGCTGTCCGCAATGCGGATGAAATCATTGTACTGGAAAACGGTTCCATCAGGGAACGGGGGACACACGAAAGCCTTCTTTCCCAAAAGGGCCTGTACTATGAAACCTGGCAGGCACAATATGGTGTACTCGGTACCGGCCAGGATAGAAAGGAGGCGTAAAACACATGCCTGTTAATTCATATAAAGATGACGAAAAAACGATAGAAGTCGGGAAAATGGCGACATTGGGACGCCTCTTTAAATATCTGCTCGCCTATAAGAGCCAGATTGTAGGTGTTCTGTTTATTATGGGTTTCTGTGTTGTCGTAACCCTGCTGAATCCGCTGATCATGGAATCTGCGGTGGATGATTATATCACCGGAGGGGATTTCACCGGTCTGGGACGTCTGATCCTTTTTGCTATTGTCCTGAATCTGATCATGGTTCTGGGAATCAAGCTGCGTATGTATGTCATGGCCAAGGTGTGCAACAGCATCCTGGTCACCATCCGCCAGGAGCTGTACAGCCACATCCAGACACTGGATTTCCAGTTTTTTGACAGCCGCCCCACCGGGAAAATACTTGCCCGCATTATCGGTGATATCAATTCCCTGAAGGATGTCCTGTCCAACTGCGTTACCACCCTGATTCCGGATTTTATTACTATCTGCGCCGTAGTGGCTATTATGTTTGTTAAAAATCCGGGGCTTGCGGCGGCTTCTATGATAAGCCTTCCCCTGATGGCGGCCTGTATCTGGTACATCCAGACACGCTCCCACAAACGGTGGCAGATCCACCGGAAGAAGTCCTCTAACCTGAACGCATTCGTTCATGAAGATCTTTCCGGTATCCGTATCATCCAGAGCTTCGGGGCGGAAGAAGAAACCATGGATACCTTCCGTGACCTGACCAGGGAACACAGGGATTCCTTTATCCATGCCGTCCGCCTGAATGATGCGATCGGTTCGGTCATCGATTTTTGCTGGGGAATCGGGATTGTTTCCCTTTATTTCACGGGAATAATCATAATCGGGGCGGAAAAGGTATCCATCGGTACCTTCATTGCCTTCGGAACCTATATATCCATGTTCTGGCATCCTATTATGAACCTGAGCAATTTCTATAACCAGATGATAACCAACATAGCAGGTGCGGAACGGGTTTTTGAAATTATGGATACCCCCTCTGCTATTACCGATCAGTTCGATGTGAAGGAGCTTCCCCAGATACAGGGGGATGTGGTGTTCGATAAGGTCACTTTTTCCTATGACGGCATAACCAAAATCCTGAATCAGGTGAGTTTCCATATCCGTCCGGGAGAGACCATTGCGCTGGTCGGCCCGACAGGCGCCGGTAAAACCACCATCGTCAATCTAATAAGCCGTTTTTATGATATCCAGGAGGGCCATGTCTATATTGACGGTCATGATGTCCGTGAGGTATCCATTGAAAGCCTGCGGCATCAGATGGGTATCATGACCCAGGATAATTTCCTGTTTTCGGGAACAATTAAGGACAATATCCGCTACGGGAAGCTGGATGCCACGGATGATGAAATCATTGCCGCTGCGAAAGCTGTAAACGCCCACGATTTCATTATGAAACTGGATAACGGCTATGATACTTTTTTAAGCGAAAGAGGCGGCGGCCTGTCTATTGGTCAGAAGCAGCTTCTGGCATTTGCCCGTACAATGGTATCCGATCCCCGTATTCTGATTCTGGATGAAGCCACCTCCAGCATCGACACCAAAACAGAGCTGCTGGTGCAGGCCGGTATCGAAAACCTGCTGAAAGGGCGTACCTCCTTTGTTATTGCACACAGACTTTCCACTATTCAGAAGGCAGATCGCATATTTGTCATTGACAACGGCACTATTGCCGAGGAAGGTAACGCGGCATCGCTGATGGCTCAAAAAGGTGCTTATTACCAGCTGTATATGAGCCAGTTTAAAAATGCTATATAATCAGAGAGACAATTTCTAAGGCTTTCCCAAAAGGCAGCTGTCCGCCGGTTGAACCGGCGGACAGCTGCCTTTATCTCTAACAGTCCTCTTCCACTCTGATTTGCAGTTCGGTCACAAATTCCTCCGGCTTCATCGTATACCGGTTATCAATAGGATACAGCTCCAGAATATCCCCTGTTATCCTGCAGCCTCTCCGCACAGCCTCTTCCAGCAGTTCCAGAGCACGCTGCGGGGACTGCCGGTATTCTCCCCTGTAAAAGGTACATAGATAGGTACCTGAGGGCAAAAGGAAATCATAATTTCCTTGGAAATCATAATTTCCTTGGAAATCATAACTTCCTTGGAAATCATAACTTCCCTGGATGCCGCATTTTCCTTCTTCCGCGTTCTGCAGGATGAAAAAAACGGAATGAAACAGATAGTAGATACCGTTCTTCACATCCTCTGCCGAAAGGCTGGCGCCGAAATTCTGATCCCCTATGCTGCGGATTTTATCTTCATGTCTCTTCTGCAGCCTTTTTATGGCAAAATCGACTTCTTCATCCCTGGTTATATCCTCGTTCAGCTGCAGGCAATACCTGTTGGGATAGGAAACCACCCGGTAAGCAGCCTCCCCCTCATTCCTGTATTTTATGATATGTTCCATTCTTTTCTCAATCGATTGTTCCGCAAGCCTGAGTTTCTCTTTCTGCCGGCGGATTAACTCCATTTCATCCTCCAGCATTCGTATGGTGTTATCCAGATTCAGACTTTCCATATACCTCTTTACCTGCTTCATGGAAAATCCCAGCTGAAGCAGATCCCGTATGATATTGAGGCGGCAGATATCTTTCAGACGGTACAGCCGATAGCCGTTCTTTCCCCTTTTGGGTTTAAGTACGCCGATCTCCTCATAGTAACGGAGAGAATCCGTACCGATCCCGTATAATTCTGATATTTCACCGATCGTATAGTAATCTTTCATAATGAACCCCGCTTTCCATCCTTTTCCGGTGTAGTAGTCAAACACCCTGCCGCCGGCGCTCATAGCTTCTTACGCGCCGCCGGATCAATGTGTCCATCTGCCGGACCGTTACATAATAAATACAAAAAATTAAAAAAGCATTGACCTTAGTATTATACCAGAGTTTATAATCGTTTTACATCCGAAAAAAACAATTTAGAAATGAGGTTTTATTTTGCGTACATTATTACAAAAGAATTACAGGGAAATACGCCAAAGCATAAAGGATATCTTCCCTTTGAAAACCGTTTTATCCATTCTTGCCGGCACCGCTATCCTGGCATTCGGCATGGTGAATATCCATAAGCGTGTCCATATCACGGAAGGCGGTGTCCTCGGCATGATTCTTCTGCTCAATTATTGGTTCGCCATACCCGCGGCCCTGCTGTCACCTCTTCTGGATGCCTTGTGCTATCTGTTCGGTTTCCGGTATCTGGGCAAGGAATTCCTCATCCGTTCTATCGCTGCAACGCTTTGCCTTGCAGGCTTTCTGAAGCTGTGGGAAAGCCTGCCTTACCTGTTCCCGGATTTGACCGAACATCCTCTTATAGCGGCGGTTGCCGGAGCCTGTTTTGTGGGAATCGGCGTGGGTCTTGTGGTAAGGCAGAAGGCTTCCAGCGGAGGTGACGACGCCCTGGCAATGGTTATCTCGAAGCTCACCCGGTGCAAAATAGCCCGTGCTTATCTGGCGACCGATATTACGGTGCTCCTTCTTTCCCTGACCTATATCCCGCTGGGCCGGATCGCTTATTCCTTCGTCACCGTAACCATTTCCTCACTGCTTATCGACTTTATCCAGGATTTCAGCATGGAGACATGGAAACAGCGAATGATGCACCTGGCAGACCATTCCGATATCCCCAAAAAGCTTTCTTGTCCTGCTATGGGAAAGCTGCCTCTGCCGGAACCTGAGGATTCAGAGTCGGATACCTAGTACAGCATTGCTCACGGGAAAAGGCCTCTGCAGAAGCGGCGGAAGCCTGCAATAAACAAAAACAGGCACGCAGCAGCAGTCACTGCAGGCACAAGCGGTATATAACCTCCGGCAAACCACTGTTCTTCCCAGGGCTTTTTGTACATCTGAAAACCGGAGAGAACCGCCGGGCTGAAGGAAAAAATCCTTGCTGCCAGAGGGATTCCCGCCCTGACGCCCCAGTCGTACAGGATGCCTCCCGCAAAATAGGAAATCCCCAGTATACTAACCGCTTTAAACGGGGTCTCCGAACAGGCGGAAATACAATAAGCGCAACCGGCAAGGAGAAATATCGCACAGCTTCCCGTTAAAACAGCCGTTGCTGTTGCCGTTCCCAGCGTAACCGTGAGCGTGGTATCCAGCCATGCCGCCGCCGGCTGTCCCAAGCCGCCGCTCCAGTTTTCCGGTCCCCAGATGCAGAGAACGAAGATAAAATCAGCCGCCAGAAAACCGACATAAACTATCAGCGACAGGGTAACGGCGGCCGCCGCCTTGCTCCAGGCCGTTTCCTTTCTTCCTTTAACCGAAGTCCACAGCAGTCCCTGCATATTACGGCTGTATTCTTCTGCAAATAATGGGGCTGTGAACAGCATAGACAGCAGGGACGCAAACAGCCCGTGTACTCCCAGAAGCAGCAGGAGTGCTGCCGCGCCTTCCCCCACACTATAATCCGCCTGTCCGGCATACATCCGCCATATAGCTAATGTAAACACGGCACAACCGGAAACCGCAGACAAATGCAGCGGTTTTTTCCATATTTTCTCCAGTTCAAACAAATATAATCTCATTTTCCGTGCTCCTTTCCGTTACGGCACCAGCCGTCATACACCATCCACAGTCCTGCAAAGCAGAACAGGATAGCCGCCGCGGTCTGCAAGATACGGTAAGGGTTTCTGCCTGCATTATAAAGGGGTATCATCATATAAAATGGCATCCCATATACCAGAAGGGTAAAAAGCGGAGTGAGGAAGGTAAACACCATCAGCATATTTCTCACAACGGGAAACGCAAACACGAAGGCGGAGATACACACGGAGGACAGGGTCCTTTCACAGCAGGCAGAAATACCGGAGACCAAGAGCACAAGCACCGTAACGCCCAATACCGCCCGGGGCAGATAAATTCCAAACAAAAAGCCCCATACCGTTACAGGCTCAGGCCACATATAGGGAGCAGCGTCCAGACAGAGGATATTTGCCTTCAGCCCTTCAAAGCCATACAGAAAGCCGCATGCAAGAAACAAAACCGATGCCAGCAGGAAGAAGCCTCCTGCAGCGACAAGCCAGGAGGCGGTGAGACGGGCAAAAACCATTTTCCGCCTTCCCTCGGCACTCGCCCTTATCACCGGAGCCGTGCGGAGCATTTTATCCGAGGAATATACAGGCGCCAGCAAAATTACCACGGTGAGCCCCCAGACCATAGCCAATCCCATAAAAATTTCCCACAGATCATCCCACCCTTGCGTACAGGCAAAATAAATACTGTCTCTGTAGCCGCAGGCTCCCAAACGGCTTTCCTTATCTGTTAACGGAATAATCCGTGAGGCTTTCCGTCCTTCTCCGCTGTAATCCGACATTTTTTCTGTAACAAAGCGGTTCAGGAAGTTACCGTATACACATCTCCCGTCCTCATCATAGCGTGCAAAACCAAACCTTGCGATTATCGCTTCAGCTTTCTCGTCCGTCAGGTACCCCTCATATTCCGCCGTAAGGCGACGGTTGTATTCTGCCGCTTTCCGGCCTGTAAGCGTCTCTTCTCCGGTAACTACAGTGGGCAGCATGGACCATGTAAGATAGCTTCCAACCAGCAGGGAAACGGCAAAACCGATCCACAGGACAGGCCGTTTCCACAATTTCTCCAGTTCTGTCCGCAGCAGCATCATTCCGCCTCCTCCCTGAAGTAATACAAATAGACATCCTCCAGCAACGGCGCCACACAAACCGCCTCCGGTGCCGGACATTCCTCCGCAAGGATACGCATGGCCACCTTATCCCCCTGGTTCTTCAGGTTGCTTACCGCATAAGTCCCGCTCATCCGCTGTGCGCCTTCGGGATCCGTCACAATTTCCCACACCCGGCCCTGAACCTGCTTCGTGATATTCTCCACACTTCCCTGCTGCAGGAATTTTCCTTTTTTCATGAGCAGGATTTCATCCGCGATGTATTCCACATCCGAAACAATATGGGTGGAAAGGATTACGATCCTGTCTTTGGAAAAGGAACTGATGATATTGCGGAAACGAATACGCTCCCTTGGATCCAGCCCGGCTGTGGGTTCATCCAGTATCAGGATTTCCGGATCATTGAGCATTGCCTGCGCAATCCCCAGCCGGCGCACCATCCCACCGGAAAAGGTCTTGATTTTTTTTCTTTTACTGTCCTCCAGACCTACCATAGCCAACAGCTCCCCTGTTTTCTGTTTTGCTTCCAAAGCAGGGACCGCTTTCAATGCCGCCATATACAAAAGGAACCTCTCTGCGGTAAAATCCGGATAAAATCCAAAATCCTGGGGCAGATAACCCAGAAAACGTCTATAGGAGGCCCCCAGCTTACCGATTGGATTCCGATCCAGCATAACGGCTCCCTCATCCGGCCTGAGAATATCGCACATAAGCCTGAGCAGCGTCGTCTTTCCGGCTCCGTTTGCGCCCAGCAGCCCGTAAACACCATGGGTAAACACAGCATTAACATGGTCTACCGCACAGGTATCCTTATACTTTTTGGTAACCTGATTCAGTGTCAGTTCCAGCATATTTTTTCTCCTCTTTCCAGTTCTTTTGTCAGGTAAACAAGCTCCGCAGCCATAAGCGCGGCGGCTCCAAAAAGGGCTGCTATCCACAGGCCAAGAGCGGATTTTTCATAAAGGCCCGGAAGCAGCACAGGCAGAAAGGAAAGACAGGCGGCTGCCAAAAGAATGCTCATCTGCAGGAGTTTTCCTCCCCCCCGTCCAAAGGTAAAGGCGGTAAAATACAACAGCATATTGCAGACATACGGTGTCAGCAGATAGAGGCTCACCCGAAGCAGCCCCGCCTGCAGTCTTCCCTGGGACACGCCGATAAAGCATGCCAGAAACAGAAGATTCAGTAGTCCGGTAATTGCCATTCTCACTGCCAGCAGCTGGCGCAGATTCAAATAACAGCTCTGCTCCAGTTCCGCCATACGGCAGGCAAAACATTTGGCAAGCTCCCCGAATCCGGTTATCCCTATCAGCGCCAGCAAAGCGGACAGCGCAGGCAGCAGCAGCAATTCCCTGTTGTTCACAGCGCCTGTCTGCAGGCTCCCCGGCAGATACAGGACATCTGCCCTGCCGGCGATCCAGATTCCAAGACACAGCAGCGCCGCCTGTAAATACCAGTAATTCGCGGATATCATTGACAGCTCGGTCCTGAACACTTCCGCGGCAGAAGGCGTATAGCTTGTTTTCTTTCTGTCAATTTCCAGGCGGACGGCTTCCATTGCCGCTGCCCTCCGGTTTGGATCCACTGCCGGCCCTTTTCCGAAAATCGCCCTGCCCTCCCGTCTGGTCCATCCGTTCTGTTTCTTTTTACCGAAATCCATTTCTCAGGCCTCCTCCAAAAGCTTCTTCAGCTTGTTCTTTCCCTGATGCAGCCTGGATTTAACCGTAGCCGCATTTGTTTCCGTAATCCGGGCGATTTCCCGTATTTTCAATTCATCATAATAATACAGAATCAAAGCTTCCCTCTGCAGCGCAGGCAGGAGTCCAAGGGCTTTTGGCAGCACGTCATGGTAAAACGGTTCCTCCGTCCGGGCTTCCCCCTTCTCTTCTGCAGCCTGTTCCAGCTGCCCCTGTATGAATTCCTGTTCTTTTGCCGCCTGCTTGAAATAGTCCCGGCAGACATTTCTTGCGATAGTTAACAGATACCCTTTCAGGTTTTTATCCCGGTAGCTGTCCACATAGCGGATAAACCGGATAAACGTTTCCTGGGCACAATCATAGGCATCCTCCCGGCTTCCCGTCTGATAACAGCAAAACCGGTAGATATCGTCATAGTATTTCTCCGCCACCTGTTCCAACAGCGATGTGTTTCCCTTATGTATTTCCCTGATCCATTTTGTATCTTCCACGAAAGAGGCCCCTTTAGTGTATTCATTGGCAACGGACAGTACCGTTACACCTTATATAACTGTTTTTGAAGAAAAAAGGTTTTAAAAAGGCAGAAGATTTTTTCTCCTGCCTTTTTTGTGCCTGTTCAGTTCCAGTCAATCATTATCAGCAGCATGCCTTTTTCCACGGTAATGCTGCTTTCCTTTCCGATAAATTCATTGCTTACCCCAACCGGGAAATCGTTGGTGACCACCGCTTTATCGAGAAGGTATTTCATATTACGGATTGTAACTCCTTCCGCCTTCTCCCCCAAAGAAAACAAGGACAGAAAGCCCTCCAGGTTCTTTTTAAAGCTTACGGTTTCATTTTGGGCTACCAGAATCATACCATTTCCGTCCATCAGATATCCCTTTGCCCCTTTTTCCTTCAAATAGGCCAAACATTGGATATTTGCCATGGTATGGGAAAGCCTGCCTCCCTGCCCCCCGTAAATAACAAATTCCGTATAACCTCTCTGCAGCCCTTCTTTAATGGCCGCCAGCATATCCGTATCGTCCTTTTGTGCAGGAAGCACCTTCACCTTTTCCGGATGGATGGCGCGCATTTCCATAATGTATTCCATATTGCGCTCATCAATGGAATCAAAATCTCCCAGTATCATATCCGGTTCTATTTCCAGATACCTGCAATAGCCAAAACCGCCGTCCGCCGCAATAATGAAATCCCCTTCATGAAGAGGAATTTCCGAAACGGTCAGATCCCCTGCCCCGATAATCACACATCTGCCTGCCATAACTGTTCTCCCTTTCTTTTATAATCCGGTTTAACCGACCAGATTTTTTTTACTCCATTTTCCGGTAAGATACCTGCCCAAGGATATAAGGTAATTCACCGTCCATCCTGCCGGCACCGCATACCATACCGCCGCCACACCGAACACAGGCGCAAGAAGGAATGCCCCGGAAACACGGATTCCCAGATTCACCAGGTTCGCCAGCGTAAATACCACCACATCCCCGGCTCCCCGGAGGACTCCGTCCGTAACTGCCTTCAGGCCGATACAGAGAAAGAAAAACTTGATAAAAGATAAATATCCCGTACCCGTTTCAAATGCCACCGTACCGCTTTGGCTGTCCATAAATGCACCGATAATCTGCTTATCAAAGAAAAACAGGATCAGGCCTATTAGCAGCGCAAAACCGCCCGCGATGGCATAGGCGGCACGGTATCCCCTTCGGACGCGTTCCGGCTTTCCGGCTCCCATATTCTGGGCCGTAAAGGTGGACATAGCGTTTCCCGTGGATATCATGGGAACAATACAAATGGATTCTATCCTGGTGCCGGCCGCATAGCCGGCCAAAACGGAAGAGCCGAAGCCATTTACCACAGACTGTACCAGCAGCATGCCGATGGAAACAATAGACTGCTGCAAAATGGACGGAAGCGCTATCCTCACCATGGAACCGAGGATTCCCACATCATATACCGGCACAACCCCTTCCGCCTCAAAGCCGCGCAGGCGGCGCATCAGCAGCAAAAAGGAAATGACAGCCGCCGTTCCCTGCGCAATTACCGTAGCTATCGCCACACCTGCCACTCCCATCCCGAACTGCGTTACAAACCACAGATCCAGGAATACGTTCAATACGGAGGAAAAAATGAGCAGACACAGAGGCGTCCTGGAATCCCCCATCGCATTGAACATGGCGGAAAGGATATTATACATGAACAAAAAAGGCATTCCCAGAAAATATATTCCCAGGTAAGTCCCTGCCGCTGCCAGAATATCCTTTGGTGTATTCAGCCATACCAGTATCTGGCGGTTCATCAAAAATCCAAATATACCCAGCAGGTTTCCCACAGCAAGAAAGGTCAGGAGCGCCGTATAAACGGAGGTTTTCATTCTTCCGGTATCGCCGGCCCCCAGATATTGGGAGGTTATGACGGAAGCGCCGATCCCTCCGCCGATCGCAATCATTACGAACACATTTGTGAGGGCATAGGAAGCGCCTACGGCAGCCAGTGCCTTCTCCCCCACAAACTGTCCCACAATCATGGAATCCACCATATTATAAAACTGCTGGAACAGATTGCCCAATATCATCGGAAGGGCAAACAGGAACAGGGTAATTCCCGGGGAATCCTCCAGCATATTCCGTTTCCGTGCTTTCTTTTTCTCCATTCTTCCATTCCCGCCCCTTGTGTTCCATCCGGCCGGTAACGGCAATGACAGCATCAGTTTGGGCGCATTTCCTTTCTGTTCCCTTTTTACAACAGGTTCCGTACTCGCTACGGAATACAGGTTACTGCTCACTCCGTAACCAGTAAAGAATACATTCTTTTCTATTGTAGCAACTTTTTCCTCTGTTGAAAAGATTTTATGTTAAAATCTATTTGAAACAGGCATTTGAAAAAAGATACCGCCAGGCTGCAGCATCCTATTTTCCTCTGAGAGCGGCATATGGATCACTCCCGGAATTTCCGGAATGCGGTGGCGGAAGTCATGCCGGATTATAAAGAGCATAAAAAATGGCGGAAGGAACACGGTACGGAGTTATTTATCCCCGATACCTGAACCTCTTATTGCGTACATATGGTTCAAAGGTCCATTCCCGTTTCCCAAATCGAGCATTGCCTCAAGAGCTCCGTTCAAGTAATCTTTCGCTTTTTGTATGCTCTCCTCCAGATTGTACCCTTCCGCCATATGGCAGGCGATGGAGGAGGAAAGGGTACAGCCGGTACCGTGTGTATTGGGATTTTCGATACGCCGGGATACAAAACGGGACACCGTTTTGCGGCAGAACAAAATATCCGCCGCCTCTCCCTCCCGGTGCCCGCCTTTGATCAATACGGCATTTCCGGTACGCAGGGCAAGCCTTTGCGCCGCTTCCGCCATATCCGCTTCCGTATGGACAGACAGACCGGTTAGAACCTCCGCTTCGGGGATATTCGGCGTAATAAGCGTTCCCAAAGGCAGCAATTCCTCTTCCATAAGCTTACACGCCCTGGAAGAAAGCAGTTTCCGGCCGCTGGTGGATACCATAACCGGATCAATTATGATATTGGCCGGCCGGTACTGCCTCAGCTTATACAGGATCGCTTCCAGGATTCCTTCCCCGGATACCATGCCTATCTTAACCGCATCGGGAAAAATATCCGAAAAGACACTGTCCATCTGGGCCGCCACAAAATCCGGTTCCACGTCCACAATCCCATAGACTCCCATGGTATTCTGTGCAGTCAGGGACGTTATCACGGAGCAGGCATACAGGCCGTGTACCGTGATAGTTTTTATGTCCGCCTGTATCCCGGCTCCGCCACTGGGATCAGATCCTGCTATCGTAAGTACTTTTTTCATCAAATACAGTCATCCTTTCTTCAAAAGAGCGGATGTAATAATCCGACAGCTTCCGAAGGTTTTCTTCCTCATCGGCTGCTGAAGGGTCATAAACCGCCGCTGTCGGAAAACCGTCTTTTTTTGCCGTACACACCGCATAAAGGGCATCTTCAAATACAACCGTATCTTCCTTTGCCGTTCCGAGAATGCGCAGAGCCTCCCGAAAGATGACAGGCTCGTCCTTTCCGGCGCCGACCTCCGCACAGGTGAGAATCGCCTCGAAATAATCCAGAACCCCGTTTCTTCGCAATGCTTCTTCTATAAGGCCCTTATCCGTTGCAGTGGCCACACACATCTTCACATTTTCCTTCCGCAGCATTTCCAGCATATCTTTCACGCCTTTCTTCAGCGGAACCTCCCTGATGTAAAAAGAAGCGACCATACCATTGATATCCGCTACGATCTGTTCCCGCGTGTCCATTATCCCATAAGCCGATTGAAAATAAGAAGCGGCCTGATGAAGACTCCTGTTTTTTAACTGCTCCTCCAGATCGTTCCGGGGAGAAAGCCCTTTTCTGTACAGATAATCTGCACCCAATGTATCCCAGACGGACATGGAATCCAGCAGGGTTCCGTCAGCATCAAAGACCGCGCCTCTTTTTTTCAGGGTTTTTGCCAGCGCCAGCAGTTCTCTGCATTCCTTCTGTATGGAAGGGCCGGCGAAAACAGCGGAAACCAGAGCCACCCCGTCAATCCCGGTATCTCTTAGTTCATGCATGTTCCCCTTATGGATCCCGCCGATAGCGCAGACCGGAATGGAAACCGCACGGCAGATTTCCCGGAGCGTATCCAGAGTGACCTCCTTTGCATCCTCTTTAGTGGAGGTGGCAAATACCGCGCCGACTCCCAGATAGTCGGCTCCGTTTTTTTCCGCCTCCACTGCCTGTTCTACTGTCTGAGCAGATACTCCCAGCAGCATGGCATCCCCAATTCTTCTGCGCACCTCTCCGGCAGACATATCCTGCTGTCCCACATGGACGCCGTCCGCGCCGCAGCGGACAGCCAGATCTACATTATCATTCATCAGAAAAGGGACGCCGTAGCTGCGGCAAAGTTCTTTTATTTCCTCTGCTTCCTTCAGAATGTCGCCCTCCGGCATATCCTTTTCCCGGAGCTGGACACAGGTAACCCCGCCCTTCAAAGCCTCCTCCACCTGCCGGCAAAGCGTTTTTTCCCCAACCCATGTCCGATCGGTAACCGCGTACAGAAGCATGGTCCTTTTGTCACATTTCACGGCTGTTCTCCCTCCGAAAGCTTCACAGTGCCATCTGCCCTCAGCTTATATCTCCGGCATTTTGCCTCTTTTTCCAATGTTTTCCCATCCATATTATAAACGGCATCCATGATATAATTTTTGTATGCGGCATTCCCTTCTCCCGGAGCCAGCCTCCTGAATGCCCGTTCTCCGCAGATTCCCATCATACATACAGCGGCCGCGGCCGCTTCCAGGGGGCGGCCGGGATTTGCCGCAAGATAAGCTGTCATTACAGCGGAGAGCATACAGCCCGTTCCCGTCACCTTACTCATCATAGGATGGCCGTTTTTTATGATATACATGTCTCTCCCGTCCGTTACCATATCCATAGCTCCGGTAACAGCCGCCACAGCTCCGGTTTTCCGGGCAAATTCACCGGCAAACGCCGCTGCCGCCCCCAGTGTGGCATCCGTAACCGCATCCATACTGTCCGCGTCCACCCCCCTGGTCGTCCCCATCCCCAGGGCAAGTGCTTTGATCTCGGAAATATTTCCCCGTATCGCCGTAAAATGTACTTCCTTCAGCAGCTCCTCCGCCGTTTCCGTACGCAGCCGGCTGGCTCCCGCCCCGACCGGATCCAGGAGCACCGGACGGCCGCAGGCATTAGCCCTTTTTCCCGCGGCCAACATGGCCGGTATGGTACGCTGATTCAATGTCCCTATATTAATATTCAGGCCTGCGCAAAGGGAAGTGATTTCCTCTGCCTCCAGCAAATCGTCAGCCATAATGGGAGAACCGCCGCAGGCCAGCAAAATGTTGGCACAGTCGTTTACAGTAACATAGTTAGTGATATTATGGATAAGGGGCGCCTGCTTTTTTACCCGTTCCAGGAAAGCCGCCATATTTTTTTGTTCCATGGAATTCTTTATTTCCATGGAACTCCTTATTTCCATCTGCATAGTTATCCCTCTTTTCTTATCTTGTTCGTAACGGTTTCATCCCTTCCCTGTTACTCTTATTCTTCAAAAATGGACACAATCTCTCCGTCCAGAATCCGGTTCATGTTTTTTACCGCACAGAAATTTCCGCACATGCTGCAGGTATCCTCTTTTTCCGGCCTGGAGGCTTTCCGATAGTTTGCGGCTTTTTCCGGATCCATGGCAAGGCGGAACATTTCGTTCCAATCCAGTCTCTTGCGTGCTTCACTCATGGAATTATCCCAGGCCATGGCGTCCGGCACCCCTTTTGCAATATCTGCCGCATGGGCGGCAATCCTGGCAGCAATAATCCCTTCCTTCACATCCTCCACATCCGGAAGGCGCAGATGCTCTGCCGGGGTCACATAGCACAGAAAAGCAGCCCCTGCTGCGGCTGCAGCCGCGCCGCCGATAGCAGCGGTAATATGGTCATACCCCGGCGCCACATCAGTCACTATCGGTCCCAGCACATAAAAGGGTGCCCCGTGACAAAGGGTTTTCTGGATTTCCATATTGGCGGCAATCTGGTTCAGCGGCATATGTCCGGGTCCTTCCACCATAACCTGTACAGCTTTTTCCCAGGCCCTTTTGGTCAGTTCTCCCAACGTAATCAGTTCCTCAATCTGGGATGCATCTGAAGCATCCGCCAGACAGCCGGGCCGGCAGGCGTCTCCCAGGCTCAGCGTAACATCATATTCCCGGCAGATATCCAGGATTTCATCAAAATGGGCATAAAAAGGATTTTCTTCCCCTGTCATTTCCATCCAGGCGAAAATAATGGATCCACCTCTGGAAACGATATTGGTCAGCCTTTTGTTTTTCTTGAATTTATGGGCGGTTTCCCGGTTTATACCGCAGTGGAGTGTCATAAAATCCACACCGTCCTCCGCATGCATGCGCACGATATCCATCCATTCCCGTGAGGTTATCTTCATCAGCGGTTTGTGATAATAAACAACCGCATCATAGATAGGTACTGTTCCGATCATAGCCGGGCAATTCTGCGTAAGATACCTTCTGAATATCCGGGTATCACCGAAAGAGCTCAGATCCATAATGGCCTCCGCACCCATATTCACGGCACTGCGCACTTTTTCATATTCCATCTCCAAATCCGTCATGTCTCTGGAGGTTCCCAGATTCACATTGATTTTCGTTTTCAGCATCGAGCCAAGCCCGTTAGGCTTCAGGGACTTATGAAGCTTGTTACAGGGAATGATTATTTTTCCCTCTGCCATAAGCCGTATAAGATGTTCTTTTGAAAGCTTTTCTTTTCCGGCAACCGTTCTCATTTCTTCTGTAAAGATTCCCTTACGTGCCGCCTCCATCTGTGTAGCATAATCCATCCCGCTTCCTTCTTTCCTGTCCAGGAGGGCCTGATTCCGGGGAAATGTCCGTATCCGGAGAAAAGTCCAAAAAAACGGAGTATACCCCTATAGGTATACTCCGCTGATAAACTGATCTCTCACTTCTTCCTACGTTGGCATTACCCAAATCAGGTTTAAGGGTCGAAGTTGGATTACTTCCTCTCAGCCTGCTCACAAGCTCCCCTGAACATATGTATTTTGCAATACCGGTACCGGTATTGTACTGTCGGTTATCATATCATGACTGCCGTTTTTTGTCAAACATGCGTCTGACGGGCCTGTGATTACCGTTCGTACTTGTCTGAACGGTCACCGCTCATGCTCTCTTGGAAAGCACTTCCTCTTCATACTTCTTCACTTCCTTGAACCAGTCACCCTTTACAGGCACATTGTTCTTTTCGCAGAAATAATCCCAGACATCACCGAAAGGATAGGTCTTCATTTCCTCCTGCATTGCCATCAGTTCGGTAAACTGGTTGGTATCCTGCAGTTCCTTGAATTTTTTGTTGGGAGAAACAAGGGCGTATAACAGGGCCTTCTGCATATTTCTCATGCCCACTGTCCACGCGGACACACGGTTAATGCCGGCGTCAAAGAAATCCAGGGCGAGAAGAACGCGGTCAATGGCGTCATTTCTAACGATTTCTTTGGCAATTTCTTTGGTTTCATCATCAAACAGCACTACATGGTCGCTGTCCCAGCGGACCGGCCGTGTCACATGGAGGGCGATCTTCTCATTAAACAGAAGCATGGAAGATATTTTATCGGATACCAGCTCCGTCGGATGATAATGCCCGTTGTCCATCAGACTGATGATACCGTTCTTAGCCGCATAGTTTATGGTGAATTCGCTGGAACCTACGGTATAGGATTCCAGGCCGATGCCGAACACCTTGGATTCCAGACATACAAGAACCTTGGATTTGTCATAAGGGATAGAAAGTATCTGATCCAGGGAATCCTTAAATCTGGCTCTGGGGCCTATTCTGTCGGCAGGAATATCCTTGTAGCCGTCCGGGATCCATATATTCATTGCACAGGGAACTCCCAGTTCTTCCGCAAAATACTGGGAAATGCGGACACACGCTTTTCCGTGTTCAATCCAGAAATTACGCACCTCATCAATAGGGCTGGACAGGGTAAGTCCGTCCACTACCTTGCTGTGCGAGAAAAAGGTGGGGTTAAAATCCAGTCCGATGCCTCTTTCCTTGGCGAAATCAACCCATTTCCGAAAATGTTTGGGCTCCAGCTTATCTCTGTCCGCAAATTCGCCCTCTTCAAAAACGGCATAGCTGGCATGCAGGTTCAGCTTATGCCTGCCGGGTACCAGGCTGAATACCTTATCGATATCCGCCATCAGCTCTTGCGGTGTTCTGGCCTTTCCGGGATAATTTCCGGTAGCCTGGATTCCCCCTGTAAGAGGCCCCTTCTGATCAAAACCGGTTACATCATCCCCCTGCCAGCAATGCATGGAAATTGCAATTTTTTCAAGGGTTTCCACTGCCTTGTCCGTATCCACACCCATTGCCGCATACATTTCCTTCGCAGAATCGTATCTTTCTTTTACGTTCATAAATCTTCCTTTCCGTCCTCCAGGGACACCGTGTCTCTTAACACGTTTTTTTATTATAGGATTACTGCCTTCCGACATTGGTCCCTCTCCGTTTCCGGAGGAAACCAGCTGTCATTCAGCTGGGATCATACTTTTTCACGCCGAAGGACTCATAGATGCAGGTGCGTACCTGTGCAAGCCCTGCGAATTTACCATCCTTGAGCATCTGTACCGCCAGGTTCCCGATTGCGGTAGCTTCACCGGGACCGGCATAGACACAGCAGCCGGACTTATCTGCGGTAAGCTGGTTCAAATAGGCCGCATGGGAACCGCCGCCCACAATATTGATGGCGTCAAAATGCCTTTCCGTCAGCGATTCGATTTCCCGCACGGTTTCCGCATAGCTTTCCGCCAGGCTCTGGTAAATAACCGCCGCGATCTGTCCGGTGGTTTCCGGCTCTTTCCATCCATTTTTTCTGCAGCAGGCTTTGATCGCCTCCGTCATATTTTCAGGCGCCAGAAAAGCGTCGTCATTTACATCCACACGGGAGGGGAAATCACTTTCCTGTGCCGCCATCTCACAAAGCTCGGCAAAGGAGTACTTATCTTCCAGTTCATGACGTACGGATTGTATCATCCATAGCCCCATGATATTTTTCAAATAACGGAAACGGTATTCATAGCCGCCCTCATTTGTAAAATTCCGATCTCTGCTCTCCGGCGTGCAAATAGCCCTGTTATTTTCGATTCCCATCAAAGACCATGTCCCTGAGCTTATGTACAGACAATCCTCCGTGAGGGCCGGCACCGAAATAACCGCCGATGCCGTATCATGGGTGGCAGGCATAACCACTTCGCAGGAAAAGCCCACCTCTTCCTCCACCTCTTTGGAGAAAGGTCCCACCACGGTTCCCGGCATATGCAGGGGGTGGAAAGCAGCAAGGTTATATCCCAATCGTTCTATCAGCTCATAATCCCACTGCTTGGTTTCGGGGCTGACAAGCTGGGTCGATGTGGCGTTGGTATATTCGGACATTTTATTCCCTGTGAGCAGAAAATGAAAATAATCCGGCAGCATCAGCAGCCAGTCGGCTTTCTCCATATTCTCCGGCTCCTGTTTTGAAACCGCCATAAGCTGGTAAATGGTATTAAAAATCTGTTTCTGGATCCCGGTTCTGGCATACAGCGCATCCTCCGGAATGACCCGGTAAACCTCTTTATCCATTCCTTTAGTCCTGCCGTCCCGGTAACCATAGGTATTGCCCAGAATCCGGTCCTGCTTATCAAGCAGCACATAATCCACCGCCCATGTATCGATTCCCATGGACTTCGGTACCTTTCCCGCCGCCTTACAGGCCTTCAGCCCTTCTTTGATCTCACGAAACAGCGCAGGGATATTCCAGCACAGATGACCGTCCTTTTTCTCCATACCGTTTTCAAACCGGTATACCTCTTCCAGTTCCATTCTGCCGTTTTCCAGATGCCCCAGAATATGACGGCCGCTGGAGGCCCCGATATCTACCGCAAGATAATATTCAGCCATAATCCACTCATTCCTTCCTGTGACTTACCGCCACACTTTTGTAATCCTGATATCACTCTATTTATTATACTACCGGCATCCTCCTTTTTTTAGGACGGGGATTGCAAATTTACCGTCCTTATTTGCACTTTTTTTATCTGCCCCCTCTGGCTCTTTGACTTATAAAAAGCAAAATGGTATGATAACCTTACTCAGTCTTTCCCCGCCAGACGGGGAAAGGCCTCCGGACAGACCGCCGGTCTTCCTCACTATATGGAAAGCGGGAAAGGACACACATGAACCAGGAACTTTTAAACAAACTGAAGGTGATCTCCCCCGAGGAAAAGCAGATCCTTGCCGGGGCGACGAAGGTACAGAAAAGTATTTATACCGCCGAAGACGATTTCATCGTGGACAGCCGCCAGATGCTGGATGCGGGAAAGCTGATTGATATCAGGCCCCATACCCGATTTGTACGGTTTCCCAGCCACAGACATAATTATATAGAAATCATATACATGTGCAGCGGAACCACTACCCACATCATAAATAAGACGACAAAGGTCACACTGGACACAGGCGATCTGCTGTTCCTGAATCAGAACGCCGTACAGGAAATCCTTCCCGCCGGAGAAGAGGATATTGCGGTTAATTTTATCGTTCTTCCCGAATTTTTTGACAAAACATTTCTGATGATGGACGAGCGCAGCGCTCTGCGGGAATTTCTGGTGGGGTCACTGAAAAAGGACCGCAGCTTTACCGACTATCTTCATTTTCATGTCAGTCAGGTACTTCCTATCCAGAATTTAGTGGAAAACCTGATATGGTCTCTGGTATACCGCCAGCCGAACCGGAGGAATATCAATCAGACCACCATGGGACTGTTGTTTCTCCAGCTTTTGAACCATACGGATAAAATCAATCAGGACGATCCGGGGCAGCATGAACAGAATATAGTCTTTACGGCAATGAAATATGTGGAAGAAAATTATAAGACAGCCACGCTGGATGAGCTTTCCGCGCAGCTGAAGGAACCGGCCTATTATTTAAGCAGGCTGATCAGCCGGATGACGGGAAAAACCTTTAAGAACTTACTGCAGACAAAAAGGCTGAACCAGTCAGCCTTTCTGCTTACCACAACCACGCTTCCCGTGGAGGAAATCATCGCGTCTGTGGGGTATGACAACACAAGTTATTTTCACCGGATCTTCAGGGAGCAGTTCGGCATGACGCCGCGCACCTACCGTCTTTCCCATGAGCCGGTCAGTTCTCCGGATACAGACAGGTGATACCGGAGCGTTCGAACAACTCCAGCCAGGTATCGGACGGCTTTTCATCGGTAACCACCACCTGGATATGATTGATGTCACAGATTTTGGAAAATGCCACTTTTCCGAATTTTGTGTGATCTACCGCCAGAATACACTGCTTGGCGGACTTCAGCATCGTCTGCTTAGCCTGGGAAAAAAGTTCGTTCCCGTCCGTAATTCCTTTTTCCATATCAAGCCCTTTACAGGAAAGGACCACCTTTTCCACATTGAAAGCTCCCAGGCCTTCGATAGCCCTTGGCCCCACCAGCGCCAGATATCCCTCCTTCAGGCTTCCGCCTGAAGAAATAATATTCCAGTCCGCCACATCGGAAAGCTCCAGAATCACTTCAATGGAATTGGTGATTACCGTCAGGCGTTCCTTCTGCTTCAGTGCCTTGGCGATGAATACGGCTGTCGTGCTGGGATCCAGGATAATATGATCCCCGTCCTCGATGAGTGTTTCCACGATTTTGGCTATCCGCTGTTTGCCTGCAGGATTATTTTTTTTTCGGATATTAAAGGGCATATCCAGGCTGGTATTTTCATTCAATACCGCTCCGCCGTAGCTTTTTACCGCCAGTCCGTCCTTATCCAGCTTATCCAGATCTCTTCGGATGGTTTCCTCGGATACCTGGAATTCCTGGCTCAGTTCGCTGACGATAACCTTTTTATCCTCCTGCAGCTTTTCAAGAATCAGATTTCTTCTCTCTACTGCTAACATAAGCAACCCTTCCCTTATATGCCTTATCGATATGCGTTACAAAATGGAACGGCAGATCTGTTCATCCGGGTGGGCAATCACGGACGAATCCAGATACATTCCATTACCCGCCACGGACTGTTTTGCTTTTTCTATGGCCGCTTCCACCGCCGCAACCTCCCCGGTCAATATCAGATAGGATTTTCCGCACATCCCTTTGGCGATACGAAGCTCAATCAGATCTACGATTGCCGTTTTAGCCGCCACATCCGCCGCCACGATAATAGACGCTGCGTCATAGGTTTCCAGAATGCCGAAGGCACTGATTTTATCAATTTGCGTAGCTCCGTAAATAGCCGGAAAAATACTTTCATGGGGATTTCCAAGAACAAAGCTGTCAATCAGCTCTTCTTCCCTCACCTTTCCCGCCGCTTCCACCGCTGCATTCACTGCGCTTAATTGTCCGCTGACTAAAGCAATGTACTTTCCCGGACAGACCGTCTGCGCTTCCAGCAGCTCCACATCCGCCGTCTTTACCATCACATCCGCAGCGGTAATTCCTGCGGAAACCGTTTTAAATTCAATCATGCCTATAGCCTTGCTCATATATTCTTACCTCTCTTACGACACAGTCAGAGTAATCACACCGCCGCCCACGCCTGTTACCCTGCCGCTGACAGAGGCATGGATCGGCACACTCAAGCCTTTGGCTGCGGCAGCTATTACCTGCCCTCTTTCCACCGCATCCCCCACGGATACCACCGGCTCCGCCGGCGCTCCGATATGCTGGCTTAGAGGGATGGCAACCACGTTCACTTTCTTCACTTCATCTTCAATAGGCGCTTCCCTGTCATAAGCGGACAGTCCCAGTCTGGCCTCCAGCCGTTCCTCCGGCGCTTTGCGGTATTCCCTGGATTCCCTTACGGGAGCGGGGAGAATATCCGCCGGAGGTTTCACTCCTGCTTTCCGAAGCCCAGCCTTATATTCCGCCATCAGGCTTCTTGGCGCCAGGCCCTGGGGACAGGAATACAGCTCACACAAACCGCAGGAGCTGCAGAAAAACGTATTAACAAAAGGATTGGCATCCCTGAAATCCCGGTTTGCTGCAGCCCGCATGAATTTATGAGGTTCAATTTGGTGTCCCAGCGCATGTCTGGGGCACAGATCCGTACACGCCTGGCACTGGCAGCACGCGGATGCCGCACGCTTTAATCCGATGGCCGGATTCTGGTTTTTCTTCTGAATCAGGGAATGCTCCTTTGGCAGCACCAGAACCGCATTGGTGGTTTTAGTCACCGGGGCAGATGCGCCTTTTATATTCCCCATCATAGGACCGCCAACCAAATAAACCGGATCCTTCACGACAGCTCCCCCCGCAAATGCCACACAGGTTTCCAGCGGGGTTCCCAGAGGCACCCTGACCGTAACCGGCTCCGCCACTTCCCCTACTATGGTTACCAGTTTATCCGTCACAGGCTGGTTTTTATGCAGGGCTCTGTAAATATTATACATGGTTTCTACATTGAAGACAGCAATGCCTTCTTCTATGGGAAGACCTCCGGGTCTGACAACTCTTCCGGTTGCTTCATAAATGAGCACCACCTCGTCCCCCATAGGATACACACTGTCAAGAAGCTGCAGTGAAACCTTGGGAAACCGGTGGATGCATCCCTTTAATGCCGCCACGGTGTCCTTATATTCGCCTTTAATTCCAACAATAGCACGTTCCGCGCCCACAGTGTCTGCCACCAGCTGGAACGTTTCCAGTATTTCTTCCGCATATTTTTCAAGAAGCTGCCTGTGCAGCTTCAAAAGCGGTTCACATTCCGCGCAGTTTAATATGATGATCCGCGCCCGTTCATCAATTTTCATATAGGTGGGAAAACCTGCTCCGCCGGCACCTACCACACCATTCTCTTTTATGATATTACTTAAGTCTTTACACTCCATAGCCTGCTCCACTTTCCCGGAATCACACCAGCCTGCTGGCATCATCGATGATTCCCACAATTGCGGCATCCACAGGGGCATCCTGCATATCGCAGCCGATTCTGGCCGCACTCCCCTGGGCTACAAGCACGTATTCTCCGATCCCCGCACCGATATTATCGATAGCCACCAGTCTGTCCGCATGACTTTTCATGGATTCCAAAGGCTCCACAATCATCAATTTATTTCCTACCAGCTTCTCACTTTTTCTTGTGGAAACAATGCTTCCTGTTACTTTACCGACTATCATATTTATACCCCCTGCATATCGCGGGTTTACCTGCGATACTGCTTTGATTAGTAGTTTAGCCTGTATTACAAAAATCTCCCGGTATTCAGACCTGAAAGAACAAGAATACCGGGAGAACGGAGTATATAACAATCCGGACAGGTCCGGGCCGTTATATACACTTCCATCAGCGGATAATTTTTACGGTGTCTCCGGTAGCGATTCTGCTTGCGTTGGCCTCATCCGTATCAATATGCATTTCCAGCGTAAAACTGTCATCTACACGGATTTTCACATGGTCAAAAACAGTTCCCCGCTCATTCTCTGCTTTCACAGAAACGTAATCCCCGTCTTTTACCCCTGCGGCCTGTGCATCCCGGGGAGACATATGTATATGTCTCATGGCCACGATACAGCCCTCTTTCAGATAAACGGCTCCCTGGGGACCTACCACAGCGATAGCCGCGCTTCCTGCCACATCTCCCGATTCCCGAACCGGGGCCTTAATTCCCAGCTTCATGGCATCCGTAGCGGAAATCTCCACCTGGGAGGCTTTCCTTACCGGCCCTAAAACCCTCACGTTTTCAATCGCCCGCAGCTTTAAGCCGACTATGGTAACCTGTTCGTTGGCAGCGAACTGCCCGCCCATGAGATCCTTCTTTTTCGTAAGCCGGTACCCCGGTCCGAACAGGATTTCCACATGCTCCTGGGTAAGATGTATATGTCTGGCGGATACGCCTACGGGAACCATAAACCCGTTTCCTGCGGGTTCTTTATCCATGGCTTCCATTACCAGTCTGGTAATCATTTCTATTTGATTCGTTTCCACAACCACACCCACTTTTCTTCAGATTCTCAGAATTATTTAACCTTGGGCAAAATCATTTCCACGTCTGTGTGAGGTCTGGGGATTACATGGGTAGCCACTAATTCGCCCAGTCTTCCTGCGCTGCTGGCTCCTGCTTCCACTGCGGATTTAACGGCTCCCACATCGCCGCGTACCATAACGGTTACCAGGCCGGAACCGATCTTCTCTGTTCCTACCAGAGCTACATTTGCAGCCTTGCACATAGCATCCGCTGCTTCAATTGCTGCAACAAGACCTCTTGTTTCCACCATTCCCAATGCTTCCTGTGACATTCTTTTTTCCTCCTTTTTAACAACTGGCTCTTCTTTTACCTGTGCCTTTTCGGCTTTCTGTGCTGTTGCGGACGTCGTTTTGCGTGCGGTCTTGATAGCACCGCTTTTTGAAGCGGCAGCACTCTGTCCGGCTTCGTTCTGTGTTGTCTTATCTTTATGATTATTGTCTGCCATGATCCCTCCTCATTGTACAAGCTGCTGCTACGGCAGCCGGACGGGTGCACAACACCCTGTGCCTATACCTCCTGAAGATAGCTTTCCTCAGAAAGAATTCCCTCTGCCGGATTCTCCTCCCCGGCTTCTTTGGAAGCGGCCATAAAACGGCTTGAACTTTGCTTCACCAATCTGACAATCTCTTCATGGGGGTTGGCTATCACCCCGGAAGCTGCCAGCGGCTTAATCGCCTGTGCTGCCGCGGCTTCCACCGCAGCCGTTACAGCCGCCACATCTCCTTCCACAATAATGGTTACAAGCCTTCCGCCCAGTTTTCTTTCCCAGGTTGACAGAGTGACTTCCGCCGCTTTGCACATAATGTCAAGGGCATCCATTGCCGCTACTACCCCTGTTATTTCTATCAGGCCATATGATTTCCCCATGAACGTTTTCTCCTAAAATAGCAGCGGTTCAGACAGGTCCGAACCGTTACTTGACTTATCAGATAGAAGGCAGAATTTTCTCTACATCCGAATGCGGCCTCGGAATTACGTGTGCTGCCACCAGCTCGCCGAGCTTGCTCGCTGCTGCGGTGCCGCTCTCTACTGCAGCCTTAACGGCTCCCACATCGCCGCGGACCATGACCGTTACCAGACCGGAACCGATTTTTTCCGTCCCCACCAGCGTTACTTCTGCTGATTTTGTCATTGCATCCGCCGCTTCAATTGCTGCGGTAAGACCTCTTGTTTCTACCATTCCCAATGCTTCCTGTGCCATTTTAATTTCCTCCACATAATTTCGTTGTATGTTTATTTTACTGAATAAGTTTATGACTTGTCAAATGCGCAGAGCTTCAACATTTTTTCCGTATCCTCCGTGGGCCTGGGAATGATATGTTTCTGCACGACTCCGGTAAGGCTTTTTGCCACCCGCTCTCCCGCTTCCATGGCAGCTTCCACGTCGGAAACACTGCCTCTGAATTTGATGGTCACCAGCAGGGGGACCGGAAGGCTGTCTGCATTGGCCGGCTTATTTTTATCAAAAGGCTCCAGCCGCACATTGCCTGCCTTACATCCGGCATCCGCCGCCATAAAAGCACATACCAGACCAAATACTTCCAAAATTCCTACGGCTTCTCCCATGGGCTTCGCCTCCTAATGCTGCTTATTGATTGATGATTGCAATCTTCAAACCGCTCATTGCCAGATTGGTTTTGTGCGCCTCATTGATTTCATCCAGCGGGAAAGTATGGGTAATGAGCTTCTCAATAGGAATCCCTGCTTTCTTCGCGCTCTTTAAGAATTCAAAGGTGGTGGCATAATCCCTCAGGGTATATACCCAGGATCCCACAATGGTGATTTCCTTGGAGCAGATATCAAAGTGCGGATTGATGGTGGCGTCACCGCCGTTAATGAAGAATCCCAGTTCACAAAGGCCTCCGCCGTTGCGGATAAATTTGTAAATGTTTGCATGGGCGAAGGGAGAACCGGTGCACTGGAATGCAAAATCTGCCAGATGCCCGTCAAACTTGGCTTCCACAGCGCCTGCAAGGGCTTCAATCCCTTTGTGATCCTTGAAGTTCACCGTATCGGATGCGCCCATCTCTTTGGCAAATTCCAGACGTTTTTCTTCCCCGTCCACGGCAACGATATGGTTGATTCCCATCGTGCGCAGAATCGCAATACAGATCAGCCCGATAGGACCGCAGCCCTGTACCACCACCCTGCTGTTAAAGCGGAGGATTCCTGTGGTCTTGGCTCTTTCCACCGCATGAATCAATACGGCGCAGGGCTCAATCAGGATTCTGGAATACAAATCCAGATCGCTTACCTTAAATACGGTAGAGCCTCCGCGGATAAAAAGATAATCGGAAAACCAGCCGTTAAGATGGATATCGTCATCAGGAAGCAGGCCGTAAACATCCGCGCCCCCCACGTTCTGTTTATTCAGGTCGAACATGGTAATATCCGGGTTATCTTTAAAAATCATACAGGTAACTACCTTATCCCCGATTTTTAATTCATTTCCCGCGCTGTCTTTCTTTACATTCTTTCCCATCTTTACGATTTCACCGGTTCCTTCATGGCCGAGAGCCACGGGAATCAGTCCGAAGGGATCTTTTTTAAATTCATGGGCGTCGGTTCCGCAGATACCGCAGCCTTCCACCTTAACGAGGATATCGTCATCCCCTACCTCGGGGATAGGGAATTCCTTAATGTCATAATGCTCCAGGCTGGTAAGCATGGCAACACGGGCTGTTTTGGGGATTTCTCCCGCCGCATTTGAAGAAACGCTTTTTTCCGTGCCGGTATGTCCTTCCATGCTGTTTAGGACCTGTCTTACAATCTCTTCTATATTTGTTGCATTAACGTCCATTTTCTTTTCCTTTCCTGCCTTCCGCCGTCCATGCCTCTTTTCCGGCATGCCTGCACGTTCTGCTCTTTAACGGATGCAAAGACTGTCCGACATAACGCATCTTCTTCTCTTGGTGAAGGTGCTTGCGCTTGTCAGGCCTTCACCGGTCCTGCTGGCAATGGTGAAGGTACAGAAGCCTTCTCCCCCGAAGCCCAAAGCCGCATAGGAAGGTGCGTTCTTAACCAGGATAGCCGTGTCAATTGCCCTGGCATACTTGGTGATATTATCCACATTCTTGGAATGGATATGGGCGGAATGCCGGTTGCCGTGCTCCAGCCAGACGGCCTTTTCCACTGCATCGTCAAAATCCTTTGCCCTTACCAGCCCCAGAATAGGCATCATCAGTTCTTCCGCAATCAGCGGGTGTTCTTTTTCCCCTTCAAATACAATACACCGGATATTTTCCTGTGCCTGAATGCCGATCATGGAAAGAAGTGTCCTCGCGTCCCTTCCCACACATTTCCGGTTCAGTCCCTTAGGGGTTAACACCGTGGCGGTGAGCTTCTCCTGTTCCTCTTTGGAAATCAGGTAACAGCCCTGCTCGCTGATCATGTAATCCATCAGTTCATCGGCCACACTGTCCACAGCAACGATTTCCTTCTCGGCAATACAGGGAAGATTATTATCAAAGGTACAGCCGTTTACAATGTCTGCCGCCGCTTTTCTCACATCTGCAGTCTCATCCACCAATGCGGGAGGATTTCCCGCTCCGGCGCCGATTCCCCTTTTTCCGGAGGAAAGGACGGCGGTAACCACACCCGGCCCTCCTGTTGCGGCAATCAGCGGAATATCCTTATGCTTCATCATAATATTGCTGGTTTCCAGTGTGGGCCTGCTGACCGTACAGGCCACATTGTCCGGCCCGCCCGCCTCTATCGAGGCTTCATTCACCATATTAATGGCGAATATAGAGGTTTTGATGGCCTGGGGGTGGGGGTTGAATACCACCGTATTTCCTGCGGCTATCATACCCATGCAGTTGCACAGGACGGTTTCACTGGGATTGGTGCAGGGAGTGATGGCGCCGATGACACCGAAAGGCCCCATTTCAATCAGGGTAAGCCCTCTGTCTCCCGACCAGGCAGTCGTTGTAATGTCTTCCGTTCCGGGCGTTTTGTCCGCCAGGAGATGATGCTTTAAAATCTTGTCGCCCACGTTACCCATACCGGTTTCTTCCACACCCATACGGGCAAGAATTTCCGCATTCTCGCGGGTCTTTCTGCGGATATTGGAAACGATCTGTTCACGCTGGTCCATGGTCATGTGGCGAACCTTCGTTTCCGCTTCCTTCGCCGCTTCAATGGCCTGGTTCATATCTGTGAACACGCCGTGCTGCGCTGCCCCGGCATTACCGGAAAGCTGCATTCTGGCAACCACTTCCTTTACAATATCCTGTACCATGCTCTCACTTACAGGCACGAGATTACCTCCTTCAACAAGGACGCTCCGTAAGCCGCAAGGGCGGTGTCCTGCTCGGCGGTTCCGCCGCTGACACCCAGAGCTCCTATTATTTTTCCGTCATGGATAAGCGGTTCCCCGCCGCCGAAAATCACAATCCTGCCGCCGTTGGTATACTGGATGCCGTACAGCGATGCTCCCGGCCGGGCGAGTTCCCCCAGAACGGCCGTGGACATTTGAAAGGCCACACAGGTATAGGCCTTATTCACCGCCACATCCAGACTTCCTATGTAAGCGCCGTCCATGCTGCGCACCAGCTTCGGATGTCCGGCTTCATCTGCGAGGGCGGTAACTACCCGCATTCCCCATTCCTTTGCCTTTTCCTCCACTTTAGCAGCCAACGCTTCCGCCAGCTTAAGAGACATGCATGTTACAGCCGCACCGGCATTCCCGGATGCGGACGCTTCCATGGATGCGGAAGCTTCCATATGGCCCGTCTCCTGCAGGACTCTGCGGACAGTTCTTGCAATCAGCTCTTCGTTCATTATTTTATCTGCTCCATGACCTTTTTAACGATTTCAGCAACCATATCTTCGCTTACCTCTTTGGAAGCGGGTGAGGATACGGAACCGCAGCCGTTTCCGCAGTTATGGCAGTTTTTCTTCCCCTTATTCTGGCAGAGGTCCGCGGGATGCTTTCCGGGCAGGCCCATTTTTCTTCTGATTTCATACAGCTTCTCAATCGTTGCCTGATCGAATTCCTTCGGTCCGCCCAGCATTCTGGACTTGTACAGAAGTTCTGCATAGAATTCAACGGATTCCATCTTCATATAAGCGGCTGTCAGGTCGGTGCTCCAGGTAAGGGCGCCGTGGCTTTCCAGCAGAACCGCATCGTAGTAAGGAAGGTATTTTTCCACATTATCGGGAATCTCCATGGTGGAAGGGGTGCCGTACTCAGCGATGGGAACACATCCCAGAGCGATAACCGCTTCCGGCATGATAGGCTGTGTCAGCGGGATGCCGGCAATAGCAAAAGAGGTTGCAAAGGTAGGATGGGCATGTACCACCGCTCCCACATCAGGACGTTTCTGATATACACGCATGTGCATTTTAATCTCAGAGGAAGGACGGAAGCCCTTGTTTGCCTGGATTACATTTCCCTTTCCATCTACCTTGCAGATAAAATCTGGTGTCATAAAACCTTTGGAAACACCGGTAGGGGTGCAAAGGAATTCATTGTCATTGAGTTTAACGGAAATGTTGCCGTCATTGGCCGCCACCATATTACGGTCATAGATTCTCTTTCCGATGTCGCACATCAATTTCTTAAGTTCATACTCGTTCTGCATTGTTTCCTCCATTCTGCCGTCTTCCCGCGGCGTAAAAAATATGTTCGCATCCTTGTGCAGATTCTTTATGGTAATCTGAACGGATACTCTTTATACTCTTTCTGACTGTTTTTCTTGTTGACTCGTGTACATTATAGTCCTAAATACAACACATGTCAACATTTCTCATGTGGTTTTTATTTGTTTTTATCGTTTTTATAATTGTTATTTTTGTTGTTTGCCGCTTTTCCTTCCGGCTCTTCTTCCCTCAGATAAGCGAGGATGTCCGAAACGCCTGTCCCTTCTGCCGAATCCACGAAAAAAATCTTTTTACAGCCGGAAAGCCGGAGCCATCCGGCAGCGCGTTCCGGATCCGCTTTCGGCGCATTGATCTGGGTGACTATCCCCACCACTTCCCGGTTCACCATACAGGTAATATTGGGCGGATACAAAGAATAAGGCTCCGTAGCGGAAAGAAGAAGTCCCACCACATCCGCTTCATAGGAATACAGGGCCAGGGCATATCCCAGTTCATGAGTCTGGGCATATTCCCCCGGGGTATCTATAATGCACTCAAAGTAATTCACATACTGGGTTTTGTGATATTTGATTTCTTCCCCCTTCAGCGCCTGTGTCAGGGTCGTTTTCCCCGCACCGCTCCTGCCGATAAGAATTATCTTTTTCATGTTCTTGTTATGCCGCAGACTTCATACCCCAGTTTACCCGCCGTATATTCCAGGATCGCCAGCGCTGAGGCTTCCACTTGGGATACCGTGCCCGTCACAATCAAGGAGCCGCTGAAGCGGTCCACAAATCCCAGCGACACGCCGGCGGACTTGATGGCGATATCAGCCATGATAATCGCTGTTTCTGCAGGAGTTACGGTCATGATTCCGATAGCCGCCCGGTTCAGCTCCACCCTCGGATCCAGTCCCAGCTTCTCATACAGTTCCCTGTCGGGGCTGGCAATTATATGGGCCAGTGTAATCTGTTTACCGGGCACAAGCTCCTGGACAATTCTCTGCTTTTTTTCCGGATTGTAATTTTCCAATTCCATTCTTCCTGCCTTTCAGCCGCCGATGCGGCAGTCCAGACTGCTCACACGTTCCACAGCCCGTTTCAGGTTTTCCATATGTTCGGCCGTGGGCGGCAGGATATCCTTCATCCGGTATTCCCGGCCCAATCCGTCATATTTATCCTGTCCCAGCCGGTGATAAGGAAGCAGATGAATACGTTTCACTCCCGGAAGGGCATCCGAAAACCTTGCGATATCTTCTATTTCTTTTTCCGTGTCATTAAATGTTGGGATAACCGGCACCCGGATAATCAGCTCCGTTTTCCCGCCCTGTGCAATTTTGCGGGCATTTTCCAGCATCAGCTCATTTCCTTTTCCGGTAAATTCCTTATGCTTTCCGCTGTCCGTATGCTTGATGTCCATCAGGTATTGATCCAGCCAGGGAAGAAGCTTGTCAATGGTTTCCATGGGCGCACAGGCCATACTCTCCATTGCGGTGTTGATTCCTTCTTCCTTTGCCGCCCGCAGCAGCGCCGCCGCGAAGTCCGCCTGGCACAGGCTTTCTCCTCCGGAAAGAGTAAGTCCGCCTCCGGAACGTCTGTAATAAGGGCGATCCTTTACCACTGTTTCCATTACCCTGCGGACCGTAACGTCCTCACCGATTATTTTGGGTTTGCCCTGTACCAGCATTGTCTGTATCCCGTATTCCTGGGATTCCGGATTGCAGCACCAGCGGCACCGCAGAACACAGCCCTTCAGGAATACAATCGTGCGGATCCCTCTGCCGTCATGGATGGAATAACGCTGTATGTCAAAAATACGGCCTGTTGTATCAAGGTAATCCATTTTTCTTTCCTCTCTTCCTGCTGCTGTCCACGGCCCGCAGGCCGCATACAGCAGTGCGTTTGAACATAAGGATGCGCAGAACGCGGCATCGTTGGTTACTGTTCACTCAGTACTGTGCATGTTACCGGGCACGGAGTGAACAGTAACATCCGTTGTTTCCCGTCATCAGAAGCCCTGCTGTGTCCTGCGGATGATATCATCCTGCAGAGACCGGGACAAGGTGGTAAAGAGGGCGCTGTAGCCGGCCACACGGACTACCAGGTGCTGGTATTTTTCCGGATATTTCTGGGCATCCAGCAGCGTATTCCTGTCCACCACATTGAACTGCATATGACTTCCCTTCTGATCAAAATAGGAACGGATTAAAGCCACAAAATTATTCAGCCCCTCATCCCCGCTCAACGCCGAAGGATGGAACTTCTGGTTCAGCAGGGTTCCGTTGGAGGCGATGCCGTGATCCAGCTTGGAAACGGAGTTGGCCGTCGCCGTGGGACCGTTTATATCCCTGCCTGCCGTAGGGGAAACCCCGTCCGCAACAGGCGTATGGGCAAGACGTCCGTCCGGCGTAGCGCCGGTCTGCGCTCCCAGAGGAACATTGGCGGATACCGGGTACAGGCCGGCCTGGAAAATTCCGCCTCTGGGGTTTCTGTAGTTCTGGAGAGGCTTTGTATAGGTATAAGCTACCTCTCTTGCAAACATATCCACTTCTTCGATATCGTTGCCGTATTTGGGAATCTCTTCTATCATGGCAAGCAGTCTTTCACAAAGTTCCCTGTCTTTATCCGGGATTTCCGTATCCATAATTCCTTTGACAATACCGGCAATCTGGGTCTGGCTGGGCTGCTGCCCTGCCTTCACAAGCTCTTTTATGATTTCCTTTGTCATTTCCTGAACGGTAATGGCGTCAAAGCCCTTTCCATAATTCAGGGCGAGGGCTTTCTTGTATTCCGCAAGCGTCACTTTCTTTTCTTCAAATACCAGCTTCCGGATGGCGTACAGGGAATCCGCCACATTGGCAATTCCGAAGCCCTGAGGCCCTGTAAAGTTATAGACGGCGCCGCCCTCCTGGACGGTTTTCCCTCTCTTCATGCAATCGTCCACCATGCAGGAAAGAAAAGGCAGCGGACAGCGGTCCGCATGGGCGGTGTCGATGGCATTGTCCGCATTTACCAGCAGACTGATGCAATATTCCATCTGTTTCTTATAGGCTTCATAAAATTCTTCAAAGGTGCCCATCTGTTCCACGGTCCCCGTGGCAGGCCCTATCTGCTCTCCCTTATCCTTTCCGTTGGAGAAAACAAGCTCCAGCGGACGGCACATATTGAAAAACGCCGCGTCATGCCAGCCTTCGGTCTTGCCGGCCTTCTGGGGTTCCACGCAGCCGATGATATTATAGGTTCTTGCATCCTCCAGGGTCAGCCCGCGGTTCATCAGGGAAGGGATAATCACCTCATCATTGTAATAAGCGGGAAGCCCGATTCCGGTTCTGGTCAGCCTGGCTGCCTCTACCATAAGCTCATGAGGGGTACCGTTCCATACCCGGACAGACAGAGAGGGCTGCGGAAGGAATACATGGGCGGATGCCCAGATGCACAGGAAAGACAGGTCGTTGGTGACATCTTCCCCATTCTCATTCTGTCCGCCCACAATCAGATTCTGGAACAGGCTGTAGCCGGCAAACCCTTCCGCGCTGGCCGCATCCCTTGCTTTGTTCAGATCATTCAATTTCACCCAGATACAGTCAACCAGCTCCTGCGCTTCGTCCCTTGTTATCTTTCCCGCTTCCATGTCCTTTTGGTAAAAAGGATACATATACTGGTCAAAACGTCCCGGAGAAATGGAATGTCCGCTGGATTCCATCTGCAGCAGCTGCTGGATGAACCAAAAGCTCTGGCAGGCCTCGTGGAAGCTGCGCGCCCCTTTGGCCGGAACCCTTTCACAGTTGGAGGCAATCTGCAGAAGTTCTTCTTTCCTGGCTCTGTCCGTACAGGAATCGGCTTCCTGCCTGGCAAGGACGGCATAACGTCCCGCATAACCGATTACGGCGGCACAACTCATGATCACGGCCTCCAGGAAGCAGTGCTTTCTGGCATAGTCCCCATCTCCCACATTACAGCCGGCCAGTTCCTGCGCCGCTTCTTTTATGATGCCTTCCAGCCCGATTTCCAGCACCTTTTCATATTGGACGGTTACATGTCCCACACCGTTATAGAAATAGTTGCCCGGCGTGAAGATATTATGTTCAATTGCCGCGGCGGCTTCCGGCGCCATATAGGAGAGGGCGAGTTCACTTGTTGTCTTCCCCTTCCAGTATTTATGTACTTCCCGCAGTTTTTTCCTGGTATCCTCGGAAATGGAAAAAGGATCCGCGCTTCTCTTTTCAATCGTGTCGAATTCCGCTTCCAGCCATTCATAAGAAAATTCAGGAAAGGTCTGGCAGCCTCTGGGCGCTTTGGTAGAGCTTCCTACAATAAGCTCCTCCTCACGGATAGTGATGGGGATATGGGCAAGAATATGGGCAAAGGCCCTGGCCCTTCGCATAATAATAGGTTCGCCCTCTGTTTCCCTGTAGCTTTCCGTCAGCAGTACCGCCCTGTCCGGTTCGATTTCCGGCATGTTACGGTACAGGTTTTCAACCAGCCTGGTAATACGTTCCGATTTGGCTGTGGGATCGGTGTTGAATTTACTGCTCATCCTGCGTTTTCCTCCATAGTTCTCTTCCGGTAAGCTGTTCTGTAAAAAAGACACGATTTTCCCGGAAGGCATTATATCTGCTGCGTATTGTTATTTATGTTGTTTTGCATAATCATGCGTCCATTTGTGTGGTTTTCCATAATTAGTATAGTTGCTCCGGGCAAAAATGTCAATAAATACCGCATATATTATATTTGTTTTTTGTTGTTTTCAGCTGCAGTTCAGACGGCCCTTTGTGCCCTGCGGCACCCTCTCCACGAAGCGTAGGTTGCATTCCTCTTTCTTCTCCTTTATCCTTGAAGGAAGGAAAGACAGCTGCCTTATGCAGCGGAAAGGACACAAGAAATGAATCATTATATTACCGGA
This sequence comes from uncultured Lachnospiraceae bacterium, assembly GCA_900548905.1. Classification (GTDB taxonomy): domain Bacteria; phylum Bacillota; class Clostridia; order Lachnospirales; family Lachnospiraceae; genus Eisenbergiella. The sequence continues at coordinate 28,795 of URMK01000015.1, read as the reverse complement.
AACACCATCCGGGAACTCAGGGAAAAGAAACAGATTACCCAGAAAGAACTGGCTCAGGTATTGGATGTAAGTGACAAAACCATATCCAAATGGGAAACGGCAAAGGGCTATCCCGATATCAGCCTGCTGGAGCCGCTGGCTGCCGCGCTGGATATTTCCGTTGCGGAGCTTCTCAGCGGAGATTACGTCACAAACCAGAATAAGATGGGAAACATGCTGCGCAGCGTCTTTTATATCTGCCCGGTATGCGGGAATATTATCCATACTATGGGGAAATGTATGGTAAGCTGCTGCGGAATCACACTGCCGCCCGAAGAGGCGGAGGAAACGGACGGTGCCCATTCCCTTATTGTAGAACAGGTGGAGGATGAGTCCTATGTCACGATAGCGCATGAAATGAGCAAAACCCATCATATCTCGTTTATCGCCTGGATGACCTCCGGCAGGCTGGAGCTTTTAAAGCTTTATCCGGAACAGAATGCAGAAGGGCGGTTCCGGCTCAGAGGGCATGGATATCTGTACGTTTATTGTAATAAGCATGGATTGATGAAGCAGAAAATTTAGAAATTTGCTCAAGTTTTTAAGAGCTGTTTAGTCAGGCAGACGCGCGGGCACACCATTTGGCCCGTTGCCTGCCGGAATAAAAGCCACGGGAGAATAGTGATTCCCGTGGCTTTCCTCATTTACCGAAACAAATTCAATAATCTCTGCCAGAATGTAAGCGGTTCTTCTGCATTTTCAGGCATTACCTCCTCCGGCATCTTAATCCCATCTGTCTTCATGACAAACTGTACCAGGTTGACATTGGTATTTTTATCTGAGACAAAAGAAAGGGGAGTAAAATCGCTTCCTGAAAAATTATTTATCACCTTATCCACTTCCTCATCAATCTGCGTATCAATATCGGAACTCTTATCCTTGAATTCGTCGGTTCCATCCTTCAATTCTCCCACTCCGTCCACTAAATCCTGCGTGCCGTCCAGCAAAGTACCTGTACCATCCGCAAGCTGGCCGGATCCGTCCTTCAAATCATCGGAGGCGTCTGTAAGTTCTTTCACCCCGTCCGCCAAATCCGATACCCCGGACTGCAAATCTTTGGTACCATCCGCCAGTTCCCGGCCGCCGTCATTCAGTTCGGAAACGCCGGACTGTAACTGGTTGGTGCCGTCCGCAAGCTGGCCGATTCCGTCGGCCAGGGAGCCTGCGCCGTCCGCAAGAGAGGCCACGCCGTCTTTCAGGGCGGAGGCGCCTTCGGTGAGTTGTTTGAGTTGGGATTGAGTGGCCGGATCACTTAATGCACTTATTGCTTCATAACTTCCAAGCAGCATATCCACCTTAGACTTTACCTGCATCAGTGTCCCAATTTCAGCCCCAATATCTCCTGTAGCCCCCATATTTGATACTTCAATTACGGTTCCTTCCTTCTGTTCTTTCTGATTCACGTTTCTATAATCAAGCATTACTAATGAATAAGCACTGAATCTCTTTTCATACTTTACATCCTCTACACTTTCCTTCTGTTCTTCCGCTTTATTCCTTTCGGTTTCTTGTACTTTTCCAGATTCATTGGTTCCTTTTTTATCATCTTCTTTATGCGTTTCCGATTCTACCGGACTTTCCTGTTTTTCCTGCTCATCATTTTCATTATTTTCAGGCCCACTGTTATCATCTGTTCCTCCTTCAATACTTTCTGATGATTCCTGTGTTGCCCCTTCCGTTTCTTCTGGTTCTTCTGTCTGGTCTTCCTGTGTATCTTTTTCTTGCACAGAATTTCCGGAAACGGTTGCTGCAGATGGTTTATTTTCAGCTGATATGCTATTTGTCCCTCCTGTCCCGCCTGAAACAGAGCTCACTAGTCCCATCATTTTATAATACAAATCATCTGAAAAATTTGTTAATCGTTCTTTTATATTTGTCCCTTGAGGCTGATAATTAGATCCCATTATTTGACCAACACTTTTTACAAGCATCTGCAGACTTTCTTCTATCTTCTTTTCATCTCCCAGGCTGCTCATCATTCCCACAAACGCACTAATCCCATCACTCAGCTGTCCGGCACCGCTTTTCAGTTTGTCGGCGCCTTCCGCCAGCTTCCTCGCGCCGGCCGCTGCGCCTTCCTCTCCGTTATAACCTCCGGCCAGTTGATCCACGCCTTCCTTCAGGGAGGAAATTCCATCCGCCAGCTCCGTTGCCCCATCGGCGAGATCGTCCGTTCCGTCCTTCAGCGTATCAACGCCGTCTCCCAGAGACTGCGCGCCGTCCGCATAGCTTTCGATCCCTTCCTTCAGGCTGTTGGCCCCATCCTTCAAATCGGCAGCGCCGTCTTTCAGCGCGCCTGCGCCATCGGACAGTTCCGCCGCACCGTCGGAAAATTCATCCGCCGCATCCTTAATCTCACCGGTTTTGTCATACAGGGCATCCATGGATAACGTATCCCTGTCCAGATCAAAGGACATGGGGACTCCCTGGAAGCTTATGGGATCCATTTCAAAATCCAGGATATCCGCCGTAATAACGATATCCTTTTCCTGCCCTGCCATAATATTGTATACCAGCTGCTTGGAGGTTCCTACGTTGCCTACGGTGGCCCCTGCCGCCTTCAGATTGCTGCAATTATCCATATTCATGGTTACGGTGGCCTGAAGCAGGTAATTTTCGAAAAAAGCTTCGTCCACACTGTCATTTTTCCCTACATGTATGGTTATTTTCAGGCTTCCGTTCTTCCCGGCCAGTTCCTCCGCCTGCACTTCTTTTCCGTCCAGATAATAACGGATGGTGAGTTCCCATGGCATCTCTTTGGTTTTAAGGTTTCCCTGGTAGAAAAAGTTTCCTGCGGGAGCCGTTGCGGTAATGGTGTCCCCCTTTTTTCCCAGTTCTCCATCTGTTGTCAGATTTTTTACGGAATCGTATTTTCCGTAATCTACGATATCGGTTTCCGTTTCCAGCCGGAAGGAATTGACCACATAGATGCCGTCCACACTTCCGTCCTGCTGCAGGTTCACATATATATTTTCATCTTTCTGCGTATTGGCACCTGCCGCAGCCGCGGAAAAACCGCTGCCCAGAAGCATCGCTGCCGACAGAATACATGCGGTACTCTTTACTGCCAGGTTCTTATATTTTTTCATCTTCTCTCCTCCTAGTATCCGCTGCTTTCCCGGACTCCGCGGCCTCTTTTTCTTTTCTGAAAAAATCACAGTGCAGAGTCGTACGCCTTATCACTCCGTCAAAAAGGAGCAGAAGGGTGGGCAGGACAAATATAACCAAAACAAAGGACAGCGCCGCGCCCCGTCCAATCAATATCCCCAGTTGGCTCAGTACACCGTTGGTGGATACTTTTCCCAATATCACTCCTGCCAGAGTGAGTACGGCCGCAGAAGTGAGAATGGATATGGTACAGGTCTTCAGTGTCATAAACGCCGCTTCTTTTTCGGGAAGCTTTTTCCTGAAATCCATATACCGGTCGGAAAACAGAATGGCGTAATCAATCGTCGCTCCCAGCTGTACGGTGCTGATTATCAGATACCCGATGTAAAACAGCGTCTGCCCCTGGAAATAGGGAATCCCCAGGTTAATCCAGATGGAGGATTCGATAACCAGCGTCAGAATCACCGGCACGGACAGGGATTTAAAGGTCACCAGCAGAATGCAGAACACAAAAGCAATCGCCAGAAAGTTCACCTTGGCATTATCTTGGGTAATGGTGGTTTTCAAATCCTCCGTGCTCACCAGTTCTCCTGCATATTGGACTTTATCCCCGTAATATTTTTCTCCTATGTTGCGGATATCGTTCACCTTTTCATCCCAGTCCGGATCCCTTTCCTCCGCCTCCAGCGTGATAACAAACCGGCTGTAATGGGCGGAATAAAGCTGGGACACGGTTTCGGAAGGCAGGAAGGAGGAAGGGATGGCATTCCCTACGGAGTTCACATAAGAAACTACGCTTGTTACGCAGTCCAGCTTTTTCAATTCCTCATTCATGGCAATTTCATTTTCCATGTTTCCTTTGGGAACCATGAGTACGACCGGATTGGAAGAACCGAACATGCTGTCGATTGCCTCCATATCACGTCCCATCTGTGTGGCCCCGGTGCTGTATACCAGGCTTCCTCCGTAGAAGAAAGCATTCTTCTGCTGCCCCAGGAAAGAAACCGGAAGAATCAGAGCCACCAGGACAAGCATGGGAATCCGCAGCTTCATGACCAGTCCGGCAAATTTATCAAATTCAGGGACAAAGCTGCGATGCTGTGTTTTATCTATCAGGCGGTATGTAGAAATAGCCAGGGCAGGCAGGAAGCAAAGCACGCTCACAAGGCTGAAGACAATAGCCTTTGACATAACCCAGCCCATATCAGGCCCTATTTTAAAGCGCATGAGCACCAGGGCCAGGAAACCGGTAACTGTTGTGAGCCCGCTGGAAAGAATGCTTCCCACAGACTGGTGCACTGCCTGTGTCATCGCTTTTTCCACCGGAAGGCCCTCATCCCTGTTTTCCGCGAAGCGGTGGAGAAGGAAAATGGAATAGTCCATGGACACCGCCAGCTGCAGCACACTCCCGGCCGCATTGGTCACAAAGGAGATGGTGCCGAACATCAGGTTCGTTCCCCGGTTAATCAGGATAGCCACCCCGATGGTTATCATAAACAGTACGGGTTCAAACCAGGATTTGGTAGTCAGGATCAGAATCAGGAAGATAATCGGCACAGCCAGAAACATGATCTGCTGCACCTCCGCCGACGTATTTACCGGAGCCAGCACGGAGGTCACCGCAGCGCCCGACATGCAGTTTTCTTCCCCGATAATTTCCCTTACCGCCGGTATCACGCTTTCCTGCTTTTTTTCGTCTACGGTCACACTGAACAACGCGTTTCCGTCCTGATACCAGTCATCCACGGTTTTCTGCTCCGCCAGCTCCAGCGGCTCGTAAATGTCCACCGCATCATCCAGCCAGTTAATTTCCTCCACACCGTCCACCGCGGCTATTTGTTCCTTATAAGCCAGCGCCCGGGGAATGGAAACATCATATACCAGCACCCTCATATTCGGTACGGACTGGCTGTACTCCTCATCCATCACCTCCAGGGCTTTGGTGGAGGCGGACGTATCGGGCAGATAATCGGCAAAATCATAATTCACCCCTACCAGGCCGGAAAGCACGGCGCATAGGACTGCAGCTAAAACAAATACACCGATGATTAGTCTCTTATGTTTCAGCAAAAATTGAGTATATCGTTCCATTTTTTCACTCCTCAATTACTCAACTGTATTTTATTACTCAACAGCTGTTCATTTTCTTGCTTTTCTAAATTATATTAATTATAATTATCTAATACAATAATCAGTGTTTATATTTGTGTTTGTTACTGAACACATTCCGGCTTTGTGTTTAGTTTTTTATAGTTTTTTAAGAAAGAGAGGATCGTATGGAACCTGTAAAAACCGACCGGCGGGTCCGTAAAACAAAAACACGCCTTTTGAATTGTCTGACGGAATTGATGAAGGAAAAAGAGGTCAAAGACATTTCAGTCAAAGAGCTCTCCGACCTTGCCGATATCAACCGGGGCACCTTTTACCTGCATTACAGAGATGTGTATGACATGCTGAATAAGGTGGAGGATGAACTCTTTTCAGAATTCAATAAGATACTCGACCGGGACTTTACCACAGTGCCGGACGATACCTTATATACCATACTGGAGGATGTGTTTACCTTTCTGTACGCTAATGTACAGACCGCCCAGGCCCTGATGGGCCCTCACGGGGATCTCACCTTCATAAACCGGATGAAAGAGGTGGTAAAACAGCGCATCCTCCAGGTCTGGCGCAAAAACCAGCAGCCCTCCGAAACCTTCGACTACTACTATTCCTTTCTGGTATCCGGCTGTATAGGTATGATCGAAGCCTGGCTTAACAAAGAAACGCCGGAGCCGCCCAGGCAGATTGCGGCCCTGGCAGGCGATTTAATCAAGCGGGGGTTTATAACACCGGTTTTTTAGCTTCCGTACAAAAAAGCTTCCTGCCGCACAGACAACCGGAATTGTTGTCTGTCTGCGGCAGGAAGCCTTTTTACCAACGACAGCCGCTGTCCTTTAAAGAAAACGTGCCGTCATAAATTCTGTGCCATAAATGCCTGTAATTCCTGGTAGGCTACCTCCTCGTCCTTCCCTGAAATCTGTAAGTGCAGTCTGTCCCCCTGCTGGATGTTCATATGCAAAATCCCCAGCAGTTTGCTCAGATTGCCGCTTTTCTCCCCATCCGTAAGAATGACGTCACTTTCAAAATCCCTTACAAGATGCATCATTACCCCTGCCACACGGGGATGCAGCCCGACAACCGAACGTACCGTATGTTCAAACTCTCTCATAAAAATCCCTCCATAATGCCCCTTGTTACACAAACATTATATCATATGCATACACATTGTACAAGTATTCGTGCCGCCTGTCGTCAATTTTTTGTATGCTTTTACATTGTTTTTGCATTTATGAGAGATTTTTGTGCATTATTGTCATATTATGGCGATTCTATCAGCTTTCTGTTTCACTTATGAAAAAATTTCTCATTCTGCGGACCACGGATGTAAGGCCGGAGTCTGTTTTCTGCATCATAAAAAGCATGGTCATCCGGGCCGCCGGATCATTGGCAAAGTAACAGCCAAGCCAGCCGTCCCAGCCGTATTCTCCCTCATGATTCAGGGTTGCCGACTGGCCCGGGTCCTTCATTACCCGCATCAGATTCCCATAACTAAAGCCCGGCATATTGGAAAAATTGCGGACAAATGCGAGCTGCTGCGCCTGATTCAGCTGGCCTGCCGTCATAAAACGCACCGTAGCCGGACGGAGAATCCGTCTGCCGTCCAGTTCTCCTTCATTCAAAAGCATCTGGGCAAACCGGACATAGTCGTCGATGGTGGAAACCAGCCCGGCTCCGCCGGACTCAAACGCAGGCTGCCTGTCCATGGCATTGATAATTCCCAGATGGTTTTCTTCATATCGCACCAGTTCCCCATTGTCATCCATACGATAAGCCGCCGCCAGGCGTTCCCGTTTCTCTTCCGGCACATAAAAGCCGGTATCTTTCATTCCAAGAGGAGAAAAAATATTTTTTTCAAGAAAAGCGCCGAAGGTCATCCCGGACACCGCTTCTATTACCGCTCCCAGCACATCTGCGGAGGTTCCGTAAAGCCAGGAGGAACCCGGCTGGAATTTCAATGGCCCTCTGCCCAGCGCTTCTGCTATTTCCGCCGTTGTCATGGCCTGATCCGTCAGCAGTTTTTCATCCACCCGGCGGAACACCTGTGTGACATACTCTCCTGCCAGCCCCGGATTTCCGTTATACAGCAGTCCCGAAGTCATGCCCAGCAGATCCTTAACCGTGACTTCCCTCTCCGCCGGCACCAAATTTCCGTTTTCTTCCACCTGCTGTCCCCTGAAAGCCGGCAGATAGGCGGAAACAGGCTCCGCCAGATCCAGCTTTCCCTGCTCAAACAGAACCATCGCCGCCGCCCCGGTTACAGGTTTGCTCATGGAGTAAAGACGGTAAATCTGATCCCTGCGGATGGCCTTCCCCTGTTCCCTGTCCGCCATACCGCTTTCCAGGTAACAAATTTCCTCTCCATCCTGTCTGATGAGCAGGCTTCCCCCCGCCAGTTCTTTATTGGCAACTGCGGTATTCAGCATCTCCTGCATTTTTTCTCTGATTTCTGCTTTCATTTCTGTCTCTTCCCCTTTTCTTTCTCTCTTTATGCCGGGTCTGCATAATGTCTCTTTATCAGACCTTCCGGTATCTGTCTCTCCCGCAGCGTCCTCTCTTAAAAAGGCGCCACCGCTATTTTTATCACATGATCCCGTCTGTTTTCAAAGATATCATAGGCCTCCATGATACGTTCCAGCGGAAATCTGTGAGTTATCATGCAGGTGGTATCAATGCGTCCTTCCGCAACCAGAGACAGGATTTCATCACAGAAGCAGGCATCCACGCCGCCCGTCTTAAAGGTCAGGTTTTTTCCGTACATATCGGGCAGCGGAAGGCTCTGTGTTTCCTCATACAATGCCACGATATATACAATGCCGTTGGGGCGGGCTGCCCGCCATGCCAGCTGAAAGGTATCCTGCCCGCCTGCTGCCTCAATGACCACATCGGCACCTCTTCCGTCTGTCATTTCCTTCAGGACCTCTTCCACCTTTTCTTTTTCAGGATTGACCACCCGGTCCGCAAGTCCCCTGCTTCTGACCAGCTCCAGGCGTTCTTCGCTGATATCCGCACAGACAACGGCACCCGGCTCATACAGTGCCGCACACATAAGGGTACACAGCCCGGCAGGCCCGGCTCCCAGCACCAGCACCGTATCTCCTTTATGGATTTCACTGTTTTGGGCGGCCCAGTAGCCCGTGGACAGGATATCCCCCGTAAAAAGCGCCTGCTCATCACTCACACCCTCCGGGATCCGGTTCAGGCCGTTATCGGCAAACGGCACCCTTACATATTCCGCCTGTCCGCCGTCAATCCGGCAGCCCAGCGCCCAGCCGCCATGGGCATCCGTACAATTATTCACAAATCCCTTCCGGCAGTAAAAGCATTCCCCGCAAAAGGTCTCCACATTGACGCTCACCCGGTCGCCGGGCCTGAATTTCTTCACGCCGGAGCCGGCCTCCACCACTTCCCCCACCATCTCATGTCCTACAATCGTCCCCGGAACCGCCCGGGGAACACTGCCATGCCTGATATGGAGATCGCTGGAACAAATGGAGCATAATGTCACTTTAACGATGGCGTCTCCGGGTTCCTGAAGTACGGGGACAGGCCTTTCCTCCAGGCTGAAAACACCTTTTTCCTTATACACTACCGCTTTCATAGCATCCCTCGCTTTTCCCTTTTATCCTGGCGGCGTCCTCCTCAGGGACACTGCCGCGATACAGCAAAGTATACCACCAGTGCGTTACCTCTGCAAGCCCGGCCTTACCGTCAAAAAACAGACAGGCGCAACGCTTCAGACAAATCTGAACCGTTACGCCTGTCTGTTATTCCCGTTTCTCATACACCTTCCACAAGGCTGCCGTCCTTCCATATGACCGCTTCCACATCATTTTCTTCCCGATAGCCTTTTCTGCGCAGGACTTCGTTTACCGCCTCCCGGAAGTCTTCCATGGAAAGCTTTACCTTTTCCTTATTCTTCAGGACGAGAATACAGCCCTCCTGGAATTCGCAGTTTTCTTCACAGGAAATCCGGTACAGGTTCTTTCTGTCTATAGCCCCGATTTCCTCCAGCGTCTTTACCATACGGTATACGGTGGCAATCCCGATAGAAGGATCTTCACGCACCGCCTTATAATAGATTTCCTTACAGCAGGAGCATTCATCCGAAAGAATAATATCCACAAGCAGCCTTCTCTGGCTGGTAATACGGAAGCCGTTCCTTTTCAGTTCTGTCAGAATCCGTTCCCTGCGTCCGGTGTTTTTCATAAACTGTCTGTTATCCTGTTTTTCTTTTATCATCCAATCCACTCCTGTCTGTCTTATTCCGCCTTGCGCTCCTTCATGCTCCCGTGGCAGGCACATGCATGGGAACAGCCGCCGCAGGATCCTCCGCAGCCGCCTTTTCCCGCCTTCTTATCCCGTATCATGGAACGCAGCACCAGCGCCACGACCACCAGGAGGACAACACCTGTCAATATAGTTCCTATGTTATTTATAAGAAAGGTCATATGCTCCATCTCCTTCTGCTTTTGAGAATGGCTCTCATTTACTTTATCTTAGGTTAGTATAAACTAACTTTTATTCTTTGTCAATAGCCTTCTTCCATGATTACCGTTTATTTCCTGTTTACAGAACATATGTTCTGGCATATACTTTTCTCATGAAACCAATTATTTTTCATGTGGATGTAAATAACGCCTTCCTGTCCTGGGAAGCGGTATACCGCCTGAAGCATCTGGGCGGAAGGACAGATCTGCGTGAACAGGTCTGTGTGGTAGGCGGAGATGCCCGGAAGAGGCACGGCATTGTTCTTGCCAAATCCCTTCCGGCGAAGGCCTACGGGATCCAGACCGGGGAGAGCCTGATGGAGGCACGGCAGAAATGTCCCGGCCTGTTTGTCGTTCCGCCTCATTATCGTCTCTACAGCCGCTGTTCCCATGCCTTTATGGATATTCTCCGGGAATATACGCCGGGCGTGGAGCAGTACAGCATTGATGAAGCTTTTATGGATATGAGCGGAACACAGGCGCTTTGGGGCGATCCTATTCTGACGGCGGATACCCTGCGCCGGCGGATTTACCAGGAGCTGGGATTTACAGTGAATATCGGCATTTCAGAAAATAAGCTTCTGGCAAAAATGGCCTCGGATTTTCAAAAGCCCGATCGGACCCACACCCTTTTCCCGGAGGAGATACCCCGGAAAATGTGGCCGCTCCCGGTTACGGATCTTTTTTTCGTGGGACGCGCTTCCTTTTCCCGGCTCCGCAGGCTGGGGATTTGCACCATTGGGGAGCTGGCTCACGCGGACAGGGAACTGCTGCGGGCCCATTTCAAATCCTATGGGGAGGTGATCTGGAATTATGCCAACGGCAGGGACAGTGCCCAGGTGGAAACCATGGTGCCTCCCAATAAGGGCTACGGCAATTCCACCACCATTGCTTTTGATATCTGTGATACGGTCTCGGCGGGCCTCGTGCTGCTCTCCCTTGCTGAGACCATCGGCACCCGCCTGCGCCGGGATCAGGTGAGGATTCAGGTAATCGCGGTCAGCATCAAATATGCGGACTTTACCTTCGTTTCCCACCAGAAGACCCTGCCCGCTTCCACCAATATCACCAATGAAATTTATCATGCCGCCCTGGATCTCTTTCAGGAAGCCTGGGACGGCTGTACCCCAATCCGGCATCTGGGAATCCACACGAACCGCGTCCGGGACAATACCGACTGCCGCCAGCTGCATTTACTGGATATGGAGCCTTCTCCCCTTTACCGGGAAGATGTTCCCTGTTATGAGAAGCTGGCCCAGGCGGACACCATGGCGGATCAGATCCGGGGCCGTTTCGGCATTGATTCTCTCAAAAGGGCCGTATTCGTAAAACAAAATGCCATGGATCATATGGCCGGCGGTATCACCCGTGAAAAAATGGATGTGGATTATGACAAAGAAAGGCTATAGGAAACAGGGAAAGGAGGCATAGGCTTGCTCATTCATACGGACAACGACATCAACTACCATTCTGAGGCCGAAGAAAAGCCGAAGAAAAACCGGAAGGAGATCGCCTGCTGCAGCTGGACGACCGCTTCCGGTCAGATTATCCCTATTCTTTTTAAAATGCAGGACGAGGAAGGCATGATCCGCACCTTTAATAAAATTCATGTAAACCACTCCGCCAAAAAGCTCTATGCCGGAATCCCTTCCTATGAATTTGACTGTGATATCCTGGTAAACGGCCTCGTGGTAAATGTCCTCCTCCAATACTATCCGGAGGACAGCCGCTGGACTCTGAGTGAGCATCCCTGATTCATGACGGGCGGCATTTTCCATTTATTCAAAAAGGGAGAGCTGCCCCTTTATTTCCTTTTCCAGAGGCCCCGGTCTTTTATGGAGGAGAATGTCCGTGGCCCGGGGGTCAAACATCCACATATCCGCTTCCCCCGGCTCTAGTATCAGCGGCATCCGGTGATGGACGCCTTCCAGAGAAGCATTGGCCTGCGTCGTCAGTATTACAAACCTCTCCGTTCCTTCATATTGTCTGTAAAAACCGGCGAACAGTAATACCCTGTGATCCGGGGAACGGAAAAAATATTTATCCTTTTTTTCCGACCATTCATAAAAACCGGCCGCCGGGACAATACAGCGCCGTTCCTTCACACTGTCCCGAAAGGTTCTCTTTTCCAGTGCGGTTTCACTGCGGGCGTTAAAGATAACACGCTTCTTGTCAAAGCCGGGAAAACCCCATGTGAATTCCTCCGCATACAGCCGGTCATTCCGCCCGGTAATAACCGGCGCTTTCCCGGAAGGGTATACATCCCTTTCCCTGCATGCCGCCAGAAGGCTGTCATTGATCTGCCGGATAAGCCGCTCTATTTCTTTTGCTGTTTCATCATTGATATAATATCTTCCACACATTACCTATTCTCCGGAGTTCTTTCTGTCCGCCAGTTCATACCGGATTTCCTTCATGGAGGGAGCATATTTCCTGAAGGAGCTTTTCCCTTCCATTTTGGCTGCGAAAAGGGCGATATCCGCCTTTCGGTAAAGCTCGTCAAATCCGGTTCCCTGATCCGGGATCATAGCATAGCCTGCCGAAATGGAAAACCGGATATCCCTGTTCCCGTTTTTGCAGCAGACCACCATGGTTTCCACCACGCGGGACAGCTTGTTTATTAAATCCTCTTCCTTTATATTCTTACACAAAATCAGGAATTCATCCCCTCCGATTCTGCAAATAATATCCTCACGACGGAAAAACTGTTTTAATTTCCGGGCATTATCCGATATCATAGTATCTCCATAGGCATGTCCGAATACATCATTTGCCAGTTTGAAATTATCCAGATCAAACATAATCAGCGCCGCTGTTTCTCCCTGCATGCTGCTCAGGTATAAATTGATCCGGGGGATCGCCGTCTGCCGGTTAAAGAGTCCGGTCAGGGAATCGGTGCTCACCACGCCGGCAAGGGCTTCATTCAGTCCCTGCTGTTTCAGATCCGAAACATCTCCATAGGTAAATAAAAAGACAATGCTTCCTTCCTCTTCCCCGATATATCCGGCATTCAGGTTGATCCACTGCTCCCCTTTTTGGGGAAGGAAAATAGGAAAAATATGGTTGAAATCCCCTTTATCCCGGATGGCATCCATCAGCTTAACACGGATACGTTTCTTGTCCCTGTCGGTAATCATTTGCTCATACTTTTGTTCCTTAAGGTGTTTTTCGTATTCCTGCCAGGTGTAGCCAAGATCCCGGTACATGCCGTTGGCTATGATCTCATAGCTTATCGTGTCTTCTTTATATCTGGCCAGGACGATATTCTCCGATATATGATCCATAAGCAGACGCATTTTATTACGAAGCGCCACTTCCTTCGACACATCCAGCACCATTCCCTGGAGCATGGTTTTCCCTTCGTACTCCAGATAAATACTTTGATCCAGTACCCAGATATAACCGTTTTTCCCTTTCATCCGGTATTCCAGGTGCTCATCTGTTTCCCTTTTGCTGAGTACTTCCACACCCTCTTTCACCATCCTGCGATCCTCCGGATGGACCATGTTCATAAACTTATCCTGGAACCGTTCCCTGATTTCCTCCCTGGTATACCCGAAAATCTCCAGAAAACGGTTGCTGATATAAAGGAAATCGTAATCCGGTGTGTCCGCACAGCGGTGATAGCCTCCCGGCATATCGTAATTCAGGAAATGAAGCTCCTGGTTCTGCCGGAGAAGCCTGGCGTTGATCTCCGCAAGCCTCTGCTGCGCCATCATAGTTTCGGAAATATCCGTACATGCGCTCACAATAGCAAGGCGGCCGTCTTCCGCACAGATAACCCTTCCTTTATCCAGCGTCCAGAACCAGCTGCCGTCCTTCTTCGGCATACGGTAGGTGGTGGTATATTCCAGCCCTGCATAATAGCGCGGGCCTATATCCCCCGCCACCCGTTCCCTGTCGTCGGGATGTATCGTATTGATCACTTTTTCTGCAATCGCTTCGGCCAGTTCTTCATAGGAGTCATAGCCAAGCAGTTTAACCATTTCATTGTTGGCAAAATATAGGGGAAACCCATCCTCGCAATAGCCGCCTATCATCCCGCCCGGGGACATCTGGGCAAAGATCGAAGCGGCAGTCCTCCGGTTCTCTTCCGTAAGCTTCATAAAAGCTTTGTCGTTTTCTGAAATATGTACTACCGCAGATAAAGCCCGCTGGGAGGATTCCAGCTTGTGTTCCCGGAGTGTCTGCTCCGTTACATCACTGAGAGAGGCGTAATACATCCGATACCCGTCCTGTTCCTTTATGAAAAACACATGCAGCTGCACCCACAGGGTATTGCCTTTGCCGGACAGCCGGCGTACCTTTCCTTTTCCTCCGTTCACGGGACTGCGGAAGGCTTCCCCGAAAATATCCAGAAGCTTCTGCCTGTCATCTTCATAAACATACCGCATGCCTTCCTTGCGATGCGCTTCCAAATCCACGGGATTGGAACCGGTTACCCGGTAGTACTGCTCATTGACGCAGATGATTTCCACCTGTCCTTCATAGACATCATAAAAAGCGATGCCGCCCAGAATGTTATTCACCACCGCTTCACTGAACATGCCCCCGCCCAGGAGTTCCCTCACATTCAGGCTTTCCATCTGTTTTGCCTTAATTCCCCGGAAGTCAATATTCTCTTCTCTTTCCAGCAGGGATTCCAGCTTTTCCACCGGCATGGGACGGTAAAAATAATACCCCTGTCCATACAGGCAGCCTGCGTCCAGAAGAAAATCCATCTGTTCCCTGGTTTCCACCCCTTCCGCGATGAGCCGCAGGCCCATAAGGCGCGCCATGTTGATAATAGCTTCCAGAATCCCCAATCCCTTCCCTGCGCTCTCCACCTTCATCTCCAGAAATTTCATGTCAATTTTCAGGACATCCACATTGACATCCTTAAGCATGTTCAGAGAAGAATAGCCGCTTCCGAAATCATCCATCAATACGGTAAAACCGGCCTTTCGCAGATCCTCCACCACGCCTGTGATTATCTGCGAGTCCTCCGCGTAGGCGCTTTCCGTAATTTCAATTTCCAGGAACCTGGGTTCCAGACCATATTTATGTACCAAATCCCGGAAGGTCTGCACCACATCCAGCGTATAAATGTCCACCCGGGAAACATTTACAGACACGGGGACCGCATTTTTCCCCTGCCGTATCCACTCCTGCACCTTGCTGCAGACCGCTTCCCATATGTACAGATCCAGATTGGTGATAAATCCGTTGTTTTCAAGCAGCGGAATAAAATCCTTGGGAGGGATGATTCCCTTTTCCGGGTGGATCCACCGTACCAGGGATTCCATACCCACAATTCTGCCGGTGGCCATATTGCATTTCGGCTGGGTATAAAAGGTGAACTCCCCGTTGGACAACCCCTTCTGCACCTCGGACAGCATCACCAGGTTTTCCTCCATCTCCTGCTTCATACGCACATCGTACCAGCGGGCCCTCTGTCCATAATTTCCCTTCACCGTCGCCAGCGCAATGGATGCTCTGTCATACATACGGCTTACGGAATCCTCCTGATCCTCTATGGCATACAGGCCGAAAGCCGGGAAAAAACCGGCATTGTTCCCATACTGCTTCACATATTCCAGGATACCTTCCTGAAGCTCCTTCAGAATGGTATCCTCTCTGGGAAGAATCACGCAAAAGTCATCCTCACCGATGTAGCCGGCGATCCCCAGCCCGCTCTCCTGCACCTTCTGCAGGTGTCGGCCGATATCCGCAAGCAGCTTATCCCCCTCCTCTTCCCCATACCAGGAGTTAAACAGTTTAAAATGTTCAATGTCAATGGTCATCAGGCAATAGCCGCTTCTTAGCACGCCCGCAAGAAAATGTTGTGCTTCCCGGAAAAAAACACTTCTTTTATACAGACCGGTAAGTACATCCAGGGTATCCTCCTGCCTGCCGTCCTTTCTCCGCCCCCATTGATCCTCCTTAACCTGCGCATCGATATCCTGAATAAAACACATAACGATCCTATCGCCGCTGTCCCCCTGAAGCAGGGGCACAACAATCTGCGCCACCCAGCAGTATTCCCCATCCGTTTTCCTTTTACGGAACTCGCCCCGCAGGACATTGTTCCCTCCGCTCTCCCCCAGACGCGGCAACAGGTTATCCAGATTCCAGAATTTCAAAAAAGCGTCCCTGTCACCGGGATGGATCATCTCTCCGTACGCCACCTGTTCGAGCATGGAGTCCAGTTCTCCTTCTTCGGCGGGTATCATATACTTTCCTTTCAG
Organism: uncultured Lachnospiraceae bacterium; assembly: GCA_900548905.1. Taxonomy (GTDB): domain Bacteria; phylum Bacillota; class Clostridia; order Lachnospirales; family Lachnospiraceae; genus Eisenbergiella. The sequence goes on along the minus strand of URMK01000015.1, from coordinate 12,825 downwards.
ATGATACAGGATTTTATAAGTATTGCGGGTTATATTCAGTTCAAACAGTTCATCATAAACGGAAAGGCTGGTCAGATTATAAAAAAGGTTCTTATTCCCTTCATCAATACGCCTGGTAAAAACAAAGTTACATAGTCCTTTTCCGGGCCATTCCCCGACCGCAGTACTGCATTCCAGCCATCTGTGCAAAAGCTTATTATACAGGATCGTACTCCGGTTCCCTTCCTTGGATAACGGACATTCCCGGCAAGGGGCATATTCCCCGCAGAATACGTTGTAACATAAAGCTCCGCACGCAATCTCCGGGAAGCTGCTCTTAACCAATTGATTAAAATGGACAATCCGGTATTCCTTATCAATTACATAAAGGCCATTGTCCCCGCACTCCGCTTCTGGTCTCATTTTTGGCTCGCTCCCATCTGTGCGCCGCACTGCGCGCGTAAACGAAGGACAGGAAAATATATCCGCTTTTACCTGTCTCTTCCACCACTGTCAATTCATCGTAATGCTATTATTATAATAGCATCAGCGTCAAAGAGTCAATTATCATATTCCACACCGCCGAAGGCCTTCAGGAATTCCCGGTCCCCGTATCCCGGAAACCGAGCCGTCAATACCGTTTCGTCCTCAGCGATCACCTTACCTCTGCCATATTTGCGGTGGGTAATATATCTCTCCTGCACCGCTTCCTCTTCCTGTTCCGTCGGCTCCGGTTCTTCCTGCGGCTTCCCGGCCGCCCGTTCCTCAAGTATCATCTTTTTCAGCGTCTGCAGATCATTTTCCGTCCCGGAAGGCGTCCCCTTCTCCACCAAATCAGGAGGCAGCATTTTAAGGAACCTGCTTTCCCCTGGCGCCACCCTGCTGTCCGGGTTGGTGTAAAAAGAAAGCTCCAGATAATCCCTGGCCCGGGTCATTCCCACAAAAAACAGCCGCCGCTCCTCGTCCTCTTCTTCGAAATCCCTGGTCCGCAAAGGGATCAGGCCATAATTTACCCCGATAATAAACACATGGGAAAATTCAAGGCCCTTGGAAGCATGCAGCGTCATCAGCTTCACGCAATCCGCTTCCTCTTTTTCTTTCCCGTCAGGAAGGCCGTATAATACGGAGGTATTCAGAAACCCTTTCCATGCGGTCTCCAACGCAGTATCCCCTTCCTCCACCGGCAATGGAAGCACGGAAAAAACAGCGTCAAACAATTGAAACAGCGCGTCTCTGTCCTCCTGCCAGGTCCGGGAGGCAGGATGGATATGGCGGTCCAAATCAAAATAGGAATACAGGGTCCGGGGGCTGTCTATCCCCGGACAGGCCTCTAAAAAGCCCCTCATCCGTTTATACAGGGGATACTCCTCCGTCTTTTCTTCCCGGAGGATACCGGAAGCCGCTTTTTCGGAAAGCGCCTTACCGGCCTTACGTTCTCCGTATTCTCCGTGACTGAGGGCATAAATACCGGCTCCCCTGTCCAGCGGATTCAAAGAAAAGCGCAGCACCTGCAGCATCCAATACAGGACGGGAACCTCCCGCAGTGTTTTTTTCACCGACACCTGGCAGGGGATCCCGTTTCTGGCAAATACCTCCTCCAGCACCTGCGACTGGCTCTGCAGTCTGTAAAAAATGGCGATTTGCCCGCAGGGGATCCCCTCCTGTAAAAGCGTTTGAATCCGTTCCGCCAGATAACAGGCCTCCTGGAACGGATCGTAATGGTTCTTGACCACTATTTTGCTTCCGCCTTTCCTGCTGCCGGTAAAACCGCCGCCGTTCTGTGCAAAGGCCCCTGCTGCCTCAAGAATGGGGGCGCTGGAACGGTAATTGACGGGAAGGGACAGTTCTGTGGCATGGCAGGCGGCCCGCAGGGTATAGAATACATTACAGGCACTGCCCCGCCAGGAATAAATCACCTGATTGGGATCGCCAACCGCGAACAGGGCGGCCCCTTTATCAACGAGCTTTTGGATCATGCGCAGCTGCAGTTCGTCACAATCCTGCACTTCATCAACTATGACCCAGGCCGGTTTCCAATCCGCAGCCTCCAGCAGCTGATCCGTATGGAGGATCAAATCGGAAAACGTCATCTTGTCCCGTCGTTTTTTTTCTTCCTCAAGCGCTTCCAGAAGGAGAGGCATATCGTCCTGTATGCGGGAAGTATTTGTGCCCGCAGAACCTGTACTGTTCTGTTCCAGCCTTTTTTTCAGGCGGTTTTTATATTTAATCTGCAGTTTTTTCTCCCGGATCAGCTCCAGGGCCAGATCCATTTCCTCTTCCGGATCCATGACCTGAAAATCAGGAGTATAGCCCAGCGCTCCTACAGGCAGGACTTCCCGCAGAAGCTGCAGCGCCACACTGTGAAAGGTGCCGAAATACCGCATGTCCGGCAGAAGAGAGTCTTCTTCGGAGGCCGCCAGCCTATCCCGGATCTCCTTTGCCGCTTTGTTCGTAAAGGTAAGAACCACCATATCCCGGTAGCTTATATGCGCAGTTTCATGAATATATTTTATTTTCACTGTCAGCACCGTGGTTTTCCCGCTTCCCACATTGGCATTGACAAGGCAGGCGCTGCTGTCATCCAGCACCGCCTTTTTCTGATATTCGTTAAGAAACACAGGCATTACAAATTCACCCATGGAACACTCCTTTTTCCAGCTTTTTCTGAATAGTTCTGCGTTCTTCTCCGTCTTCCCTTTCTTCCAGCCGTATCTCCAGCTTTAGGTTTCCGGGGGCCTGGGTATAATAACGGAAGATATTCAAAAGGCTGCGGTAATTATTTTCTTCCATAATCCACTCCCGGTAAAAGGGAAGGACGGTGCAAAGGCACAAGGTATTTCCTTCCAGAACGACTCCTGGCACCGTATGCAGGAAGGCGGAAAAGGGATCTCCCTTTTCCTGCAGATAAAGGCAGAACTCCTTCCAATTTTCAGGCTTTTCCAATTTCTTCAGCACAAACGGCTTTTGGAAAACGGGTCTTTCCCGTGGCCGGTTCCAAGGAATGCCCGCAGGCGGATCCGATTCCTCCAGAAGGTTTTTAAGTCCCCACAGGACCAGCTTTTTATCCAGCCAGTGGTCGCCGATACAGGCGGCGCAGCCGTCCGCACAGGGACAGCCGGATACCAGGGTGGCTGCATTTTCTACAATTTGCGGAATAAAATCCGCAATTTTATCCGCATAGCCAAGCCCGCCGGCATACTGGTCATAGAAAAAAAGGGCCGTTTCCTCTCCAGGCGGCAGATCCCCGTCCTGCCAGAGGGCAGGATCCCACTCCCCGCCGCCCAAATGGCCGGTCATTGCCGTCCCTATATCCTCTCTTTCCGTCATGGTTACCATCATGGCTGCGTTTTTAAGGGCATAGGCGAGGCCTTCAAAATGATTGTTCCTGACAATTTTGCCATCCTCCTTCACCTGCATCAGTCTCCGGTAAACAGCCGCCACATTATCGGGAATGGCAATCCAGGCGCCTTCCGTATCGAAATCCTTGGAAAGAGGCGCCGGCAGCTGTTCAAATCCCAGATTCTGATGGTTATGGAACTGCAGCTTCCGGTACATGGAAATCATGGTATGCACATTGACATCCCCGAAGGATATGCGTGTCCGCCGGTATTCCGTTTCCCGGCTGCTGCGTATGACGGAAATTTCCGTCCCTCCGCCCGGGACCGTATAGTAGTTTCCGTAAAAAGGCTCTGCCCACGCAGTTCTGGTTTCCAGGTTCAGATCGCTCACCTGGTACTGCACACCATCGTGCATATATACTGCGGCCTCATGGATTTCCCGGAAGGCCTGCATCTCGTCCATCTCCGTAATGACCCTGCCGTTTTCACGGTTGATCAGCTTGTATCTGGCCTTATCAATATTACGCAGGCTGAAATCCCCTGCGGGAAATGCTCCACCCGACCAGGCAAACCTTCCGTCCCGGCCGTCCACCTCTTTCACCTTCAGCAGCACCGGTATAGCCTCCCCCAAATCCGGGAACAGAGCGATATCATCCAGCGTCAGGGGTATTTCCGCTGCTGCCGCCCGGATATGGGCCAACTCAATGAGCAGGTTGTTCTTATCCACGATGGCGGTTTCGCTTCCGCCGCCGAACAGCCAGTCGGGGTTTACAGCAATGTACTGGTCAAACGGAAGATTTTCCAGAATCAGATAGTTCATACAGCCTTTCCCGCTTCTTCCGGCCCGCCCCGTCTGCTGCCAGAAGGAGGCTCTGGTGCCGGGGTAACCAACCAGTACCGCGGACTCAATTTTACCGATATCGATTCCCAGTTCCAGCGCATTGGTGGATATCAGGCCCGTCAAGGCTCCCGACACCATTTTATTTTCAATTTCCTTACGCTCCGCAGGTGTATAACCTCCCCGGTAACCGGATATTTTATCCCCTCTGCCCGCTCCCTGCCCGCCTTCCGCTTCCAGGATATCCGAAGCCTCCTTCAAAACCACCTCCACATTTCTCCTGGATTTGGTAAATGCAATAAAGCTTCTCTCCGCTTCCGCCATCTGCACAAGCAAATGGGAAGCTACCTCCGTGGATGAGACCTGTCCGTAGCTTCTCCCATCCTTTCCCTTGATTACGGGCGGCTGCAGGAACACATATGTCCGCGGCCCCGCGGGCGATCCGTCCCTGGAAATCCGGGTAAAATCCTGTCCGCAAATCTCTCCCGCAAGCTCCGCCGGATTGGCTATAGTGGCAGAACTGCACAGGAACCTGGGGGAGGAACGGTAATATCTGCATACCCGTTCCAGGCGCCGGAACACATTGGCAAGGTGGGAGCCAAAGGCACCCCGGTAGGTATGCAGCTCGTCAATCACCACAAACTTAAGATTGCTGAAAATGAAATCAAATCCATATCTGCTGTGGTTGGGAAGAAACGCGCTGTTGAGCATTTCCGGGTTTGTCAGAATCAAATTCGCATGTTTCCGGATTCTGCTCCTTTCGCCCGCCGGCGTATCTCCGTCATAAACCCCGGCCGCTATCCGGTTTTCCCCAAAATATTCCACTACCGGCAGAATCGCCCGGTACTGATCCGCTGCCAGCGCCTTGGTCGGATAAATGAAAATGGCTCTGGCCTGGGGATTTTTCAGGATTTCCTGAAGCACCGGCAGCAGGAAGCTCAGTGTCTTTCCGCTGGCGGTGGAGGTGGTGATCACAAGGTTTTTCCCTTCCTGTGCTTTTTCAAACATTTCCGCCTGATGGCAGTATAGCCTGCGGATCCCCCGGCTCTCCAGATATGCGGCAAGCTCCGGGCGCATATTGTCCGGGAAATCCGAATATACAGCCTCTCTTGCCGGATATTCTTTGGTATATATTATCAGATCCTTACTTTCCATGAATAACTCCTGTTATGCCTGTATCTGATCCAGTATATAAGGATCCTTTATCTTGGCATCCTGTGCAAACAATACAATTTTGGACATGATTTCCGCCGTCTTGGGGTCCTCATCCAGAAAGGGAAGGAACAGCCTGCCCCTGCTCTGGGAATGGACGGGCAGTACCTGAATCTGATGCCCTCCCTTCCGGTGGATCACACCGCTTCCCAGATGAATGCTATAGGCGGCCCTGCTGCCCTTTATAAGGGCATGGCTTCCCTCCAGGGTAACATTGGATATACCGAAAAGAGGCAGATTATATTCCACAATCGCTTTCCTCATTTCCACGGTGGAATGGCTGGTCTCCGGATCCACTCCGCCCGCATGGGCCACACTTACCGCCAAATCCACATCCCGCATAACCTCGGAATAGACGACGGCAGGAATATCCCTTATTGGAATGCCCTCAAAGGTTTTCCTGTGGGTAAACTCCACCCATTCCAAAGCGGGCGCTTCCACTTCACTGGGCGAAAACCAGTCTGCCTGGGCATAAATATGGGCGATAATATTCTCTTTATAATAAATTTTCTGAAGCCCTTCCTCATAATCCGCCACCCAGCGCCTGGATTTCAGGCAGGCAGCCGTTTTGGCAGGTTGGATCTGATTTCCGGCAAACATAAGGGAATGGGTTCTGTCCAGTTCCTCCGGAAGTTTTACGTACAGCTCGCGGAATACCTGTTTAAAGGGCTGCCTGAGCCCTTCCGCAAACAAAAGCTTCTGGTATTCTTCCCAGCAGCCCAGCTCATAGAGGTCAAACGGATGGGCCACACGCAGCATATCTTCTCCCCGGAGGAGCGCACGTTCCTTTTCCCAGCCGGTCATGCCATCCTCTCTTATAAAACCGGATACCGGACAATCGGCCGGGTCTGCCGGGCTATCGCCGATAAATACGAGACTCCGCACCACCGGCGCTATTACCGGATTACACAGAAGCGCCTGCAGTTCCTCATATCGGTAAGCCTCCCGCTCTTCCATAGCCTGTTCAAACATTTTGACGCATCTGGCATACTGTTCTTTCAGCTTCGTGTGGATTTCCTTCAACTGCAGATAGTACGCATTCTTTTTCAGCCTGGCCGGTACGGTTTTCAGGGGCCTTCCGTCTTTTTCGGCCATAATGGACGGTCTTCCGTTTTCATCCACATAAAGGCACAGGAAAACGCCGTCCTCTTCCTTTTTCTCAAAGAAAACACGATACTCCTTTACCAGTTCCGTTTCCATGGCAAGGGTTAAACGGGTCACATCCGCATACCCCGCTTTGGTAGCCATATTTTTCATAGCCACCGACACGGCGAGGGACTCGCTGGCCCGGCGCTGCGCTCCGAACTGCCTGCTTTCCTTCAGGAACTGCTGCAGAAATTCATAGCGGCGGGGCATCTCACGTTTCCCCTGCACAGGCGGCAGGCCATAGCTCATCAGCAGATCCTTATTCCGTTTCTCCCGGATTGCCGGCTCCAGCTCCTGCGCAGTTACCCGCCCCAGAGCCGCATCCGCATATTTCCTCGCCCGGGCATGCTTGCTTCCGTCGGATATATATTTGGCGGCATCATACAATCTGCCGAACCGCTCTTCCCCCAGCAGGGAATAGGCTTCCTCAAACCAATTCACATCAAAAGCGCCGTTATTGAGTTCTTCCGGTGTAAGCGGGGTATACCGGGCTATCATTGCTTTCTTTTTATCATCGAATCTCTCGTTCATGTGGGCCATGAAATAATAGCAGCCGCTTTTCAGCCCGGGCCAGCCCAGATATTCCTCTATGATATCCAGCCACTGCGGCGCATACATGGCTGTTTCGATCAGTTTCTGTTCTTTTATTTTCGTCCCCCTCAGCAGTTCCTTCAGCTTTCCGGCATCCTCTCCCTCCAGGGGATAGCATATCTGTAGCAGATAGCTTAAGCATTCCTTTTTCCCCGTCCTGCTCCCCGACCAATAATAGTAGGCAGTCCGATCCAGCTTGTCATTTCCCAGAGCCTTCAGAATCTCTATCATGCGATCCATCCCGTAAATACGCTTGATAGAGGATATGCTGGCAGAAAATACCGTGGGAAGATCCCCGCGCTTTACTTCCACATCCAGAATCGTATCGGTAATCCGGAAGAAAAACGCCCTTCCCTGTTTTACAAAAGGGTTCTCCGGATTTACTTTTTCTTCCGCAAGCTCCTCCTTTGACAGGTAAGCGGAAAGTCTGTTCCTCTCGTATGGCTGTAAATGCTCGGAAACCAGCCGGGACAGATCTTCCAGGCCGGCACGCAGGCCAATTGTTTCAAATGCGGCCCGGTAAACCGTATCTGCCGGGATAAGGTCCAGCCGGAACGCCAAAACATACTCATAAATGGTCAGCAGGGTACGGGAATTCCGGTTATACGAATAAGCATTTCCGCTGCCATTATGGGCATTATAGTCAAAAAGCTGATCCAGACGGTACAGGGCGGAGAATCCTTCTTTAAATTCCTGCTCTGTCCTCCATCCCGACAATGGACGGAGCAGGCCGTTCACGGCAGGAATATCCGTCAGGGCAAATTCCCCGGGATCCGACACATAATAATAGCGGGTATCTTTCTCTTTTTTATACCACAAATCCTTGGCAGGGATCTCTTCCGCAAGCAGGGCGGCCAGTTCCAGGGCGGCCGGCCTCCACTGCATATCCTCGTACATGCTGTTCAGAATAGTCAGCACCGTATAAGCACTGCTTCCATATCCAGGCCGGTCACCCTGCTTCTGCGGAATCCGGAATTCCCCGATATTTCCCAAAAGCTTTTTCTGATAACCCAGCAGGATTTCCTGATTTTTCACATTTACGCCGCTTCCCGTCCCGTTGTTCCATGCCAGCAGCAGAAGCTTGACCAGATGGGGATCCCCTATATGTTCCTCATAGAAACGGACCCACAGCTCTTTAAACGGATAACGATCCGCGAAAGGCAGGGAGGTATCGCTGCTGCTCATGACCAGATGATTCCCCAAAAGCATCTCATAGCCGTTGGCGGCTTTATACTCCAGTCCGGCATTTTCATCCAGAAACGCAAACAGGCTGCGTACGATCCCTTCCAGCTTTCGGACATCCGCCCGGAAAAAGGCCTGCAGGTTCTCACGGCCCGCCGCCGGTTCCAAGACCGCAGGAACCACATCTTTACGGTACAGGCCGTACCCTTCTGTTTCCAATATCCGGCTTGAGGCGGATTCTCCTGTGATTTCCTCTAAAAGGATCTGTTCCTTATCCGATTTTCCCTCCAGCTTTCCGGCTTCCTCCGCCAGGCTTGTCTGCACGGCTTCCGGTCTTCCGCTGATCCGGGCCTCTCTCACCAAAGTCAGGCCGCCCTCGCGCATCTCCTCCGAGGAAGAAGAAAGCAGGCGCCTCACCGATTCCTCCAGCCCCTTATCGCTCTGTTTTTCCAGAAGCTTCAGGACATTTTGTCTGATATCCCCTTTCTTATATTTCAAGAACGCTTCTATCTGCCGGTAATCCCCGTCGGACAGCTCCAGTTCCTCCGCCAGCCGGAATGCCGTCTTTCTGGTCATCGTTTCCTTATCTGCCAGAAAAGAAAGCAGAAGTTCCTTCTGGTGTTCATTTTCCGGGCTGTGAAGCAGCAGCTCCACCCATTTCGCCCTGCTATCATAAGAACCGCTGATGTCGATTTCCATCACTTTTGCGGCGGCTTCTTCTATGAGGCCGGAATCCCCAAGGGAATAAGCAATTACACACATTCGTTTAATAAGCTGCCCCCTTGTGAGTTCCACCCGGTACCAGGGAAACACACAGGGTGCAAACTCCAACACTTTTTTCTTCATGCTCTCCACGATATCCTTCAGCACCCCGTAGTGGGCAAGAGCCTCCCCGCGGCTGTCAAACAGCCAGCCGGCGGGAATGGGGCGATACTGTCTTTCTTCACCGTTTCCGGGCTGACGGCCGCCCAGCGCATAACTGACATACCGTTCCGCGCTGCTCAGATAGGTGGGCATAAAAGCCGCGATCATTTCCGGATCCGATGAGAACTGCATAACCGCTTTTTTGGCCGTGACTCCGGTAAAGGCATCCCATTCCAGAGTGCGGTTAAAATAGGACATGGTAAGGATTTGGTTTCTGGTTCCGTGCTCCAGGAATTCTCCCATCACCCCGATGGCATCCTGCAGTTCATAAAAAGCCAGTGTCCAGAGGCCCACGGCAATCCGAATGCTGTCATTGGAAGCGATATATGCCCGCGCCGCCTCCGGATCGGTAAGAGAAGCTTCCATGAGGGTTATCATCTTCTCCGATATCCGATCCGCATTTTCCACATCGCAGATACCGGTCCAGGTTGCCACCGCCCTTTTAACGGAGGCAAAACGGATCAGATTATTATCACATACCGCGGCAAAAATTGTCCGGAAAGCCTCTATTGTCCCGCAGTCCGCGTTTTCACAGACCGCCTGTCTGATTCCTTCCTGAAGCCTGGCGGCCAGCAGGAAATCCGAAAGGAGACGGTGAAGGGACGCACAGGAGCTTTTTACGATCCCCCTTATCCAGTCCACCGTGATTACGGCGGTATTGTTATCGCTTAGCAGCACATTTTCAGCCGCCGCTTTTACCGTCTCATCCCCCCTGTCTATCCTGGCCGCGATCATATCATCCAGACACTGCATGGTAAAACCGTAAGCCGGATTCCTTTTGAAGTCCAGCTTTTCTTCCGGCAGCCGGTCCAGGAGATAATCCTCCAGGCTGCATTCATAAAACTGCAGCACCTTGTAGGCATACAGCAGACGGAATACATGCTCCAGGGATGGAAAATAAGATTTGGTACGCACGGTTCTGCGGTAAATGCTGTAGGAATAGGGAAACTGGTTCAGCTTATCGATAATATAATAAAAATCCCCGGCAAACTCCTTTCCCGTATAAAGCTCCGTCAGCTTTTTATAGTTTTTACGCATAAAATCGGAAAGCGTCAGATATGTCCCCTCACGCAGCTTTTCTTCCGCTTTCTCCAGAAACGGGGAGAATTCCTGCCTGTACTGCCCAAATTTTTCTATTTCCTCCACTGCCTCTTTGGTTTCTCCGGAAGCAAGAAACAACTTTTTTTTCCATTTTTCCCTGTAGGCTTCCATCAGCTTCTGCCTGCTTTGATAACTGTATTCCATCCCTTTTCCTCTCCTTCCGAACTTACCACATTCTGCCTGCCAGCATTGTCATTCTCACAAAAACAAGCTCACTGTTCTCCCTGAGTTCCAGCTTTTCCTCCAGACGCTCCAGCTGTTTCCCGTCCAGGAATACCACCGCTATCCCGTCTTCAAAGCATTGCCAGGCATTTTCCACGGCCTCCCTGAATTCCGGCACCTTATCCTTGCGGGAAAGACCGAAGGTTACCTTACCGCCGCCAGCCTGTTCCTCTATGTTTCCTCCGGAAAGGACGGCTTCCACCTCCGTATGCTTCCGCCTTTCTCCGTATTCTTTCCGATTTATCCGCACCGTTTCCTCCAGAAGTTTCCGGACAGTGTCCGTCGTTTCCGGATAATCATAAATAACCGGTACAATATCATTGCGGTTTTTCCCTATTTTTTTCACCTGGATTTTTACCTTCATATCCTGCCCCGCCTGCTCCGGCAACCGGTTACTGCTCTCCCTGCCGCCTATTTTTCTCTATTATACAACGGGCCGCTGCAGGCCAGCAACAAAAAGAAAAGAACAGGCCGGATACGCCCCCGTATTTACGAAACCGGTTAATGTATCTCTTGCTATGGCGAATGACAGCTTCCTGAAAAATTATCTTGCCCGGGAAGAAGGGCATAGGGAGGAGGACAGCGCCGCTCCGGAAAACATATGGTACTACACAATGTTGGAAGCGACTGCGGATTATTCTCTCCATGTGGACAATGATGAAGCCAGCAATGCCAATAACGATATAACCATTTTTGTAAACTGCCGGATAAAAGATACGGAGGATAACACCATCGGGATCGTCGGCGTCGGGCTTCGTGCGGACTATCTTCAGTCCCTGTTAAAGGAGTATCAGAAGGATTTCGGTGTCAATGCATATCTTGTCAATGACGAGGGGACCATAGAAATCTCCTCGGAGCATACCAGGTACGAAACGGTGGATCTCTTTGAAGGAAACAATCTGACCGGCATCCGATATGGAATGGATCAGAGAAAAAGCAGAGCTGCTGGTTTCCTCTCTCAGACAGACCTGCCGTTACCGCGGTTCCTGCCGGAATATGTCCGTAAGTATCGGCATCGCACACTATTCCGCCGCCGGAACTGATTACGATTCTCTGTACAAAAATGCGGATACGGCTCTATATCAGACTAAAAACAGGGAAAAAACGGGTATTCTGTTTTCGGGCAATAACCCCTGCTTCTGTTCCGACGGTTGCAGCAGAAAAAACAACAGGAAGGACCGTCGTATAACCGGCCCTTCCTGTATATAACCCTATCTGCAGCTTGCTTTCTTCCAGATCTATGCCTGACTTCGTGAAGCGTACAGCACACTCTGGTGCCGTACTGTCGCCATAGTTACCGACCGGATGGTGCACCGGCCTACTGACGCAGTTTTTTCTCCGCCTGCATGAGTCCCTGTTCATAATGATCTATTTTCTGGTTCAGCCTATCCAGGGATTTCTGCATTTCTTCCATTCTGGCCAGTAATTGATCGCGCTGCTCGATAAGCAGCGTTTTTCTGGCATTGATGGTGGAATCTCCCTGCTGGAACAGGGAAACATATTCTATCAGCGCTTCAATCTGCACTCCCGCTCCGCGCATACACTTCATTAATTCGATCCAACGGCAGGAATTGTCATCGTAATCCCTGATCCCGCTTTTATTCCTGGGCACCTGCGGAATCAGGCCGATACGTTCATAATATCTCAGCGTATCCGCCGTCATCTCATATTTTCTGCTCACTTCTGCAATTGTCATGGCTGGCCGCCTGCCTTTCTCTCTGATAACGTATTTTTCACCTTTTTTCTTATCATACCATCGTGACCTAACTCCAAGTCAACAGGTTTTTGCAGACTTTTAGAGACTTTTACAAAGTGCACATGTAACGCCGATATTTTGAAACCGGCTGATACGGGCATACGGATGGCGGCAGGAACACGCAAACAAGATCCGGCTCACCTCACAATCTGCTCCTATTTATCTTCACAGGAGGGTTTTTCTGGACATAGCGGTTTTAACGGACAACCGCATGAACTATTCCTGCAGCAGGAAGGTTTGGAGCAGCAGGGTTCCGGCGGACACGGCTTAGTTGTACAAATAGGCCTTGGCTTGCGGGTACGCTTCGGCGGGCAGGGTGGTTCCGGCGGACATGGCGGCTTCGGCGGACATGGCGGCTTCGGCGGGCACGGCGGCTTTGGCGGGCACGGCGGCTTCGGCGGACATGGCGGCTTTGGCGGGCACGGCGGCTTCGGCGGGCACGGCGGCTTCGGCGGGCACGGCGGCTTTGGCGGGCACGGCGGCTTTGGCGGGCACGGCGGTTCCGGCGGGCAGGGTGGTTCCGGCGGACATGGCGG
>URMK01000014.1 GCA_900548905.1 uncultured Lachnospiraceae bacterium | reverse complement strand
CACCGCTCTGCCAGCGGGCGGAAGGCCATTTTGCTCCTGCGAAGTTTGAGTTACATATCCGTTCAGACAGCGCTTTGTGCCCTGTTACTATTCTATTCCGCTTTCCGTTTCATACGGCCAGTCCATAATTCCGCCAAAATCATAAATCTGTGTGTACCCTGCTTCCACCAGCTTTTTTGCCGCCTGGGCGCTGCGGTTTCCGCTGCGGCAGTACACAAGGATTTCCTGGTCCATATCGGGCAGCAGTTCCTGCTTTTGCGTTCCTATGCTTTCATTCGGTATCAGGATAGCTCCCGGAATATGGCTTTCCTCATATTCCTCCTGTGTTCTCACATCCAGAATGATAATAGTATCCTCGGAATCCATTCTGTTTTTTGCTTCTTCCGCTGTTATTTTATGATATTCCCCTTTCATTGCTTCCTCCTGTACTGTTTCCGTATTTTCACTGCGGTTCCCGCAGGCTGTGAGCACGCCTGCCAGGACTCCGGTAATAAGAATAACCACTATTGTCCTTTTTATTCCGTTCCTCATATAGTGCCTCCTTTTCATTTTATACTGTAATTATAATAGTTACAGTTATTTCTGTCAAGAAAAATATTTTCCTTCCTCACTATAAGCATGCATGGCTGAACAACGGCAAATATGGTATACTTTCTGATAATTATAAAAATACGTAACCCTTGCCTTTTTTTAATGTTATTTTCATGTTCTTACAGTAAAATGACCATACTGTTACGGAGGAGACTGTCATGCGTATACTGATTGCTGAGGATGAAAAAGATTTAAACCAGGTCATTACCAAAACTTTGCAGAAGAACCACTATTCCGTGGATTCCTGCCCGGACGGGCAGGAGGCCCTGGATTTCCTTGCCATGGCCGAATATGATGCCATTATCCTGGACATAATGATGCCCCGGGTCAGCGGCCTTGAGGTATTGCAGAAGCTGCGCTCTGCGGGGAACAAAACCCCTGTTTTACTGCTCACTGCCCGGGACAGTGTCCGTGACAGGGTTGCCGGCCTGGACTCCGGCGCCGACGATTATCTGGTAAAGCCCTTTGCTTTTGAGGAACTGCTGGCGCGTATCCGGGTCATGCTGCGCAGGGAAGGAGGCCGGTCCGATAACTGCTACCGGATCGCCAACCTGACTGTGGACTGCGATGCCAGGACGGCCTTTCGTGATGACGTAGCCATCACCTTGTCCTCCAAAGAATTTTCCATACTGGAATACCTTGTCTGCAATCAGGGAATCGTCCTTTCCCGGGAAAAAATAGAACAGCACATATGGAATTACGACTATGAAGGCGGCTCGAACGTGGTGGACGTATATATCCGGTATCTCCGGAAGAAAATCGACGACGGCTTTACCCCGAAACTGATCCATACGGTACGGGGTGCGGGCTATGTGCTGAAAGAGGCCTGAAACCTATGAAGAATCTGTCAATCAAACTGAAAATCACTCTGTGGTATACCTTATTTATGACCCTTCTTGTAATAGGAATCCTCTGGCTGCTTATTTATATCAGCAACAGCAGGCTCCTTTCCAATGCCCGCCTCCGGCTTAAGGACACTGTAACCAGAAGCTTTCATGAGATCGATTATGAGGATGGTGTGCTGGAATTTGATAACGATATCAATTTTCTGGGGGAAGGAATCTATATCTCGGTATACGATACCGGGGGAAAACTGCTGTACGGAAGAATCCCCTCCCTTTTCAACGGAGCTCCCGTACTGGTTATGGATGAAATCCAGCAGGTGGATTCCGGCCAGACCCTCTGGTATGTCTATGATTACTGCCAGAAAATAGAAGGGTACGGCAACCTGTGGGTACGGGGTATCGCCTCCCAGACCCAGACGGATGCCGCGCTTCAGACAGTCGTACGGCTGGCCCTTGTTTTTCTCCCCTTTTTTGTCCTCTGCATCGCCGCAGGAGGTTATTTTATTATCCGCCGCACCCTGGCCCCTTTGGCAGCTATGACGGATACCGCGCGGAAAATCAGCGAAGGCAGCGATCTATCCCGGCGCATCCGGCTGGGATCCGGAAAGGATGAGGTACATAAAATGGCTCATACCTTTGACCGGATGATGGACAAACTGGAGGAATCCTTTGAAAACGAAAAGCAGTTCACTTCCGATGTTTCCCATGAGCTGCGCACCCCGGTTACGGTCATCCTTTCCCAATGCGAATATGCATTGCAGGAGGATACCTCTCCTTCTGAGGTACAGGACTGCGTCCGTACCATTGCCGGCCAGTCCCGGAAAATGTCCTCCCTTATTTCCCAACTGCTCACCCTGGCCCGCGCAGATAAGGGAACCCAGAAGCTCCATTATGAACTGCTGAACCTGAGTGAACTGGCGGAAATCACAGCCGAAGACCAAAAAAGCATAGCCGCCGCCAAAGGGATCACCCTGGAAACCCATATTCAGCCGGATATCCTTTTCCGCGGCGATGAAACCATGATGATGCGTCTTTTCATCAATCTGCTATCCAACAGTATTACCTACGGCAGGGAAAACGGAACGACCCGGATCACGCTCACCAGCGACGGAAGCCGCATTACCGGTTCGGTATCCGACAACGGTATCGGCATTGAGAAGGATAAACTGGATAAGATATGGAAACGTTTTTACCAGGTGAATCCCGCCAGAAGTTCCGGCGAAAGGGAAGGGGCCGGACTGGGGCTGCCTATGGTCAAATGGATTACCGAAGCTCACGGCGGAACCATCCGTGTGGAAAGCACGCCCGGTGAAGGAACTGCTTTTACCTTTTCCTGGGAAACGGCTTTACAGGAGGGTAGCCGAGGAAGTATAATGAAAGGGCAGGGGGAGACACCCATATAAAAAAACACAGCATGAGGCATCAGACAGGGGGGAGGGCACCCATTATAAAAAACATATCTGTAATTGATGCGCAGGGAAATGTATATGAAGCCACCTGGCCCAAACGTGCCAGAGGTCTTGTTAAGAACGGCAGGGCACGCTTCGTCAATGAGACTACCATCTGCCTTGCGTGCCCGCCGGATATTACGGAGGGTGATTTTATGAACGTAAAAGATATTTTAAACCAGACTTCCCAGAAAGAACAGGTACGGGAAACCGCAGCTGCCGGAACGGATGCAGAACCCGATATGTCTTATATCATCCGTAAAATCGATCAGATCATGGATGATTCCCGGTATATCAGGGATGCCCTGGGACAGCTGGAACACGCAGAAGGTGACACCGCCATGGCAATCAGCAATGTGGTGGAAAACAGGGAACGGACCAACCAGTGTATGATTGAGTTACTTCAGAAAATGCTGGAGGCCACGAAGCCCCAGACAAAGGATACCGGCGTGACTAAGCTGGAAATTATACAAAATCTCCTGTCCTCTTCCGATATGGATGATGAGTATAAGTGCGAAATACTTACACAGGTTATACAGCGAATCCTATAAGTCAGATATCCCGCAGCGGGAATTGGGGGAACGGTTCAGGACGATACGCAGATGCGTAAGGTGGTCCCGCTTCTGACCGCACGCAAAGGGATGCCGGCTATGGAAATCATTTTAATATGATTATCCGCCGGCATCTTTTTTATTTTTAATCTTCTTTTAATCTTGACGCGTTATCCTTATCTCATCAAAAGGAAACACCCGAAAGGAGAAACATGTTATGAAAAGAAATTTATATATCCTGCTTCCCGCTCTTGGCTTATCCGCCGCACTGCTCACTGCCTGCGGCAGTCAGGATTCCCAGGATTTAGTAACACAGCAGATTACATCCACGCAGGAATCCCTTGCCGCCGGCGCATCGGCTTCCAACCTGCAGGTCACAGAAAGCAAAAATGACGACGCACTGCCTGCAGCAGGCGAAACGGTTCCTATTGCAGCCGGAGGCGCTTCCGCACAGGCCCTGGCAGGCAATACACAGACCGGCGGGCAGACAGCCTACATCAGCGAAGCGGAGGCCAAAAAAATCGCTCTGGAACATGCCGGTTTGAAAGACGAAGATATTTCTTATTTTAAGCTGAAATTGGACTCCGATGACGGCGTAGTGGAATATGAAGTGAAATTCTATGCGGGAAATACCGAATACGATTATGATATCGATGCTGTTACAGGAACCATCCGCAGCTTTGATACGGAATTGGACGACGATCATCATCAGAACACGGGTACGGGCAATGCAAATACGGCCGCTCCTGCCGGATCCATCAGTGAAGCGGACGCTAAAAAAATAGCGCTGGAGCAGGTGCCCGGCGCAACGGAAAGCAATCTGAGACTGAAAACCGATTATGACGACGGAAGAATGAAATATGAAATCAAAATAGTATATAACGAGATTAAATATGAATTTGATATTGATGCCGCAACCGGAAAAATCCTGGAATGGGAGTCGGAATCTATCTACGACTGATTCGTTCGCGGCCGTTAAGACAAATTGAATGCTTACATTCGTATCCCTCTCCCTTTCATCAAAGGGAAAAAATCCCGCCCGCATGGCTTCTGCAAGATTCTTCTTCACGCAGAAAGCATTGCAGGCGGGTTGTTTTATTTATCAGGAGCTATAATATATTTGCCGTTTGCCCGCAGCTGCGGACGGCTCAGGATATCCTCCAGCTGTTCCAGGCCGCAGACGTCATATATCATGCTGCTCACATCCAGACGGCCGGAATCGATCAAATCAAGCGCCCTCTTCTGGGTGTACGGATTGATATAAGATGCCTTGAGCACAAGCTCCTTCTGGAATATCTGAAAGGGCTTTATAGAAACCGTTTCTTCCGGCTTCGTCAGCCCGAACATCATCACCACCGCTTTCTTCCCTGCAATAGCAATTGCCTGTTCGATAGTGGACGGGCGTCCCACACACTCAATAACCGTCTGCACCCAGGTCATTCCGGCCCCTTCAAGAACCGCTTTCACATCCTCATGGATCGGATCAATGCAGATATCGGCTCCCAGCTTCCTTCCCACTTCTCTTTTCCCTTCCACCGGCTCCAGCAGAGCGACCTTAGCCGCCCCGGCCAGCTTTGCCAGCTGAACCATAAGAAGCCCGATCATACCGCCCCCTATGACCACAACCTGGTGGCCGGGCCTGATTTCGCACATATCCAGTCCGTGCAGACAGCAGGCCACAGGCTCGGCCATGGCTCCCTGTTCAAAAGTGGTTTTATCCCCCAGCCGGTAAACCTGCCGGTAATTCACGGCACAATATTCCGCAAAACCGCCGTTTACCGTAGTCCCGTATCCTATCATGTGTCCGCAGAAATGAGCGGCACCGTTTCTGCATGCCTCGCAGGCTCCGCAGTAGCAGTTGGGATCGATGCAGACTCTGTCCCCTTCCCGGAAACCGGTGACCCGTTCTCCTGTTTTCACCACCACGCCGGAAAATTCATGCCCCAATATGGTGGGCGGCGTCACTTCCGCAGCGCCCTTGTCCCCTTCATAAATATGTACATCCGTTCCGCATACCCCGCAGGCTTTCACCTGAATCAGCACTTCCTCCGGACCTGTCTGCGGCAGTGCATGCTCCTCAACCCTTACCTCATGTTTTCCGTAAAATACCGCACTTTTCATTTTACCATACCCTCTCCTTTTTATTCCCGCCGGCTTGCCGCGGGATATTTTACATTCATTCCCACCGTTCCGGCAAAAGTTCCTCCAGCGTAAGCTCCTTATCCTTCAGCCGTATCCGGCAGTCCAGATTTGCATGGTTGATCTGGTACATAAATTCCCGGCACCGTCCGCAGGGCGGTACAATCCCTGCCTCCCGGTTCACTGCCACCAGTTTTACTATCCGGCTTTCCCCCGCGGTAACCATAGCCGCAATCGCCGCGTGCTCCGCACAAAAGCCCATGGAACAGGGTGTATCGATACAAACACCCCTGTATACATTCCCCTGATCCGTAAGCAGAGCAGCCGCCACGCTTCCGGCACTGGCACCTTCCGACAGCTCCCTGGGATTTAATGTCCGGTAAGCAATATCCGTCAGTTCTTCAAATTTCATTTTCATTTTCCTCCTATCATCATAGCGGTTTCTTTTTCTGAAAGCAAGCCTTATCTGCCTTCCCGCCGGCGTCTGTCCGGCATGGGATCCCCGGCATCCTTTCTGTTGAAAACATCCACATCCACCGCATCGTCCTGTTTCGCCACAATTGTAGTGCATACCGCATCCCCTGTGATATTGACTGCGGTCCTTGTCATATCCAGAATCCGGTCAATCCCCATAATCAGGCCGATAGCCTCCACAGGCAGCCCAACGGATTGAAATACCATAGACAAGGTTATCAGACCCACGCCTGGCACACCTGCCGTTCCCACGGAAGCAAGGGTGGCGGTGGCTATTACTGTCAGGAAATCCGCTGCAGACAGCTGTATATGGAAGGCCTGCGCCGCAAATACCACCGCGACTCCCTGCATGATCGCCGTACCGTCCATATTGATGGTGGCGCCCAGAGGGATTGTGAAGGAGGATATTTTCTTGCTCACTCCCATTTTTTTATGAAGGGTATCAATGGAAAGGGGAATGGCGGCATTGGAGGTGGCGGTGGAGAAAGCAAAAGCCATCACGGGGGCAAATTTATGCAGGAACCGGATCGGGCTCAGCCCCGTAAACAGTTTCAGGAGCACCTGATACACCACAAGCCCCTGTACGGCCAATGCAAGAAAAACGGCAAGCATATATTTCAGCAGAGGGACAAACGCATCTAGTCCCAGGCCCGCAAATGTTCTGGCAATCAGACAAAACACCCCTGCGGGAGCCAGCGTCATAACGCCCATCGTCATATCCATCATTATATCATTAAACTGGCTGAAAAAGGAAGAAACCGTATACGCTTTTTCTCCCCGGTGAGCCAGGATGACTCCCAGAATCAGGGCAAAAAGGATAATCGGCAGCATTTCCCCCTTCGCCAAAGCCTCCAGGGGATTGGTGGGAATTATATGCAAAACCGTATCCACAAAGTTTGTTTTTTCCGCAGCCGCGGTTTCCGTCCCCTGTATTTTCTCCAGATCCAGCCCCAGACCGGGATTAATCAGGCCGGCAAGGAAAATTGCCGCACTGATAGCCACCGCTGTAGTCAGCAGATAGAAACCTATGGTTTTCACGCCCACCCTGCCCAGCTTTTTGGCATCCCCTATGGCCATACTGCCGCAGACAAGAGAACAGAATACAAGAGGGACCACCAGCATCTGCATCAGGCGGATAAACCCCTGTCCAATCACGTAAAAAATACCGTCAATGATAACCGTATCCCGGAAATACCCTGCCGGGATCCACAGATTCAGCGCCAGACCGGTAAGAGCCCCGCAAAGAAGGGCAATAAAAATAACCGTCGTCAGATTCTTTTTCTTTTTTCTCATTTATCCTCTTCCCCTGAACGTATGCTTCCTATAGTCCTCCGCGCCGTCTCCCGGGAAACCGGCAGTTCTATCCCGTCAAGGCGGAGCATCAGATTATCCAGAACGGCGAAAGAAGGCCCACCTGTCCCTGGGATCCCGTTATCCAGATACGTTCATGTTTCAATAACATACTCAAACTTCGCAGTGGCCAAATGGCCCTCCGCCCGCTGCCCTTCCTGCATCTAGTATTCCGTTTATCCGCTGCGTTTATCCCTTTTGCTATCTCAGTACCGCTGCGTTTTAGGCCGGACGGACGGTACTCAGGCCCAATATTATCCAATCTTTTCTCTTTCCCATGCCATATCGCCGAAAATCTTTCTAAATACAACCCTAAAAGCCGAAAAAATGCCGAAAAAATTAAAATATGCAAAAAAGTTATGCCTACCTATAGAAACTGGTGTATAATACAACCAAATTGTTCAGAAAGACAGATGTGTTTCTGTCAGAGACAATTGTTCACCATACTAAATATATGAGGAGGAACTAATTATGAAAAAAGCACTTAGTATTTTCTGCGCTGCCGTTATGTGCACCGGTATCCTTGCGGGCTGCGGTAACACAGGCGCCACTGCTGAGACGACACCGGCAGCCCCTGCGGAATCCGTTCAGGCAGGTACCGACGCGGCGGACAGCGCTGCTGCGGATACCACCGAAAGCGCTGCCGCAGACACAGCAGGAAGCACAGCTGCCGGCGGTGTATTTAAAATCGGCGGCACTGCACCGCTTACAGGCGCTGCTGCCATTTACGGAAATGCGGTTAAAAACGGCGCACAGATTGCCGTTGATGAAATCAATGCAGAAGGCGGAGCCATCCAGTTTGAACTGAAATACGAAGATGATGAAAATGACCCGGAAAAAGCGGTTTCCGCATACAATGCCCTGAAGGACTGGGGAATCCAGCTTTCCCTCGGTTCCGTTACCACGAAGCCCTGTGAAGCGATTTCCACGGAGCATTTTGCAGACCGTATTTTTGCCCTGACCCCTTCCGCATCCTCTACGGCTGTAACCGACGGAAAGGATAACGTATACCAGATGTGTTTCGCGGATCCCAACCAGGGTACCGCTTCCGCCGATTACATAGCGGAAAAGCAGTTGGGTACAAAGATTGCCGTTATTTACCGGAACGACGATGTATACTCCAGCGGAATTTATGAGAAATTCAAAGCCCAGGCGGAAACCAAGGGGCTGGAAATCGTATCCGCAACCACATTCACGGATGCGAGCTCCAATGATTTCTCCGTTCAGCTGGGAGAAGCTAAAAATGCAGGCGCAGATCTTTTGTTCTTGCCTATTTATTATCAGCCCGCTTCCCTGATTCTCAAGCAGGCGAGCGACATGGGCTACACTCCTACCGTATTCGGCGTTGACGGCATGGACGGAATCCTGACCCTGGAAGGCTTCGATACCTCCCTGGCAGAAGGCGTAATGCTGCTGACCCCCTTCAATGCGGATGCAGAGGATGCAAAGACCCAGAGCTTCGTAAGCAAATACAAAGAGCAGTTCGGCGATGTCCCCAACCAGTTTGCCGCAGATGCTTATGACTGTATTTATGCCTACAAGGCCGCCCTCGAAGCCGCCGGTGCAACGGCGGATAAGACTGCCGAAGAACTGTGTGACCTGATGATCCAGGCTTTCCCTTCCCTGACCTTTGACGGCCTTACCGGCAACGGCGTAACCTGGGATACCACCGGTGCAGTTTCCAAGAGCCCCAAGGGTATGATTATCGAAAACGGTACTTATGTAGGTCTGTAAGATAACGGATCCGTCATAATTCAACTGCCGCAAGGGAGCGCGCTATCATTCCACGATAGGTTGCTCCCTTGTTGTATCAGTTCCGGAAATCCGGACTGTTACCCCTGGTTCCTTAATCAAGTCGTTGGTGCAGGGCGGCTGTCTGCCCCGCGGACCGTCGCCCTGGGCCAACGACACCAAGAAAAAGCGAGGTGTATTCCATGACCTTTTTATCGTATCTGATCAGCGGCATCAGCCTGGGCAGCATCTATGCTATCATCGCACTCGGCTATACCATGGTTTACGGTATCGCAAAAATGCTGAATTTCGCCCACGGGGATGTTATCATGGTGGGGGCCTACATATCCTTCTGTACCACCAGCTATCTGGGCCTTTCCCCTTTTATATCCGTCCTGCTTTCCATCGTTGTCTGTACCGCTCTGGGCATCGTTGTGGAACGTCTGGCTTATAAGCCTCTGCGCAAAGCACCTTCCCTTGCCGTACTCATCACAGCTATCGGTGTATCCTACTTTTTGCAGAATGCCGCCCTTCTTATCTGGGGTTCCAGCCCCAAGACCTTCTCCTCCGTCGTAGGGAACTGGTCTTTGAAGCTTTTTGACGGACAGCTGACCATTTCCGGTGTTACCATCGTCACCGTCCTGGCCTGTATCGTCATTATGATAGCGCTGACTCTGTTCACCACAAAAACCAAGACAGGGACCGCCATGCGCGCCGTATCCGAGGATAAGGGAGCCGCACAGCTTATGGGAATCAGCGTGAATTCCACCATTTCCATAACCTTTGCCATCGGCTCCGGGCTGGCGGCTGTTGCCGGTGTCCTTCTTTGCTCCGCCTACCCCACGCTTATGCCCACCACCGGCTCCATGCCGGGCATCAAGGCCTTTACCGCTGCTGTCTTCGGCGGTATCGGATCCATTCCGGGGGCTATGCTGGGCGGTATTCTTCTGGGAATCATTGAAATTTTTGCAAAGGCATATATTTCCACCCAGCTTTCTGATGCTGTGGTTTTTGCAATGCTTATCCTTGTCCTCATCGTCAAGCCTGACGGGCTGCTGGGCAAACATATCAATGAGAAAGTGTGAGGTGAGACGGTATGAAATCTATGAAAAAACTGCTGACAGGCAGGCGCGACAGCCTGATTTCCTTCGGTATCGTCATCCTTGCCTATGTGATAATCCAGATCATGATATCCACGGGAAATATATCCTCTTCCCTGAAGGGCCAGCTGGTTCCCATATGCGCTTATATTGTCATGGCGGTTTCCCTCAACCTGACTGTAGGCTTTCTGGGCGAACTGTCCCTGGGGCATGCAGGATTTATGTCCGTCGGCGCGTTTACCGGCATTGTGGTGACCACAAGCCTTGCACAGGCGATCCCTTTTGCCCCTCTCCGGCTGGCTGTTGCCATGGTCATCGCCGGCATTTTCGCCGCTTTGGCCGGGGTTATCGTGGGTGTGCCCGTCCTTCGTCTGAAGGGGGACTATCTGGCAATCGTCACACTCGCTTTCGGTGAAATCATTAAAAATATTATTAATGTGCTTTATATAGGAATGGATGGCAGCGGACTCCATTTCAGCCTTCTGGAACAGCGTTTCACGCTGGAGGAAGAAGGAAAGATGATTATCAACGGCCCCATGGGAGTCAGCGGGGTCACCAAAATGTCCACCTTTACTTCCGGTTTCGTCCTCATTCTCATCACACTGTTCCTCATCCTGAACCTCGTCCACAGCCGGACAGGACGCGCTGTCATGTCCGTAAGGGATAACCGCATCGCAGCGGAAAGCATCGGTGTTTCCGCCACGCGTTACCGGCTTCTGGCTTTTGTTATTTCCGCCGCTTTTGCCGGTATGGCAGGCACCCTGTATGCCATGAATTTCTCTACGGTAACAGCCAATAAATTCGATTTCAACACCTCTATCCTGGTGCTGGTTTTCGTGGTTCTCGGCGGGCTGGGAAATATCTGGGGTTCCATCGTTGCCGCCGCCCTGCTTACGGTTCTGCCGGAAATGCTGCGCGGCCTCAACGACTATCGTATGCTTATTTACGCGATTCTGCTCATCGCCATGATGATCTTCAATAACTCCGGCCTGAAAACGCATCTTTTGGAAAAACGGGCGGCCCGCCGCGCCGGTAAGCCAAAGGACACGGCCGCATTATCTGATAAGGAGGAGGCATAACTATGGCAATGCTGGACGTAACAAAACTTAGCATCTCCTTCGGCGGCCTGCGGGCGGTGGATGAACTGACCATGCAGATAGAGGAAGGCGGCCTGGTGGGCCTTATCGGTCCCAACGGCGCCGGAAAAACCACCGTATTCAATATGCTTACCGGTGTTTACCAGCCCACGGAGGGCGGCATCCGCCTGGACGGGAAAAACCTGATCGGCAAAAAACCGGCAGACATCTGTAAAATGGGTGTCGCCCGTACCTTTCAGAATATCCGCCTTTTCCCCAAGCTGTCCGTGCTCGATAATGTAAAAACAGGCCTTCACAACCAGGTGACCTACTCCCTGGCCGAAAGTATGCTCCATCTGGGCAGCTATTCCCGGAAAGAAAAGGAAATGGATCAAAAAGCCCTGGAAATCCTCCGTGTTTTCGGCCTGGACAGCTCCGCCTATGATCTGGCTTCCAACCTGCCCTACGGGAAACAGCGCAAGCTGGAAATCTCCCGGGCGCTTGCCACCAGCCCTAAGCTTCTTCTTCTGGATGAGCCTGCTGCCGGTATGAATCCCAACGAGACCGGGGAACTGATGGATACCATCAGCCTTGTCCGCAAAAAATACGGAGTGACCATCCTTCTCATCGAACATGATATGAAGCTGGTACAGGGTATCTGCGAATATCTGTACGTATTGAACTTCGGCAAACTGCTGGCAGAAGGAACACCTGCCCAGGTACTGAACGATCCGGCGGTCATCAAAGCCTATCTGGGCGATTAAAGGAGGTCTTAATTCATGGCAATGCTTACCGTAGAAAATCTGAATGTATATTATGGCATGATCCACGCGCTGAAGGGTCTGTCTTTCCACGTAGACGAAGGCGAAATCGTAGCCCTCATCGGCGCCAACGGCGCCGGCAAGACCACCACCCTGCAAACTGTCAGCGGCATTCTCCCTGCGAAATCCGGTTCCATTAATTTTCAGGGTAAAGAGATCTCCTCTGTTCCCGGAAACCAGATCGTAAAGCTGGGTATGTCCCATGTCCCGGAAGGACGGCGGATGTTCTCCAACCTCACCGTATATGAAAACCTGATGATGGGTGCTTATACCCGCAAAGATAAAAAAGAAATTGCCGAAACCCTGGAAATGGTGTATGAACGTTTCCCCAGGCTGCGGGAACGTACCCGCCAGCTGGCAGGCACCCTGTCCGGCGGGGAACAGCAGATGCTGGCTATGGGCCGCGCACTGATGGCACAGCCGCGGATTATCCTCATGGATGAACCTTCCATGGGCCTGTCGCCCTTATTCGTAACGGAAATCTTCAATATTATTACCGAAGTCAATAAACAGGGCGTCACCATCCTGCTTGTGGAACAGAATGCAAAAAAAGCGCTTTCCATCGCCAACCGCGCCTACGTTCTGGAAACCGGAAAAATTGTTAACGAAGGAGATGCCCGCGCCCTTCTTGATGATGAATCCATCAAAAAAGCGTACCTGGGTGAATAACCGGGCGGAGCAAAGGGGGGAAATCCCCTGTTCGTCAACGAACTCACATTTTGCCACGCAAAATCAGGAGGATTTATATTATGGAGAAAACAATTATTACCATTGCACGCCAATATGGCAGCGGCGGCCGGACCGTCGGGAAAATGCTGGCCGAACGCCTGCAGATCCCTTACTATGACAGGGAAATTATCTCAATGGCCTCCGAAGAAAGCGGCATCAATCCCACCCTGTTCCAGGACGAGAAAAAAACACACAGCCTGCGTGCTTTTTTCACAGGCGGCTATCACAACGCAAAACTGCTGTCCCCGGAAAGTGCCGGCTTTACAAGAGACGATAACCTGTTTAACTACCAGGCCAAAATCATCCGCCAGCTGGCGGACGAAGGCTCCTGTGTGCTGATCGGCCGCTGCGCAGACCACGTATTGAAGGATATGCCCGGTGTCGCCCGTGTTTTTGTCCATGCCCCGGCAGATTTTTGCCTGCGTGAAGCTATGAAGGTCAACAGCCAGCCGGAGAACGAAGTGGTAAAGCTCATCGCAAAAACGGATGAATACAGAGCACACTATTATAAATACTATACCGGGAAAGAATGGAAAAATGCCCTGAATTACGATCTGTCACTGGACAGCTCCAGACTTGGTTTTGACGGTACGGTGGAAGCGATCCTGGCTTATATTGAAGTCCGCAGGAAATTTGACCCGCAGATGAAGGGATGACTGTACCGAACGGATCGTTACCGGTATCCCTTAAGATATGACCAGCCCCCGGCTATCGTAATCTTTCGATAGCCGGGGGCTGGTTTTATCCCTATGCCTCAGAACCCCTTATGATATATACCTGCAAGTGCGCAAGTGCAAAACCCGAATCTATCTGCCGATACCAGGAGGATATTTATGATTTACTATAAAGACACGAATCTAATTATACGACGGATGCAGGAGCCTGATCCGCAGATTTTCAGCGATGAGGAATGCAGACAGGGATGGAAGGCTTCCCCTGAAAAATATAAAAGACGGATTGCAGACGAGGAAAAAGGAATCGCCGCCGCCCTTACCGCAGAATATAAAGGCCTGCCTGCAGGCTATATTAATGTATACCTAAACTGTCCGGCCGGTCCGTTTGCCAACAAAAATATACCTGAAATAGTGGATTTCGGTGTTTTGGAAAAATATCGGAACAAGGGCATTGGTACCCGCCTGATGGATACTGCGGAAAGACTGGCCCAAAACCTTTCCGGTATCGTCTGTCTCGGAGTCGGCCTTCATGCAGGCTATGGAAGTGCCCAGCGGATGTACATAAAAAGAGGATATATACCGGACGGTTCCGGAGTCTGGTACCGTGACAGAATCTGTACCCCTTATAGCCAATGCTGTAATGATGATGATTTGATTTTATATCTGAGTAAAGTACTGGAGTAACAGGATAAGGATCTTTAAAAAGTCCTTTCTACGAATACGGATTACTGGATAACTGCGATAAACCCGAAATAGATACGCATCTGCAACCTGCAGTTGACCAAATATACAGTACTCCTGCTGGTGTGCAACCGCTGCTTTTGTTATCTTGAAACCATAAAATTAAGGAGGTACCAATTATGGATATTTCAGAAAAAATTCTAAAACTAAGAAAGGCAAATAATATGACACAGGAGCAGCTTGCGGAACAGCTCCAGGTCTCCAGGCAGGCGGTATCCAAATGGGAATCCGGTCAGGCTGTCCCGGATGCGGATAAGCTGCCGGCGATGAGTGACCTGTTTCATGTAACCATCGATTATCTGCTGAAGCCGTCCGAAATTGATGAGCTTTCTATTAAGACGGAAATCCTGGAAAAACAACAACAGGAAATGATACAGAAAGAACGGAAACGGGACGCCTTTTTCCACTGTCTATTCAGTTGTCTGGCAATTTATCTCATTGCATTTGCCGTTTATTTTATCGGACATTTTTATTTTCAAATCTGGAATCCATCCGTTATTTTTGCAGAATTCCTGATAGCTACGGCTATCTGCATTCTGGTATGTCTGAAATACCGCAATAACAGCAAAAAGGAATAAAATAACTTTGGAAGGCGCAGAACCGTTACGGGTGCCGCTGTCATGGGCACCCGCATGGTGAGAACTGCCTTTGGTTACGGGTTACCCTTCACGGCCTCGCTGTGCCTGAGGGAGATTCCTTCCGGCAGCCCTCCCGGCCATCGTATATTCCCCGCACGGGCCTTCTAAAAACGCCGGTTCTTGGATTGTGTCCTGTGCAATCCTAGTACCGCTGCGTTTTTGGCAGAGCGAAAGCGTGCCCACGCGGAGAAAATACGATGGCCGGGAGGGCTGCCGGAAGGAATCTCCCCCAGGCACAGCGAAGCCGTGAAGGGTAACGGTTACGGAATATGAATAAAAGTATTTTTAAAAATGGTTTCCTCATCTATATACAATAGTGTATAATAAACATTGGTACGAATCTTTTTGTCCCATACAGATTCTCATCACGATGCCAATTATCAGGAGGAATCATATGCTGAAACAATTATCAATCTATGCCGAAAACAGGAAAGCCACATTAAAAAATATTACCGGTATCCTGGAAGCAGAGCAGATTAATATTCTCGGTTCTGTCACCAATGACAGCGCGGAATACGGTATTGTCCGCATGGTAGTATCCGATCCGGTTAAAGCAGCAAAGGCTTTGGAAAAGGAAGGCTATCTATGTAAACTCACCGAAGTAACCGGCGTGGAAGTGGCCGATGAAATCGGGAATCTGCACCATCTTCTGCAGGCGCTTTCCGAAAGTAATATCAACGTGGATTATGTTTACCTCTCTTTTAACAGGAACACAGGGATGCCCATTCTGATCTTCCATACCGATGATATTACGGAGGTGGAAGGGTGCTTGACGACAAAGGGATTTACCGTTGTACAAGGTGACCGCTTTTAATGTTATTCACAAAACTGCCGGACCGCTTGTGGTGTATCTCACTTGCCAGGAGGATATTCCCCGATTAAGCGTCCGGTTTTCTTTGTGTAACAGTCTTTATTCTTCCCCTGCATTTTCCGCTGCCTTATCTCTTCCCGCCTTTTTTGAAAGGCGGCTGGTAAAACGTATTGATATCGATATACCTGTTGCGTAATTCGCTTTCATAGGTAAGCCAATCGGAAAAAAGCTTACAGGCCCCGTATTCCTTAATCCGATACTGCAAGTTTGCAACCATCCGCTCGTGGACATCAAATTCGGCAGGCGCTAATTCCAGCATATTCCCATATTCCCGATGCACTCCATACCCTTGCACAGACTTGCTTCTGAGAAAAAATAAATTTTTAGCGTAATATTCTTTTATATCCTCCAAATCGGACACCCTCTCCCCGTTATAATCCAGATTATCGGAAAAAGAATACCCGCCGCCGCTGATAACCAAATTCCTGATATCGTACAAATTCAGCACCGCACCGGAAGTGTCCGCACAATAACTCCCATAGGTAGGATCCAGCAAAATCCACTTATTCCATTCCGTGATAAAAACCTCGGCCACCACATGGTTATCTCCATCCGCGGCAGCCGCGGGCATCATATAAACCACCCGTGCATACATGCCTGCTGCAAGAAGACATTCCGCCAGAACAATAGACATGGCCAGACAGTTGACTCCAAAGCCTTCCTTTTTATAAGCTAAGGAAAGCAAATGTAAGGCATCCTGCGGATCGGAATTATCATAATTTCCTTTATGTCTTATATTTTGATGAACCCATTCCAACAAATGCAATGCCTGCAAAAACGTACCGCCCTTCCCTGCTGTATGACGGATACCATATTCCCTTTCCAGCTCCTGGTATTCTTCACAGGAAAAGATATAACTGATTTCTGCTTTTTTGTCTGCCCGAAAGTTTTTGTTCGCTGCTAAAAGTACATCATATTCAGTGCTCATAAATTTCCCCCTCAAAGGCCGTCCTCTTCAGGACATGCACCTGTATCCGACCATTGTTTTTGGCTGAAACATCACTCAACAATCCTGATGTCCATCCCGTCCGTAACCAGGACCGCCTGGTTATTCGTAATACGCAGTTCCCTGCACCCATTCCTGTCCACAGGGCCGGGTGACATCCCTTCGCTGCAATGCACATGGATCGGGCAGGCCGGATAACCAAAGCTGTTTTTCAGATTACCCGCCGCAGCCTGGCTTCCTGCGCTCACCCCCACATATACGCCGCCCTGCTCTATAAAAGCAAGCAGAACACTGCGGAAATCCTGCTCGTCAATCCGATCCAGAAGATATCCGGTATCCCCTCCGCAGACATATACCGCATCATACCCTTTCAGTTCTTCCAGCGTCATCTTTTTATGCAAATCATATACCCGGATATTTTCTTTCGGTATCCCGCAATCCAGTAAATCATGCAGACATTTCGGAAGCACCTCTATGGCATCCGCATTAACCGCCGCTGTAGGGATAAAAACCGCCTTTATGTTTTCCGGCCTTTTTCCTGCTAATGTCAGAAAAATTTCCGCTATTCTTTTATTTTCAAAACCTGCTGAAGTCAGTAACAGTTTCATCTTTCTTTCCTTCTCCTTTCCCCTGCTGCCGTTTTTATTCCGGCCAGTTCATCTGCTCTTCTGCAATTCCCAGCTTTTTGCATTCCGCACGCACCCGTTCCTTATCTATGGAATTACCGATTTCGTAATGAAACACCCGATCTTTTAATACAACATATTTCCGGTTTCCGGCTTTAAAATCCACAAACCATACCTCCCCTTCGTCCGTTCCCCCTTTAATCATCCGGGAAATATGTACCGGGAAATCGGGCCGGGAGGCGGTAAAAAAAATGGCGGTCCAATATTTGGGCACCCCTCCCGCATTCCAGAGTTCGACCTTGTTAACAGATACTTCATCCAAAATTACGTCACTGGAAAGGCTCTCCTTTATCAGAATGCCTTCGTACATCCCGTCCCCGGGTTTCTTTACCGCATGTAATCCACAGGAATGGCTCATTTTCACGCTGTTAACCACAAGCTCGTCCTTTAACAGGACATCCAGGGAAACCTGAAAGGTTCTGCTCAGGATGAGCAGCCTGTCGGTTTCCGGCAAAGCGATATCCGCTTCCCACTTAGAAATGGACTGTCTGCTTACCCTGCAGATTTCCGCCAGTTCTTCCTGGGACAACCCTTTTTCTTTCCGTAGCAGCTGTATTTTTTCCGATAGCTTCATAGTTTTTCCTCCTATTTTTTTTTCTATTATAATTACTTTTTGTAAAAAGACTACCAACTGCCAAGCGCTTTTACGCACCCGGCAATTGACATGCGTTTCCTGACTGTCTTATTCTTTCTCTTGTATCCTCACACCCGATTCAAAAACTTCTTTGTAAAAAAAGCAATCCATAAGAAGCAGGTCAACAGGCCGACGATAAATGAAAAGGGATTTACTCCGTCTGCCAGTATTTTCCCTATCCAGAAGGAGGGAAGAAAAGCCAATAAAAAATGATAGGGAGCAGGTATAAACCATACTAATATAAGCCCTGTAAAGCTAATCCCCATCAACTTCGAGAGCGCAAGCCCCTCCACACGGTTTCCGGCAATGGAAACCACCATCATTGCCAAAAATATTCCTGTCAGACTGCTGATAAAAGACCCTGAAAGAATCACCCCAAAAGATAAAGAGGAAATCGTAAATACAGCAGAAACAAACAATGTGATTACAAATGCCCCTGTCATCGGCAATCCAATACGCGCAAGCAAATAGGAATAACCTTCTGCCGGGGTGATCTGATAAAAAGCATTTACGCCTTCCTCTCTTTCTTCTAAAAGTAAAAACGCCGAAATCATTGCCACAAACATAGGAGTCATGCAGATTAGCATTCCATCTGCAAGACCATACCAGGGTGTTATAGGAAACGAAAATTCATTGATCAGTATTGTATTGATAAAAGGAATGACAAACCGGAAAAACATACCGACTAAAAAGGGAGCGGCGATCAGGATAAGCAGCATCCCGTCTTGTGCTATCTGTTTCAAACCTATCTCAAAAAGCTTCCTTGTATGCTTCATACACCGTCACCTCCTTCTGCCTGTAAAGCCGTACTGATGCGTTTATTTGCCAGCGCCAGCAATAAAGTGAGCCACAGAAAAAGGATGCTTTCCATCTGTCCGTCACTGGTTTCCGTCCTGTCTATTGCATTTTCAAGCAGATGCCACAACACTGTCCCCGGAAATAACTCCAAAAGCGGATGCGCCATTCCGAATGCCGTCAGAACAGGGGGCATTGCTAAAAAGACCGCGGGAAGGAGCACGATTTTAATATAATGGTTTACGGAGCGGGCATAGGACGCAACAAACAGCCCGATTAGATTAAAAATGACTGCTCCAAGGAATACACAGTAAGAAAGGGAAACAATGTGAACCCCACCCCCCATACCTGTCACCACAATGAGAACGGCCGAAAGGGTTGACAGAATTGCCAGGGATATGGATTGTGCCAACAAATACTCCAGGGGGCGGAGCGGTGAGACGCCCCAAAACCGATGCAGGCCTTCTTCCTTTTCAAGCAGCCATATCCCGCCAATAAAAAAAATGCCAAGCATGGCAGGATCCGTCAATATAATAAGGGATGCCGCCTTATTTTTATATGGAGAAGGTATTATCATTAATGCAGTGATATAAACGATGGTGAAAAAAGCGTACAGATAATAAAATCCATATTTTATCTGAAAACGGATATCATTCAACAGGGTATTTAAGAATCT
Source organism: uncultured Lachnospiraceae bacterium (assembly GCA_900548905.1). Lineage (GTDB taxonomy): Bacteria > Bacillota > Clostridia > Lachnospirales > Lachnospiraceae > Eisenbergiella. Next base: position 94,626 of record URMK01000014.1, on the reverse strand, counting down.
CATTTCAACCCCTTTCCTGTCAGCGCAATAAATATATCCTCAAGCGTCTGCTCCTTTGAATGGATACTTGTCAGGGTACCTTCCTTCAGCGCAGTCTGAAAGTCATGGGCGGCGGCAAGACCCGAAAGAGTACAGACATTTTGTTTTTCTTTTCCCTTGTCCTGAAAACAGTATTCCACCTTTGTATCCGCTCCGCTCTTACGCAAAGCATGCGGTGAATCAACCGTTTTAACCGTACCGTCAATAATAAATGCCACAAGATCGCACAGTTCCTCCGCATCATGCATATTATGGGTCGTTAAGAGAATGGTTTTTCCCATCCTTTTCTGCTCCAATATCATATCCTTTACTATTCTGGCATTTGCAGGGTCAAGGCCGCTGGTTGGTTCATCAAGAAAAAGCAGCTTGGGATCATGCAGCAGGGAACGTACGAACCCAAGCCGCATTTTCATCCCCTTTGAATAACCGGATACCTTTTTACCGGCATCAGAGCGAAGGCCCACCTTTTCCAAAAGTTCTAACGGATCGCTTGTTCTGCCGGAATAAAGGGAAGCGAAATAGTTTAAATTTTCGATAGCGGTAAATTTCCCGTAAAAGTTAGGAAATTCAAAATCCACCCCAATATTTTCATAATACGCACGGGTCCTGTGCTTCATCTCCATATCAAAAACACGGACACTTCCCTGATAATTCCGGAGGGTCCCTGTTAAAATTCTCTGCATGGTGCTTTTTCCGGCTCCGGACGGACCAAGAAAGCCGAATATTTCGCCCTGTTTAACATCAAAACTGATCCCCCGAATAGTATCCTCTTTTGAAGAAGGATATTTCAGATAGACTTTCCGGACATCAATCACTTTCATCACTTATAATCTCCTTTAGCACACCATCCAGAATAATCCCCATAACGATCTGTCCGTCATCCGTATTATCCTGCTGCAGATTAAGGAAACTAATCGCAAGTGTTTGTAATGTTTTGGCCGCAACCTCTATCCCGCATGTAAAACGGACTCCATATTCCTGTAGTTGAGCCAGTTCCCTGCCGTCATCCCTTGTATGTGCCTTGATTACTTCCGGAGGAAGCTTGCGGTATAAATATTCAGCGGTCTCACGATCCGCCTGTTTGAGCATCGGATATCGTTCCAGCCCGTTAAACATCCAAAGAAAACATCGCTTACAAAGCTCTCTTGGAGGCAGGGAAAGGTTTTCCTTTAAAAATTCATCCAGTTCGCGCCACATCGTCACCTGCAGATTGGCGGCAATATCCATATACAGATGTTCTTTATTGGAATAGAAAGAATAAAAAGAACCCTTCGCAATTCCGGCAGCCTGTACAATTTCATCAACGGATACTTTCTTTATCCCGAATGAAGTAAATAACCGTTCTCCTTCCTGCATCAGTTTTTTTCTTATGATTTCTTTTTCAATACTGCTAAACTTCGGCATACTCAACCTCCCATTTATATGACTATATAAATATTTTTAGTCATATATATCATAATACCTGCATTTAGCTTTGTCAACAATACAGCCTGTTTTCCCGTAACTAAAAACAGCGCTGCCTTATCTGGCGCAGCGCCGCTTTTGTTGCACATAAGGATGGGCCGCGGAGCGTGGTATCCGTTGTTAATACCCCAGCCTGGAAAGAATATTCTTAGGCCGGTCTATAAAAACCATATCCGCATTATCATCCAGGAAATGCTTTTCCTTATGGATTACCACGAGCCATTGGCCCTCAAAGTATTTAATATAATGGGCAAATACCTCCGAATTCAGTGTTGTCCCAAGAAGAAGCAGCACCTGCGCGTCATGAACCTCCTCCGTAGCCCTCGTAATCAGCTGGCTGTCGGTCATTTCCCCGAAAAAATACAGCCCCGGCCGGATCGGAATGCCGCAGTCTTCACATGCGGGAATCCCTTTTGCCTGCCGGATATAATTCACCGGATATTCCCTTCCGCAGCGGTTGCATCTGTTATGATAGATGCTGCCGTGCAGATCAATCACATTCCGGCAGCCCGCACGCTGGCTCAGTTCGTATATATTGCTGGTGATTACACACTGCAGCTTACCGGCACGCTCCATAGCGGCCAGCGCTTTGCCGGATTCCGTAGGCTCCGGGGCATCCTCCAGCATTTCCTTTTTATAAAATTCAAAAAACTGTTTCGGACGGGTATGGTAAAAAGATCCGGTAAATATCTCCTCCGGTGAATAGCCGTATTTTTTCTCTATATCATAGGCTTTATCCGGATTTTTCACACCGATGAAACCGCCTTCCTCCATCATCCCTGATCCGCACAATGCAACCGTATAGCTGCTTTCGTCCAGTATTTTTCGTAAAAGTGCTATTCTGTCATCCATCTGCCGCCTCCTAATCCGCTTCCATTATACAATCATTTCCCGATTTTGACTATTTATTACCTGGCGATGGTAAAAAGTACGATTCATCAGGTCAGGCCGAACAGACGGCAGACCTCCTGCGTCATTTTTTCAAGATCCGCACTTCCGTCCGTAACCATACAGGAATAACCTTTTCTCCCGGCATCTTCCCGGACCCATTCGCCGAACAGGGCGTCCCTTTCCATCCAGCGGGAAAATGCAGTATCCTTATCACTGCAGCCTTCCAGCACTAAGGGGATCCACGGTCTCTGGCTGTAGTGATGGATCTGGAATTCCCTGGTTGGTGTAATGTTAATATAATGTTCCTTATCCACTCCCTTTTCGTATACCAGTTCCGGAAGAAAAGCCGCTCCCTCCGCTATCATGCCGTTCTTTTCCGGCAGTGCATGTAAATCCTCCCAGATATAGGAAAACATCTCCCGGTATATTTCCAGTTCTTCCTGCGCCTGTACCCCGGCATCCCGCATCCAGGTTTCCTCCGGCGATAAGGCGAGGGCTTTTTCGGAATAAGGCTTGTGTTCCGCCCCTGCCCGCTTCATATATTGTTCCAGATAATCATCCGCCTTGAAATATGCAAATCCCAGCTTTTCCGCTATCTTTTCCGCAATGCTGCTTTTACCGCTGCATGGGGAACCTCCTAATATATACAGCTTTTCCATATTTTCTCCTGCCTGCGTATCCTGCCTGTCCCACGTCTGCAGTTTCCGCTTTTTACTCTTTTTTTTCCAGCTCCCAGAACAGGAACATAGGGATTTTCTGCAGCCAGCAAAGCCTGGGCGATTTTTCCAGAAGGCTTGCTTCGGGCAGCGGTTCATTTAAATCAAGGATAGTAAAACCGCATGCAACAAAGGCTTTTACATAATCCTGCAGCGTCCGGTGTCTCCATATCACCTGTGTTTCCATTCCTTTTGCCAAGGGCTTTTCCCATATTTCAGGCTGGAAATAATCCCCTACGACCACTTTTTTCTCCGGTTCCTCTCCAACCCAGCTCATTTCTTTTCCGTTAAAACAGGGATGCAGAACACTGGCAAACAGCCTGCCCCCGGGTTTTAATACCCTTTTGGCCTCCCGGAGCGTGCCATACAGATCCTCACAGTCCATAAGCATCATGGAACAGAGCACCCTGTCAAAACTCTCGTCAGGGATTCCGTACAGGTCATTGCTGTTACGCACAAAATGCCGGATATCCAGCCCCTCTTCCGCCGCCTTATCCTCTGCATAATCGATGAAAAAGGAAGAACAGTCCACCGAATATACCCTGGCTCCGCCGCCCGCAAGCGCCCGGGAATAGCCGCCTTCCCCGCAGCCTAAATCCAGTATATCCATGCCTTTCACATCTCCCAGATATTCCAGTGTATAGGGCATAATATAAAATAACCTGAAATCATTGGATCGGGCGAGGGTGATCCAGTCTTCCCCGGCCTGATTCCAGCTGATTGTCGAACTGTCCTGTTTCATAAATATCTCCTTTCCCATTTTTTCCTGACTGGCTGCGATTATCCCAAACGTTTTATCTCCAGCGCACTGTAATTGTCATACCGTACAAATCCGAATTTCTCATAAAAGGGGATGGTGGCAGGATCCGAAGGCATTACCTTCACATACAACAGATCCTCATAATGGCGGAGCAGGCGCTTCATCAGCTCCGCGCCGATATGCAGCTTCTGGTATGCCGGATTCACAAGCAGATAATGGATAAAAGCCACGGTTTCCCCATCGTCCAGGCTCCTTACCAGCCCCACCAGCCTGTCATGATCCCAGGCGGAGATCACAAGGGAGGATTGTTTCATAGCCCTGGCCAGCCGCTCCGGATAGTTCCCGGATTCCCAGCCGACGGACAGAAAAAGTTCCTCAAGCGCTCCGGGGGTGAATTCTTTTTCTTCTTTGTATTGAATCTCCATGTATACTCCTGTCTCCTGCAAAAGCATAAGCTGCTTTTGCAGAAATCATTCTATAAATCTTATGTCCGCTTGTTCCCGGAAAGGGATATGACGGTAGCACTGGTTATCGGGATAGCCTGCCATCAGGGTTCCATATACCAGATATCCCTCCGGTATTTCCAGCAGCCGGCGGCATTCCGGAAGAAGATTCAGGAAACGGGTGAGATAGCCTCCCCAACATGTGCCGATTCCCTGCGCCTGCAGAAGCAGTTCGGCCGTAGTCAAGGCAATTGCCGTATCCTGTTGGGGATTTATAGCATCCTCCCGGCACAGGGCGATAAGCAGGACCGCATTCTCTCCCATCACCGGATTGTTCCCGTTCTCATATTCCCCGATGAGTTCGACTGCCATCTGCTTTTCTCTGCAGCAGCGCAGAATATCTTCCATAATATCCTGTTTCTTTTTTTCATCCATCAGTATCCGCCAGCTGACCGGATGCTCGTTTTTTGCGCTGGGAGCCATAGTCCCGGCCTTCAGGGCCTCACGCACCAATTCTTCCGGAAGCTTGCGTTTCTCAAATCTGCGGTAGGAGCGCCGCTGGTATATGAGCTGCTTCACCGCAGCGGCACAGCCCTCCGGCAGCGGTTTAACCGGCCCGGCAACTGTCGGGCCACAATCACAGGAAACCGCATCGCACGGACAAACTGCCGCACAATGCATACATGCGATACAGCGGTTTCTCCCGTTTTCCGCTTTTCCTTTATCGTTTAACTGCAATACGGTAAAAGGACAGACCGTAATACACCGGCCGCAGCCGATACATTTACCCTGATCAATCAGAATCATTTCGCTTCTCCTCCTGACAATTTGCGTTTTCTTCCCGCTCGTTACGAGGAAGACGAAGAACTGGAGGCCGCTGCCGTTGCTGCGACAGCCGCGCACATCGACGCCTGCTGGGCTATGATCAGGGACAGGGTTCCGTTGATTGCCGCAGTCTGCAGCGTATTTTTCTCCAGATATTCCCCCTGTACCAGCATACCTGCATACATCAGACGCTGACGTTTTCCGATGCCGAAAGCGCCGAAGCCCTTCTGTCCCGCCAGATACCCGTCCACCTCCGCCATATCCCTTACAATCTCGCTTACTTCTCCGTCCGATAAGGCGAGAACACCTAATGTGGGCAGTTCATAGCTGGTGCCGTATTTACAGCCCCGTTCCTTCAGACGGTCATATAACGCCAGGGTTTTGCTGCATTTTTCTTCTTCCCGCCCCTCTCCCAACGCAAGTACATGGCTCAGGGACTGGACCGCATTTCCTGAAAAAAAGCCGGGCTTCAATATTTCATAGCACTTTTCCATGCCGGAAATCAGCTGTTCATCCGTTTTCCGGGACAGAGAAAGAAGTGCGGCAAATGCGCTGTCCTCACCGGAAGTGAGCATAGGATGTTCCGCCTTCATTTGTTTATAAAGCGCCCTCGTCCGTCCGGCAATCGATTCGAATTCCCTTTCTTGCGCAAGCTGTGCAATCGCCACAGCGGCTACCGGCAGATAGCAGGAGGACAGGAAGGTCTCCTTCAAAAGACCGTATACCTGCAGAGTCCTGGCCAGCACGCCCTCCGGTTCTTTGCTGACCGCCATAACGGAGGCTACCGGAAGCTTTACAATACTGCGGAAATTGGAAAACACACCTGTCTGACGTTTCAGGGCTTCCACACAAGACTTCAGGACATCTCCATCCGCTTCTTTGTCATGTAACGTAAAAACAGCAGCACACAGCGGGTAAAGATAGGAATTTTCCCATCCAAACGTTTCTTTAATCCGATCCCTGCTGCGGATAAACTGCTCGCATCTTGCCTGCATACTATCTTTCATATTCTCTCCGTCCCGCACTCCGGCGCCATTCTTCTTTTAACATTCCATATTCATAGGTATCCTGCCACAAAGGCTTTCCCTCTTCATCCTGAAAAAACCAGATATTCCGGATAAGCGTCCCTTCCCTCCGAAACCCCAGCCTCTCCAATAGTTTCCAGGAAGCCTCATTCCGGGGATTGCACATGGCAACAATTCTCCTCGCCCCCCATTCCTCTGTGGCTCTGGTAAGCAATGCCGACACGCTTTCAAAAGCATATCCCCTTCCCCAGTAATCGCTGTTAAAAACATATCCCAGCTCCCAGGTATCATAATCCCCTTTTTCCAGATACAGATTCCCGATCACCTTTCCTGTCTTTAAAGCAACTGCATAGAAACGGGGATCTTCAGCCCTCCGGGCCGCTTCTGCCGCTGCCTCCTGCCTGGAATAAGGGGCATAAGGCTCATATTTTACCACATCTTCTTTGGAAAGGTATTCATATAAATCCTCTGTGTCATTCCCTGAAAAACAGCGGATGACAAGACGTTTTGTTTCCAATTCCATAAAACCGGACTCCTTTCATATCACAACCAACAAAGGGCGGGAAAAGGGATATCATGGATCCTGCCTGTAAAAAAATTCCGCATACAACAGAGAAAGCATGGACACTCCGCAGGTTATCTCTCCATTTTTCATCCTGTCCATCATATCATCCCGTTTCATCCATTTCTTACAATTTACTTCATTTTCATCCCACACACTCTCTTCCGCCTGTACCCTGGCTGCAAAAATGTGAATCCGAAGATCCGACATTCCGTTATTCGGATACTGACTGCATAAATAAACCGGATTTTCCAGGATACATCCGGTTTCTTCCAGGCATTCCCTCCTGGCCGCATCCACCGGACTTTCCCCATCTTCCACACGCCCCGCAGGAATTTCCCATTCCAGCCGGCCCGTAATGTACCTCTTGGATTGTATCATGAGAATTTCATCCTGATCATTATAAATTACCACACAAACCGATTCATGAGGATAGTGAAGTCTGTGATAGGTGTCTATTATATCGCCTTGCGGCATTTTTACTTTATCCGCATATAAGGATATCCAATCACTTTCATAGATTGTCTGGGTGGAAAGTCTCTCCGGCATCATAATGGTGTTACTCCTTTTCTTTCGGCCACTCGCATTCATACGTAGTCCTTTTTATACCCCGCGCGACTCCAAATCACGGTCTTCCTCCGCTCTTGCCTGCACGTGAGCCTCTTCCAGATCAATGCCATAACAATCTGCAATACGGATGAGCTGTCCGAAGATATCGGCCAGCTCGTTTCCGATGTTTTTTTCCAGACCCACGGGCCGTTCTCCCTTGTATGCATAATATTCCTCTTTCAGCATGATACATCGGGATAAATCACCCACCTGTTTACTCAGCTCAATCATTGCACCGTTTACGCCCCATGGCTTCCCTTCCACCTTTTCAAACCTGTGATAAACCTCTCTGTACAGCTCGATTGCCTCCTGAAATGACATTCCCATAATCATTGTCCTCCTGTTTTTATAATCACATATCCATTGCCCGCAAGGATTTTTAAAGCCTTCTCAAAACATTCTTTTTTGGTCAATATATAATCCGTATTGTAAGTAGAAACTGCAAATACCCCTATTTTGTTATCCGCAAGCAAAGTGGTGATGCGAGACAGGATTCCTATCAGGGAAAAATCCAGAACCCCTTGTATCCGGAATGCCCGCCATCCGTCATCACGGCTGCGCACATTCTCAGGTACAAATGCGGTACTGCATACCAGAGACAGTTCTTCCTCTGTTTTCCCAAGAAACAGGTATTCGTCCTCATAATTTATCCGGGACAGATTTTCCAGTTTACATATAGAAAAGTCCTGATCTATTACTTTGATTTCCATTTTATGTCCCCTTCTCCTATAATCTGATCGCTCTTTTTCCGGTTACTTCAACGATAGGGTTAACCAGTGCCGGCCATATGCACATGCTATCCCTTGATAAGTAACTTTAGAGAAGAATTCCGGTATCCTTCCTCGTTTCATAACCCTGCCAGGCTATCGCCAGGCCGCGCTGTGGGGAGAAAGCCAGCATTTGGCCATTCATGCCGCCTTTCGCGTACCATCCGTGACCGGCGGGCTGAAACTCAAATCCTCTTTCCAACGCAAGGATTGTCCACTCTTTTGATACCACGCGCTCATTTTCGAATACCCCGCCATTCATGTATACCCACCCAAGCTTCACCATATCCGATGTGTGAAGATAGAGGCCTGTGGCTCCTATGGGGTGTCCCTGCGGGCAGCAGCTCCAGGCGGCCTCCCGGAAGTTCAGGACATTAAACAATACCGGACGCATCCATTCATCCAGACGTTTTCCGCTGACTTTCTCTACGATACGGGAAAGAAGGTAAAATGCCGCGTCCGTATACTCATAAGTCTTTCCCGGAATGCCGGGCAAAGGTTCCTCCAGCGCAATCCGGATATAATCCCGGGTAGGATAAGCAGAAGCGTCCTCCGCGTCAATATCCAGCAGTCCTCTTCCATAGCCTGCCCGATGCGTGAGCAGATGCGCCACAGTAACCTTCTTCCAGCCGGGATCACTGCCAGGGGTAAAATGATCCTTCAGAATCGGATAAACAGGGGCATCCACATCCAACATACCTCTGTCCCAAAGCATACCTATGGCCGTCATGGTAAAAACTTTTGTAACAGAATAGGTATTATTACAGGCGTTGGCAGGATAGAGAACCACTGTTTCCGGGCCGTCAGGTCCGATTCCCGAGATACGATATAAATGGAGGCCTTCTTTGAGAGCCTGCTCTTTAAAATATTCAAGCATATGTGACATTCCTCATATTCATTGTAATTTTTTTCCATTTTATCCGCCCGCTGTGTCTGTATTTCACGTCCTGCTTTAAGCACAATTTATATTTAAATGTAAGGAACAATCCCAAGCGGTTCCATTTCAAGCAAAAACCGGGCAAATGCTCTCGCCCCGTCCATGGCTTCCAGTGTTTGAAAGGACGCAAGATCACGCTCATCCCTGACAGAATATAAGCCGGCATAGATAAGTCCGGAATGTTCACATAATCTTTTTATTCCCAGTTCAAATGGCTGTACCGCGTATTCCTGTGTATAACCATGGGTTGCTATAATAGCAATTATTTTTCCTTTCCAAAGAGAACCTTGGGCACTTCCATAAAATTTATTTAATCCATAATACCTGTCTAGCATTGCCTTCATTTCCGCAGTACAATACCATGTATAGATAGGAGTTGCAAGTACAATGCAATCTGCCCGGATGATCTCCTCTACAATAGGATACATATCGTCCTTCTGCGGACATCCATATTCACCGCTCACATTCTGACAAGCCAAGCACCCCTTACAAGGTGCAATTTTTTTATCAGCCAAAGTTATATACGTAACTTCTGAACCGGAAGCTTTTACCTCTTCCATAAATGGTTTACAAAGCTCCGCTGTATTTTGATCCTGTCTGGGGCTTCCCATTATAACTAAAAATTTCATTTATTTCCCCTCCCCACGGCCGCTTCTTATTTAGACCTATTATACACTATTTTCATTCAGAAAGGAAATTCATTCCCCGGATCCGTTCCTTTCCCAAGCGCAGGGGATGCTGCAGGGCACAAGGGGCCGTCTGACCTGTTACGCAGTGAATACGCAGACCCGTCTATACATTCCAAAAGTTGTCACAAACGAACCGATGGTTTCTTCCAACGTAGCACAGGGGGCGTGAACAGTAAAAAATTTTTAAATAAATGCTGTCTTTTTTCCTTTTATGACATACTGTTGTCGCAGTTAATCCGGTATAATAAACATATCAACTACACAGAAGGAATTTGTAACTATTCTGCAGTTCTGTACCTTTACCGCCCAAACCGTAAGAAAATGATTCAAGAGTATAAAAATCCCATCGCCGCAGGCGGTTTTACTTGGATTTTTACATGTAAGTGTGAAGGCACTGAACCGTTACAGCAATTCCACCCAAGAAAGGATCCTGGTAACCCCTATGATTCATCTCACAAACAAACAGGCCCGCCAATTCCTACTGTTAAAACACGGACTGCTCGGCGCACATAAATTTACCGGAAAGCAGGGTGCCCTTGCCTTCGTGCGTCAGGCCGGCTGCATCCAGTTCGATCCTGTCGATTCCTGCGGGAAAAATGCAGAGCTTACCCTGCAGTCCCGGGTCAGAAATTTCACCAAACAAACCCTGTCCGAACTGCTCTATACAGACCGCAGCCTGATCGATTTTCCGGATAAAAATCTTTCTATTTTCCCCACGGAGGACTGGCCTTATTTCCGCCGTTACCGGGACGCGGCAAAGGACGGGGGGTTACGTTTTCCGGAACTGGCTGACCTGGAAAAACAGGCAATTGCATATATCCGTGCCAACGGAGCCGTAAGCTCTGACGAGTTACCCGTGCAGGGCAGTATCCACTGGCACTCATCCATCCACTGGAGCGGCGGCTGGAACGGAAATACCAATGCCGCAAGGGCGGTATTGGAGCAGCTTTATTCCACAGGCGAGCTTATCATCCACCACAAAAAAGGAAGCCGGAAATACTATGATCTGGCTGATAAATACCTGCCTTCCCGGCTGCTGTCCGCTCCGGATCCTCTCCCCGATGAGTACGAACACCAAAAGTGGAGGGTGCTCCGCCGGATAGGGGCCGTGGGACTTCTGTGGAACCGGCCGTCCGATGCATGGCTGAATATCTGGGGATTGAAATCGCCGGAGCGTATCCGGATATTTGCAGATTTACTTTCCGAGGAAAAAATCCTTGCAGTTTCGGTGGAAGGGATCGCTTCCGAACTGTATTGCCGTGCCGAAGACCGTCCCCTTTTGGAAACGGTTCTTGAAAACAGGACTTATAAACCACGCTGTGAATTTATCGCCCCGCTTGACTGTTTCCTGTGGGACCGTAAACTGATAAAGGCATTATTTGGCTTTGAATACACCTGGGAAATCTATACACCGGCCGACAAACGCAAATATGGCTTTTATGTCCTTCCGATTATCTACGGCGAACGTTTTGCCGGACGTATCGAAGCAATCGCCCAGTCAAAAACAGGAACCCTGCTTGTAAAAAACATCTGGTATGAGGAGGATTGCCGGCAGACCAAAAAGCTGTTAACCGAAATAGACAAAAGCGTGAAACGTTTTGCCCGCTTTAACCAATGTGGCAGCATTCAATATGAGAATACGCTTCCGCATATACTTTCCTGACAGGAAACTTTTTTATTTCTTAATATTACTACCCGTAGCTTTTCAAGGCTGGCTGTTTCCGTTATGATTAACCGTATAAGGAGGTATTCTATGAAAATACTGTTAGCGGAAACAATACGGGCCAGCCGAAAGGCCGCGGGTCTGACTCAGGAACAGCTTGCGGAAGCCATGGGGGTTACGGTAGGTGCCGTTTCCAAGTGGGAAAGCGGCGCAACCACTCCTGATCTTTCTTCAATCCTGGAGCTTGCTGCATTGTTCGGCATTTCCGTGGATGTACTGCTGGGCTACCAGCTGCAGAATACAGATGCCGGACAGTCAGCCGGGCGAATACGCTCCCTGATGCTGGAGAAAAAATATGAAGACGCCGTCCGGGAATCTAAAAGGGCGTTATTAAAATATCCGAACCACTTTGATGTGGTTTATCGTGCCGCCGATTTATATGATTGCATAGGTACGGAGCAGCACAACCGGGAGCTTCTTCACCGCTCCCGCCAGCTGCTGGAGCACAGCCTTCTGCTCCTGGATCAGAATACGGATGAACAGCTTGACGAAGCCGTGATTCAAAGCCAAATCGCCCAGATATGGTCGTCTCTGGGGGAAACGGATCGGGCAATTGCCCAATATAAAAAATATAATTACGCGGGTACCAACAACGGGCGTATCGGTTCTCTCCTTTCCTCATTGGGACGTTATGAAGAGGCCCTGTTCTATCTTTCCGCCTCCACACTGGATCAAATTACGGAGTTGATCCGGGTGACCATGGGAATAGCCTCCTGTGCCTCACAAACCGGGAATCCTTGCGAAGCATTGCAGGTTCTCTGTTGGATGCGGCAGATCCTCGATGGTCTGAAAATTCCCGGAAAGGTTTCCTATCTGGATAAAGCCGGAGTGGTACTGCTTCATCTGCAGGCACAGATTTACGCGGACACAGGAGACCTGCCCTCTGCCAAAGACAGTCTGCTAAAGGCGTACCATGCCGCCAGCCTGTTTGATGCCGCACCGGTCTACACCATGGAAAACATCCGTTTTTACCACGGCACAGAACCGCTCCTGCTATCCGACAGTTTCGGCCCGACAGCCATACAGGGCCTGGAAAACAGCATCCTTCAGGGAACGGGCACAGGCAGCGGAAAGCTGCGGGAACTATGGAGGGAAATTACCGATGATGACCCGTGACAGAAACCAAACCCGCAAGGCCCTCACCCGCTGTTTTTTCCGGAATAACCACACCGCTGCTGTTCTCGCCATGGCCGCAGTCGTACTGAATACGCCTCTGAACCTGCTTATTTCCTGGCAAATGCAGCAGCTTATCGACATTGCCGCCGGAACCCCTGCCGCGTTCAGCCTTGCCGGGATCAGCGCCAGCCTGCTGCTCTCCTTTGCCCTAATGGGGGTAATTATGGCTGTGGGCTGCTATGCCCGCCCGCTTTTTATACGGCGCGCCGTACAGCAGTACCGTGATTATGCTTTTGAAGAGCTGACCCGGAAAGGTACGGGTACTTTCCACAATGAAAATACCTCTACCTATCTCTCGGCCCTGACCATTGACACGGTAAGCATTGAAACGAATTATCTGACCGCACTGTTCACTCTGCCCGGCAGTTTTCTGATGCTGGCCGGCGCTTTCTGCCTGATGCTCTATTACAGCCTTCCTCTGACCCTTGCCGCTGCCGCCGCGTCCCTGCTGCCTCTGGCTGCTTCCCTGCTGGCGGGCCGTCGGCTGGCTGTTCAGGAGAAAAAAGTATCCGATCAAAACGAGTATTTCCTGGCGGAGCTAAAGGATCTGCTGGCGGGTTTTCCTGTGATAAAAAGCTTTAAAGCCCAGCCCGAAGCTATCCGCCTGTTTGTCCGTTATAACGCCGCCAGTCAGAAAAGCAAATGCAGCGCCAACCGTACCCGCAGCATCCTGCAGAACCTATGCGCGGCTTCCGGACTGCTGGCCTTATTTTTCGTATTCCTTCTGGGTGCGCTGCTCGCAATCAAAGGATACGGTGTCACCGCCGGTGTAGTTTTAGTATTTGTACAGCTGATGGAAATGGCCGAATCTTCTATTTCACAGCTGCCCCAAATTCTGGCAAACAAGAATGCCTCCAATGCCCTGATAGATAAGCTGGCATCCTCCCTTTCCGCCGGTCAGGAACAGGGCGGCACTCCGGCCCCCCATACCCTCCGGGATTCTATAACCTTAGAAAATGTAAGCTTTTCCTATACTCCTGAGGAACCGGTACTCAAAAATATCACCTATCGTTTTGACGCAGGCAAAACCTATGCCATCGTCGGCAACTCCGGCTGCGGGAAATCCACTCTGCTCCAGCTCCTCCAGGGAAGCTACATGGACTATCAGGGACATATCTGTTATGACGGAAAAGAGCTTTGTTGTTTTAAACCGGATTCCCTGTATGATCTCATCTCTGTCATACAACAGAACGTTTTTCTCTTCAACAGCTCTATCCAGGATAATATCACTATGTTCCGGGAATTCCCCGAAGAACAGAAAGAGCGCGCAGTCCGTCAGGCCGGCCTGGAATCGTTCCTTGCATCAAAAGGCGCCGATTATCTGTGCGGCGAAAACGGAAGTTCCCTGTCCGGCGGGGAACGGCAACGCATTTCCATAGCCCGCTGCCTGCTGCGGAGCACGCCGGTCCTGCTGGCCGACGAAGCCACCGCCGCACTGGATGCCGCCACTGCCTTTGAAATAACCTCAGCGATCCTGTCCCTGGACGGAATAACCCGGATCCTTGTCACCCACCGCCTGGAAGAAATCCTTCTCCGGCGCTTTGATGATATCCTGGTAGTAAAGGACGGCCGCCTGGCAGAGCATGGAACCTTTGACAGCCTGATGAAAAATAAAGCTTATTTTTATTCCCTGTACACCTTATCTCAGTAAAAAACCGTAATATAATTCGTCGAGCAGAGGAAGAGCGGATTAAAAAGGGCTGCAACCAAACACGGGGAAAACCCGAAATCGATGTGCAGCCCTTTTGATATTTCACTTTTTTATTATTCAACGGTTACCCTGCAGAGCTTTTTATAGAAAGCTATTCCGTAATAAATAAAATCCTCATATCCGTCCAGAATTAACTCTGCATCATATACCACAGTACCTTTATTTGATCCATCCCGTTTCTCCCCATTATAACTGTATTTTTAGTCTTATTTCCTCCACCAACCCCTGCACCATACAAGCCGGCCACATCTCCGACGGCTTATCCTTCCCATCATCCACGCACTTCCTGCAACACCGCCCGGCTATCTGAATTGCCTTTTGCTCATCCCCATACTGCACCAGTTTGCGGTAAATATCTTTATCCTTCTTAAAATATTTCTGCCCCGTAACCTTTTCAAACTTATCCGCAAACCGGTCACAGCAAGTATATGACTCCCATATCGCCGGCATCTCGCCAAAGTAGGCATACATCCAAATCTCAAAACAGGGATTAGACCAGCCGGCTCCCACACCGCTTTTCTCTGCCGCCAGAATAATATCATCAAAATCCTTTACCTGATCCCTGTCAAAGACAATCCATGGAATACGGTACTGCGGCTCCTTATTTGCAAGCTCCAGCGCCCGTTCCACCAGTTCTACCGTCTTGGCCTTTTCCACTTTTATCACCAGACGATCTTTCAGTCCTGCCGGAATACTGTCCCGCAGACCCTCAAAATAATTTTTCTCCGTCTCCTCCGTATCGGTCACAATCAGATAATATCCCAACTCCGGTATTCTTGTTCCCACACTCCGGTTCCGGTCTTTTCTTTTCCCAGACCTGCGGTCACTGGGTTTTTCTCCGCTTTTACTCGCCATCCGCAGTTCCCCCTGTAAGCATCTTCATCGGTTTCAATGCCGGTATGGCTCCATAGTTTCCTGTAAGATAATTCTTTGCCAAAGCCTCATCTCTTCGCACTTTATTACCGTCCCCGTCTTTAAACTCCGCCAATGAATACAGTTCTGATACTCCATCCCTGTTTTTATTAACCATCCAGATCTCATCCCTTCGCAGCAGCTCATTAGAAAACTGCCAGATATCGTGTGTAGTAAAAATAAGCTGGGCATTCTGTGTATTAATTTCTGGTGACAAAAAGGTCAATATGATATTCCGGACCAACAACGGATGCAGCCTGGCATTCAGCTCGTCAATAAACAATGTTCCCCCATTATCCAGCACGTCTTTCAACGATGGATAAAGCGCAAACATTTTCAGTGTGCCGCTGGATTCCTGCTTCAACGGAATGGAGGCCATCTCCTGGCTTCCCACTTTTTTATGGAGGGCATCAATTGTAAAGCTTTTGCCCGTATCCTTCTCGTCTTCCGGCTGCAGTTCTTCCACTTCAAAATCCTGTATTGACTCATCAAAGGAAGCAAAATATTTAACCACATTCTCCTGCACTTCCTTACTATCTGTAAACCCATCCGGAAGGACTCTGGAGCGGAAGAAGTTCTCTGTCGGGTCACCAAAATCAATGATATCATTATTCAGAAACCATTCCCTCACCTTCTTGAGTTTAGCAACCCGCAGCTTTGCACCCAGAGAAACGATTAGCGCTTCTTTATTCAGAGACGCTTTAATATTCTCCACATGGCTCTTGGAGAATCCATTCATTTCCAGTTCTTCCCCTTTTTTACGGTAAAACATGGTCCTGTAATTTTTTCTTGCTGTCTTGGCTTTGGAATACAGCCATTCTTCCACTACCTCATCTGCTTTTAAGGAAAACCCGTATTGGTATATCTTTCCGGTATTTTCAGAATTATCTACATAAAAGACCTCAAATGTGGTCTCTTCATTGCGGCTGTTATCATCAAACAGAAATGGAGTAACTTTCAGATAGTCCTCCTCCTTTTTCCGGCGGCCTTCTTCCTCATCTCCAAATTTAAAAGACTCTTCTACATAATAGCTCATATAGTCAAACGCCTCATACACATTTGACTTACCACTTGCGTTAGCGCCGTAAATTGCAGCGACCTTGAGCAGCTTGTCATTTGCGATATCCACAACGTGATCCTCATGTTCTGTTATTTTAGTCGCTGACAAATCCAGCGACACTTCATCACGAAATGATTTGAAATTCTTAAAGTTAAATTGTATCAGCATAATAATCTCCTCGTTCTGGACAACTATGATATCTTTCTATTATAGAGTATACCATATCGAGCAAAAATCAACATCTAATTTCATTAAATTTAAAAATTAGATGTTGATTCTATTTATTTTTATGGCATTATGAGAGAAAGCTTCTCTTGAAGCAATACACTTTTTTTCAGCTCTGTATTTTCTTCTGCCAGCCATTGAATTCGTTCCTTCATTTTGTTTAATGCCTTAACTTTAACTTCCTGTCTGGATAAAGCCGGGGCGATACCGCTTGACCTGAATGCACTATTCGTCAAGCAGATGAAGGGCAGCGGAGAAGAAATGGCAGCTTCCAGGCGCATCCTGGCAGAAGCGCTTTTGTACGCCTGACCGTTTTTTCAAATATAGAAGAGGCCGGAAAAATGGAGTTTGTCCAACTCCATTTTTCACAACCCCCTTTTTCCTGTTAATATCCGAGCTTACTTTTATTTTTCGCAAATATCTCATTTACCTTGGTCACATAATTATCAGCGCCTAAATTCTTTATTTCTGATATGTATGCATCCCATTGCGAATCAATATCCGCCTGTCCGGTAATAAATTTCTGAATCCAGGTTTTTGTGCCGTCAATCAATGGTGTCTGAATCAGCGTCAATTCTTCCGTTTCCTCTTCATTTGCCATAAAGGGAGGATCAATCGGCCTCATTTCTCTATATTCCCTGATTCTTGCATCAAAATCCTTTTCTTCAGCCGTTGTCATCCTGGAATTTTTAATCCATGCGGAACCTCCGTAAGCAAATACCCCTCCTGCAAAGCCATAATCCGCATTCAGCTTTTTGGAGGCCTCCGGATTTAAGCCGCTGTAGGTAATATCCGGATTCAACACAATATCCCCATTTGCATCTTTGGTATAAGTCTCCCCTTCCACACCCCACTGGGCCAGAAGGTGTCCTTCCTCTGAATACCATAACCAGTCAACAAAACGCAGCATTTTAATAAAGCCTTCTTCCCCAAGATCATCCAATGCATTTTGGGAGATCATAACACCGTTTTCCAGCCTGGAATTCTCCATCTGCAAAAGTCCTGCGGGGCCGCCTGGAGCAACAGTCATATATAACTGGGCATCATCTGCCTGCATCTGCATGGCATAATCATTGAGATTCTGATAATTTCCGGTCATCGCATATGTTTCGCCTGTAAAAAACTTGGCCTTTGCCGAATCATCTTCCTGAGAAAAGGATTCCGGATCCAAAATCCCGTCTTTTACCATTTTGTTAAGCATTGCAAGCCATTCTTTCATATTATCCGTGGCATCCGCAAAATAATATTCTTCTTTTTCATGATCAAAAGCCAATCCGTTGGAAATTCCCCATCCGGCCTTCACGCCATAAGATATGGAAGAAATATTAAGCAGACAGTCACCCTTGGACATATCCGATATTACATAATCACAGCCGGTATACTCCTTTACTTTTTTACATGCTTCATAGAAATCCTCATAGGTCCAGGTTTTTTCCAGTTCAGTAACATCCACGCCGGCCTCTTCAAATATATCCTTACGGATAATAAAGGAATAACCGCCTCCCCCGATTTCCCATAAACCGGGAAGTACATAGTATTTACCGTCAGCCTGCAGCTTACTCTTTAAATCATCGGCCATATTCCATTCTTTCACACATTTCTGATAGTTGGGCATATACTTTACCCAATCGGAGATAGCAACCACCTGGCCTCCGTTTACATATTTGCCTTCTTCATATGTTTTAGGAATAATATAGGGGGAATCTCCTGAATTGACGAGAACTGATTTTTTATCCTCATAATCGGTTCTTGCTATCACCGTCAAATCAAATGTAACATTTGTTCTTTTCTGAATCTCTGACCAAAGCAGCCAATCCTCCTGATACGGATAATTCTCATGATCCGAATACATCATAGAATAAGTCACCGGCTCATCGGAATGGAAAGTTACATCCTCCCCATAAGTATAATCGAGCTGTGCTTCCTCCGAATCGGCCGCCACATCCGTATCCAGCATATCCGCAACATTTGTGGCCGTTTCGGCGGCATTTTCCTTTCCTGCATCCGTTGTGCTTTCTTTGCAGGCCGCCAGGGAAAATATCATAATTCCCGCAAGCGCCGCCCCCAGTACTTTTTTTACATTCATACTTAGTCCTCCTATTGATTAATTATTTACTATTAACCTGCCCCCGCTGCTCTGTAAAACCGAACAAACATGCAGGATAATTTTATCCCTTCACAGACCCGATCATCATACCCTGTACAAAATACTTTTGGACAAAAGGATAGACACAGATGATAGGCGCTGCGGTCAATACCATACAGCAGGAACGCACATTTGCCGATATCTGGCTTGCTTCGTCAGATACCGCACCAATTTCGGCGGTCCCTGTAGCGCCCATAATTATCTGTCGTAAATAAAGGGCTACCGGCCATTTTCCTTTTGTATCCAGGTACAAAAAAGGCCCAAACCAGTTATTCCAAATACCTACGATATAGAAAAGGAACATCGTCGCCATTATCGGCTTGGACAAAGGAAGTATAATTTTCAGAAAAGTTCCATAGGCATTCATTCCGTCAATGGAAGCAGCTTCTTCCAATTCTCCCGGCAGACTTGCAAAAAAGGATTTCATAATCAGAACATTATAGGTGCTGATTGCCCCCGGAATGATTAATGCCCACATGGTATCTCTCATATGAAGCGCCTGAGCAATCAATATATAGTTTGGTATCATACCTCCTGCAAAAAACATGGTAAACACTACAAAGGGGGTGAAAAATTTGTTTAATACCAGGCGTTCCTTAGATAACGGATAAGCGAGCATAGCAGAACCGGCAACGGAAATCAAAGTACCCAGCAGCGAATAGACGATTGTATTTCTGTAATACAGGAAAAAGTCCGGTTTACTCAAAATGACCTGATAGGTCTTTGCTGTAAATTCCACCGGAAAAAAGCTGACTTTTCCTGCATAAATAGCTCCCTCCGAGCTGAATGACTGTGCTACCAGGTAAATAAAAGGATACAGGGTTACAAAAACAACAAACAGCATTATCAAAGTATTAAATACTTTAAATATCTTATACCCCCCGGATTCTTTTATTTTTACCCCATTGCCACGAATTTCAGTTTTTTTCGTCATAATCTCTCCTTTACCACAGGCTTGATTCGGTTAATTTTTTGGAAACAAAGTTTGCAGTTGTGACAAGAATCAGGCCGATAACACCTTCAAATAATCCAACTGCAGTAGCATAACTGAAATTTCCTCCCGTAATACCCATTCTGTAAACTAATGTTGAAATAACATCTGCCGTTTCATAAGTGGATGGAAGATATAAAAGAATTATTTTCTCAAAATTGGATCCCATAATGCCGCCGATATCAAGAATTAATAAGGTAACAATAGTTGGCATGATTCCCGGGATAGTTACATGCAGCGCCTGTTTAAACCGGTTTGCGCCGTCAACCCGCGCCGCTTCGTACAGTTCGGTATTGATTCCCGTTATAGCTGCAAGATAGAGTATGGTTCCCCATCCAAGCGCCTGCCAGACGCCTGATATGATATAAATCGGAGGAAACCAGGATGCTTCCTGAATAAAAGAAATCTTTTCTCCCCCCATCATCTGGATAAAGGAATTGACAGGCCCGGATAAGGATACTACCTCCTTGATCATCCCCGCAATGATAACCATTGATATAAAATGAGGAAGATAAGACACTGTCTGCACAAACTTTTTCCACTTTATATTCCTGATCTCATTTAACAGCAAAGCAAACAGCAATGTCATCGGAAAACGTACCAAGAGATAACTTATGCTTAAAAAGAGCGTATTACGGAAAGCTCTCCAGAAGGAAGGATCTTTAAGAAACTGCCGGAAATACCTCAGTCCCACCCATTTTTCCCCAAATATATTGACCCCGCCGGAATATTTACGAAATGCAATGACATTTCCAAGCATAGGTATGTATTTAAATATAACAAAGTAAAGCAACGGTATCAGCAGAAGACTATAGAGCTGCCATTCCTTCCGCAGATGTCTGGACATAACAATTTTGCCTGCGTGGTTTTTTTTCTTACTGCCATTTTTCAATATATTTTCCTCCCTTTTTCATCCGCTATAAAAGACTTTCTGTAAAAATACGTATTTACCTGATCTCTCCATTCTTCAGCATGTTCCTGCTGGTGATTCAGGCGCTCCTTCACCCGGCGGAATATTTCCTCCGGTATTTTCCCCCGGATTCCCTCCCATATGCCTATCATTTTTTCCACATCCTCCACTCCTTCGAAATGAGTGTCATAAATATGTTGTATCAATGTCTTACCGCTTTTCATTTTATAGTCATACGGAATATAATGAAAAAACAGCAAAAGTTCTTCGGGACAGGAAGCTATATTTTCATACATGGCTGCATTTGGTTCCAGATAAGTTGATGTATAACCGGTTCCTGCCCGTCCCCTTTCCACACCTATTCCCCGGTGGTCCGCCCTGTGGTAAGTTCCCCATCTGTCATACTCATAACCGTCTACATTCGGTCCGTAATGATTGCCCGGATTCACCATCCAGCCAATTCCCAGCGGAGATGTGTACTTTTCATAGGCAGGCCATGACATCATCAGAATCCCTGTGACGGCAGCGGCAGTTTCCCTATCCGGGCCAAAGGTACATTCACACCATTCTTCCGCAATCTCTTCTGCCGTCAGTGATGCCGAAAAGGCAAGCCTTCCGAATCCAAACCAGTTTGCAGCCGCCAGATCATGTCCTGTCCAGTTCCTGTCCGAACCGGTATTGGCCACCGCCGCCATGCCGCATTCCGTCTGCAAAAAGGTGCGCCCGCTTACAATATCGGAAACCTTGTCCTTTGTTTTCCGGCAATACGTATGGAAATCAAGGATTTCTTTAAACATCGGGATAAGATAGCAGACATGCTTCTGCTGTCCTGTATATTCCTGGGCAATCTGAACCTCCAATATCTGGTTGGTTTTTTCCAGAGAACCAAAAAGGGGCGACACAGGTTCTCTGACTTGAAAATCCATCGGTCCGTTCTTTATCTGCAGTATGACATTTTCCGCAAACTGCCCATCCAGAGGCATAAAGTTGTCATACGCCGAACGCGCCCTGTCGGTCTTTTTATCCCTCCAGTCCTGCGTACAGTTGTAAACAAAGCATCTCCATATAATCAGTCCGCCATATGGCTTTATCATATCGGCAAGCATATTGGCTCCCTGGGCATGGGTTCTTCCATATGTAAATGGCCCTGGCCTGCCTTCTGAATCTGCTTTAACCAAAAATCCCCCCAGATTGGGAATCCGTTGGAACAGCCGTGCCATTTTTTCTTTCCACCAGCTTTGTACCTCTTCCGCCTCCGGATCCGCCGTATCCAGATCCCCCAGCTCTATCGGCGCTGCAAAATTCAGGCTCAGATAAAGCGTAATGCCGTACGCTTCCAGCTCAGCCGCCATACGTTTCAGGGAAAGCTCATATTCATCTGTAATTAATCTGGTTGCATCCCCCGACACATTGACATTATTTATAACCACTCCGTTAATTCCCACAGAGGCTGCCAGCCGTATATAATCCCGGGTTCTGTCATTCAGCAATATCTCCCCCTCTTTAAAAAAGAAGGAACTTCCTGCATACCCCCGCTCAATGCTTCCATCCATATTATCCCAATGATTTAACATCCTCAAAGGCATATCCGGCAGTTCCTGCAGTTTCAGCCCTGTTAAGGGCAGTTCCCTCTGCACCCTCCGCACAAGTGCATAGGTTCCATACAAAATTCCTGAAGCATCCCCGGAAAAAATGGATATTTGTCCGCCGTATTCTTCTATCCTGTATCCGCCTGCGACAGATATACCCGCATCCATGACAAGGCAAATTCTGTTTTTTCCAAAGTTGTCTTTCCTTTCCTGCCTGTCCGTAATTTCCGGCTGCATTCCGAACATCTCTTCAGCAGCCCTGCACAGTTCAGCAACGGCTGTTTTAATTACCACATGTTTTTCCCGGGTATTTATTATTTGAAAAAATTTTCTGTCCTCATACCAAGGTATGTTACGGTAGGACAGCCAAGCAAGATTATAGTCCATCATTACCTCCGTGCCGCAGTCCGCAGCTTCTGTTTTTTATCCGATTCTCATCCGGAACGGAGAGGCCGGATATCCCCGGAGGTTACACAGCAAACCTCCCTCAGGCGCATTGCTCCAGGCATATCTGAGCTCTTTTGCATCCATTTGTGCGGGGCACTCCACAATCATTCTGTTTTCTTCCGTCCATGCCTGTGCTTTATAAAAAATCCCGTTTTCCCCTGCAAGCTCCGCCGCTTCCAGCCGTCCCCCCTGTACCAGCAGCTTTTCTGCCGGTTCAAAGGTCACAATAACCCTTCCCTCTTCCTTGCATATGCCTGCAGGCACAGGCCCCTGCTCCGTTTTTCCATCCCCTGCGTCAAATTCCAAAGCAGCCGCAGCCGCCCTTTCCCCAGCCTCCTTTTTCCGAAGAGGATGTAAATCATTCCACTCACCCAAATCCAGATTTACGGTCAGCTTCACCTTTTCTAATTCATGGGATATTTTCCTTTGTGCTTCCCTGATTTCCGGCCATCCGCTGTTTTGCTCCGGAAGATCGATTGCGAAAGAGGGTAATTGCACCAGGATAAAAGGAAGCATTTTTTCTCCCCATCCTTCCCTCCAGGAAGTAACCAGCCGCCGCAGGTATTCTTCATATTCTTCCGGATTTTTATCATTCGATTCCCCCTGATACCACACTACTCCTTTTATTGTCATATTCATGCAGGGCGCCAGCATCCCGTTAAAAAGCCCTGTGGGTTTACGGATAATAAAATCCATCATGGGTGCGGGAGAACATCTGCATCCTATCCTGTACTCCCATTTCCTTTCCGCTGTCCCTCTTAAATCCACTCTTCCTTCTTTGGAAAACAGACAATATTCCTTACCCAGCGTCAGCCTTCCGCCGCCTCTTTCGCATAATACCCTGATTGTAAGTACGTTCCCGTATTCCTTAAGAATCCCTTCCGGCACTTTGTATTTTCTTGGAGGATACTGATATCCGGTTTCTCCCACCAGACAGCCGTTTACATAAGCTTCATCGCTGTCTGTTATTGTGCCGAGCCATAAATCCGCCGGCTTGCCAGCCATTTGTGAGGGCACATCGAATCGTTTTCTCAGCCAGATTACTCCGCTGAAATTATGCAGCCGACCTCCTGAAAACCATCCCGGCAGTTCCATCGGTTCCCATCCTTCATCATGCCAGTCCTGATACCAGGGTACGGATGCCAGACCTGCATCCCTCGCTTTCAGCAGATTCTGCCAGTCGCTCTGCTGCCTTTCATTCTTTTCTATAAATTCTGCAGCATAGCGATCATCCCGGAATAAGGCAAGCGTTTTCCCAAGTACGGGCCGGTCAGCAACGGAAGCATTAGACAGCCAGGCTTCTATCGGGGAACCACCCTTGCTGACATTTATAATACCAATTGGAATTTCTGACTCACTGTTTACATATTTCGCAAAAAAATAACTGAATGCTGAAAAATCAGCAAGCGTATCCGAATCCGCTTCCAGCCACTCCCCTGATTCCAATTCCTGCTCCGGGCCGTGAAAATTAAAATGCTCCTTAACATGGAAGAGCCTGATATACGGGTTATTGCAATTTTGGAATACATAAGGATACGCATCTTTCACTCTGCTTATCGGCAGTTCCATATTGGACTGTCCCGAACATAACCATACATCTCCCACATAAACCCGCTCCAGGGATATCCTGCTTTCCCTACTTCTGATTTCCATAGGAAACGGCCCTCCCGTCTGAAGGGTATCCGTAAGAAGCTGCCATCTGCTGTCTTTTCCCACAACGGTTTCCCATTTACTTCCCTGGAAATTAATTTCCACCCGGCTTCCCGGAAGACCTTCCCCCCATAAAGTAACCGGCTTTCCCCTTTGAAGCACCATCCCCTCCTGCAACAGCCGGGGCAATTTCAGTTGTAACGCTTTTTTTTCCATAGATACCTCTTTATCTTCAGGTTTTATCATGAAGAAACCGGAACCATTTCATATCAAATCTGCTGCCCGGCAAGAATATAAAATATACATTCTGCCGCCCCTTTACACGCTCCAGCCGGTAAGTTCTTACATCCATTCCGCTGCTTTGTCCGAATTCCACAATCTGCTTTATATCCTCACCGGTGTCCTGATTTTCAAAACGTATATGTATGGTATTTTTTTCTATCGGGGAGCTTCCGCAAATGGCAATTCCCTGCAGCCCATCCTCCCCAAAATCCATTTGAGGAAATTCCAATGTCACATTGTTCCCTATATCATAGATTCCGTCACATTCCACTTTAAAACGATCGCCATATACATGTTTACAATGCGCTGCGCAGATACAATCATATGCCGGGTTCTGTCTTGTAAAAATAAATCCTTTTATATGAATTTTTTTGTCAACTACAAAACATATACTCGTAATACCTTTCAGCTTTTTGTCCAAATGATATGTTTCTTCCTGATATACATTCCACAGTGACGGTTTCTGGTAAAGCACGTCCCCAATCTGTATACTTCCCTCTTCCTCCGGCATTCCTTCCCAGATACGGATACGATACGGTTCATCACTCAGGGCAAAGACAGAAAGCGTTATTTCATCTGAACCAGCTGGTCCAAAGTCTAATTCACGATAGCCCACCTGCGTTTCTCCATCCCTGGCTGTCGCAACTCCATATTCATTTCCGTTTCCGACTTCCCCTTTTGAATATTGATAAAGTCCTCCGCAAACAAATTCATAAGGATTAAGATACGCCGTTCCTATTCCGGTTACTTCAAAATCAAGCTGCGAAATCAACCGGATTTTTTCCGTCCCGTTTCTGTTCATACACCGGACTCTGAAGCATCCGTCTCCTTTTGCTTTCACAACGGCATGATTTCCGTTTACGCTGATTTGGGCTAAATTCGATGGAATTCCCGCATCATCTACAACACTCCAGAACAGCACGGTATCAACTGCATTTTCAGGATAAAGCTTCGCCGTTATCTCCGCCTGGGGACAAGCTTTGTCCAACTTCCGGCTGCCATTCATGAGTAATTCAATTTTACGCACCGGCACATCCGTTTTATCCGTCCGCTTACCTTCTCCAGACGGTAAGTCAGACTCGATTACCTCAAATTTCTCCCTGCATTCTCTTGCCCAAAGGATCAGCTCCTGATCCGGCAATCCATAGGAACTGACGGTTACCGTAATTTTCCCGGGTACCGTTTTGGTCTGTATAACAGCAAGCAGCTTTCCGCCAAACAGCCGTCTGTCATTCCCTTTATACGAATCAAAATCCGTACTGTCTCCATTATCCAGCCCGGCAAGTCTCCCGCTACCGCTTACATCAACCCGGACCCGGTTATTGGCATTCTCTACCGCATGGCCGTCTTTATCAACCATGGAAATCTCAACAAAAAATAAATCCCTCCCATCTGCCAGAGCGCTTTCCCGATCTGCCGAGCACCGGATTTCTGCCGCATCCTGAAAGCTTTTGCAAAACGCTTCCGCCACAAGAGCTTTTTTATCATCATAAGCTTTCACGCGTATTTCACCGGGTTCATAGGTTACTCTCCAGTCTCCTGTTAAAATAGTACCGTGGACATGGTCGATTTTTCTGATTCCCTGGCTTTTACCATTTATAAACAGTTCCAGCCAGCCGGCATTCGAAGCCGCCCTCACATCCACTGTCTGCCCTTCATTAAAATCCCAGTATGGGAACAGATGCAGAATGTCCTTCTTCGCTTCCTGCCATTCCGCCTGATAAATATAGTAGGAGTCTTTAGGAAAGCCTGCCGTATCTATCTGTCCAAAATAGGAATTTTTCGTGTGGTAAGGGGTAGGCTCTCCGATATAATCAAAACCTGTCCATATAAACTGACCGCAGGAAAAATGGTTATCACGCTCCCCCGCTATGCACATTTCCGTTGAGACCGCCCCCCAACTCGTTCTGGAATTCCCAAGAGAAGAACACTGCTCATCTTCGTCCGCCAAAATCGATTTCGAGTAAGGAAAATGATAAATTCCCCGGCTCTGTACAATAGACGCCGTCTCACTCCCATAAATAATCCAGTCCGGATGTTCTTTGTGATGTGCATCATAATATTTTTCCGAATAATTATATCCGGCAAGTTTAACAATATCTGCACATTTCTGCGCATTTTCCCACGGCATATAATTGGAACCGATTGTAATGGGGGCATTGCCGGCAGGATCGTGTTTTCTCACTTCATCGGACAACTCTTTTGTGATCTGCAGCCCTCTTTCTCCTTCATGGGTATCGTATATTTCATTTCCTATACTCCACATAATCACACTGGGGTGATTTCTGTCTCTCCGTATCCAGCTTGCGATATCTCTGCAATGCCATTCCGTAAAAAAGCGCGCATAATCATAGGTGGTTTTTGATTTTTCCCACATATCAAAGCCTTCGGAATCGATCAATATTCCCATCTCATCCGCTAAGTCCATCCATTCTGCCGCCGGCATATTGTGCGCAGTCCGGACTGCATTGACTCCCATTTCCTTTACTATTTGTAACTTTCGGCGCATGGCAGTCTGATTATATGCTGCTCCCAGACATCCCAGGTCATGATGCTCACATACCCCTTTAATTTTGATGTTCCTGCCATTCAGCCAAAATCCGGAATCCGGTTTATACGCTAAGGTCCGGAAACCAAACCGGGTATATTCTGTCTGTACAGTTTTTCCAGCCTTATGCAGTTCCGTCTTTACAATATACAGGCAGGGATTATCCGGACTCCAAAGTTCAGGACTGTCAATCATCAGCTGTGCCGTTCCATAAAATAACCCGTTATCCGATCCTCCCTTTTTCTCCTGAATCACTGCTGCACCCACCAGACATTCGGCAATGGGTTCCTGCCCGTCAGCGATATCTTCCTCATAATTACTGAACTGGCTGGAGGAATATACGGTATCCATACCTGCCGTATTCTTATTTGTATTGCCTCTCCTTTTAAACACCTGAAAATGTAAGGTAATATCCTGCGGATCCGTCTGTTGCTTTACCCCAATCTCCGCAGAAACCGTAACCCTCCAGTTTCCGTTTTGTTCTTCCCTTTCGGATATATAGATGCCATCCTGGATAAGCCATACCAAATCAACTTCCTGAAACCATATATTGCGGTAAATTCCTGCCCCTGAATACCATCTCGAATTGGGACTGTGATATACGACTTTCACCAGAATATCATTTGCCCCTTCTTTTAAGAATCCGGTTACATCCAAAACAAAAGAAGAATAACCGTATTTCCATTCGCAAGCCTTATTTCCGTTTATGTAAATCGTGCTATCCATATAGATACCGTCAAACCTGAGAAAATATTGTTTACTCGGTTTTTTCTCATGCATAAAAGACTTCCTATACCAACCTATACTGTCCTGATACAGATTGTAAGAATCATAAATCAGCCAGTCATGCGGAATCTCTACCGGTACAAAAACACTCGGAACTTCTTCGTTCTTTGTTTCCGTAAGAATCTGTTTTGCAAATTCCCATCCATCGTTAAACAGCTTTCCCCATCTCATAAGCTCTCCTTTTCCTGAAAGGAACCTTTTTCTTTGTTAAAATGTAATGGTGCAGTAAATGCACAGACCTGCTGAACAGTTACGTTAAAATAACTATAGTAGTAATTCCAAGTGCTTAATATGTATATAAATCATATTTTTATGGTTTAAAATGACTTTTTCATAACAATTCATATAATATATTACTTGTTTTTCAATAACTAATAAGCGCGCCTTAAAAAAATGCATAAATATAGCACGGTCATTTTATTTATAACCAGCGTTTTTTCCGCTGAATCTTTAAATAAAATTACCGTGCCGACTTTTTTAACAGTTATTCCCGCGGGCAGCGAACCAAACAGATACGCCTGCTGCGGGGTATTTGGCTTAATCAAGTACTCTTTTCTGGTATTGTTTGGGGGATACCCCAACATTTTTCTTAAAGATTTTCGAGAAATTCGAATAGTCTCCGAAACCGGAAAGCATGCCGCTTTCTGTAACCGACTTTCCCTCACTTAAATAGTTTTGTGCAAGATATATCCGTTTGCGCAGGATATATTGTTGGATTGACAGACCGGTTATTGCCTTGAATTTACGGCTTATGTAGGTCCCGTTGTAATACAATTTCTCCGACAGTTCATCCAGTGAAAATGTATCTAACAGATGTTCATTAATATATTCTATTGTTTTGTCAACAAGAGGAGGCATCACATTAGGCATCGGCGGATTATCTTTATTGTTAAAAAACAACAGATTCACTTTTACCAAAAGAAGCATCACATAAGAAGAAGTGGCAACATCCTGTCCATATTCGGAAGAATTTTTTAAATCCAGCAGAGAATTATAAAGCACCAGCAGCTCTTCTGCCTGTTCTTTGGATAACACCACTACAGGAGGCTTATCTTCAAATCGTTTTTGAAAACAATCTTTTAAATTAGTGCGGGCTGTTGAATGGGCTTCGAGATAGCGGTTACTTATATTGATAACAAAGCGTTTATAAATACTTTCATCAAGCATTTCCACTCTGTGATATTCTCCCGGCTTCATGGCTATGATTGTCCCGGGATCAATTCGGTAACATCTCTGATCAATATAATAATTAACAATGCCGTTAACAAGAAAATATAGTTCATATCCGTTATGAGTATGGTAAAAGGGCTGGCCCTCCAATTTATCAGAATAACGGACAAATAAATCCTCCGGTATGGGATTATATATACGTTCAAAATATTCTTCCTTGATCATATACATCCTCCTTACCGATAGTTACATACGTAATACGATATTTTTTAGCCGGATCTGTTTCCGATTGGTGTTGTACCGGTTATTTCGCGGCAGTCGCCAAGTGGATGCACGAGTGCATCCGTTTGGCTCGTCGCCCGCGGGAATAAAATCGCCATGCGTGCCGCCGGATGCCTGCTGCCACCACGTTTTCTTACGGTCTGCACAGTTAAACGCGCAGATCTGACCTGAACTGTTATATTATTATACAATCACTTCTTGCCAATATCAAGTTAGTTATTGGCACTACCGGACAGAATAGCAAATGAGGGCGAAAGAACACTCAGATGATAGTAAAGATAATTTTTTGTGAACAGCAGCTTCCGCCCCGCAGAAACGTCTCCACCAGCTCTACCGTAACCGGTCTTTCAAAAATCGTACTCCAGACTTTCTGATGAAATCCCTGCGTACAGCTGCAGAATACCGGCGAATGTACAAATCCCGCTTTTACAATCGAACAATCGCAGCCTTTTCCCCGGTTATAGGTTAACAGAAAGCCGTCCTCCTCCGGCACACATTCCGCACCCGTATGGCGGGTGATAATCCGTGCCATTTCTTCCATGCTGTCCACTCCGGACAATTCCTCTTTCAGTCCGCCCATCCCGGGCAGTGCATTCCTCTCTGCACAACGCCCGCCGCATTTTTTCAGCAGTTCCCGACAGACCTCCTGGTTTTTCTCACAGCCTAATTCTTCCAGTAAATCTCCCATCCAGTAACCCATTTCTTCCATATAACCTTTTCCTCCTTCGTTTATTCCCATGCAACTGCCTCAAAAGAACTTATCATATTCCCCTTGGGGAATGCGTCCTTCCAGCCCTGCAACTCTCGGCCATAATCCGGTTTCCGCCACAATAAATCCCATGATCATACCCATATGGGTATGCAGATGACGATGCTGTGCCATAAGTAAAGTGAATTTCGTATATTCACATCCTTCCGGCCTTTCCAACAAAAAGGCGTCCTCCAGGGAAGCGGTATAATTCTGTGTTTTTTCCTTTATACAGGTAAAATAGGCATCGATCTCTTCTCGTTCCAGATGCCTGTGCGACACAACATCCAGATTGTTCAGATTCTCTTCATGGACAGGCGGTTCCTTATAATGCGGATCCCTTGGATTAATAAACCACAAATCAAGAGAATGGAGCATATGATAAATATGTTTCCAGAGCGGCATCCCGCAATATTCCTTATTCCAATATTCATCCGGGACACAGGCAATAACATTTTTTACTTCCCACAGTGCCCGCTCCGTCTGATCAGCTATGATATCCGTCAATGCTTCCTGTTTCAAGCTGCTGCCCCTCCTTTTTTCCGGTATAGTAACATACTAAATTTCAATGGTTCTTCCGCACGCCAGATACTCCATTTCAGGCAGCCGGCGGGACAAAAACTGATATGCCCGCATCCCCGTGCAGTGGCAGGTATAAAACTGAGTCCCCACATATTTCTGCAATTCCTGTGCGATACTGCTTAATAAAGAAACCGGCACTGTTTTCTTCGTCAGCGGATTAAATAAATGAAATCCGCCTATACATACCTGCGGCTTATATGCCGAGGCTCTTTCCATAATGTTTACAATTCCGGTATGTCCGCATCCTGTTATAATTACCGTTTTGTTTTCCTGAATCCGTAAATTCTGCTCATGGAGAAAATCATCTTTCCCGTCCTTATTATACAATGCATCATTCGCTTCGGAATAACATTTATCCCGCCTCCCGACAATAAACAGACTCAGTTCCTCATCGATTTCATAATCCCCGTCAATTACTATTATCTGCGGATTGTTTTTCAGCTTGTCATCGAGGCCAACGTTGGCTTTCAGGAAAAGGAATTTACTGTAATGCGGTTCAAATGCCGACCGCTGCACATAAATCCGTGCTTTCGTATTCACCTGCAGAAAACGCTTCAGCGCCCCGCCATGATCCATATGCCCATGGGAAATGATAACCGTATCCACCTGCGTCAGATCAATATTCATTGCTGACGCATTGTTCAACAATGTATTATCCGGACCCAAATCGAATAACAGCTTATGCTTCTGCGTTTCTATATAGAGGGATAAGCCATGCCTGGGACTGGCCTGTCCTTCGCTCTTGTTTTCGACCAATGCTGTAATTTTCATTCCTGCTCCTGTCTGCATCACATTGAATGACGAAGATGATATCTATTTGTATAGGATACCTCACCGTTACCTCCGGTATATACCCTACCGCTTCTCTATTTCAAGGGACACATATGCTTTCGCAATTTCCATCGCGTCTATCATCCGGCCAAACCGGATAAAATGTGAGGATCCTTCCTCAAATTTTCCCTGCGCTTTTTCACATTTCCTGATGATGGAGGTTATTGGTGCAAGCGCCTGTGTCAATTCGCTTTTCGTATATACCTCATTCCTGCCTTCTCCGGCAATTAATGCTTTTGCTATATACAAAGCTTTTATCCTGTTTTTAAGCAAAGTATGCTGTGACGACCCTTCTTCAAATTTAGGCCATATCTTTTCGCATCTTCCGACAGCGGAAGCAATCACTTCCAGTGCCTGCTCTTTTACCTCTTTGCTATACATATCCATTCCGTTACCCTTTATTTCTTTTCTTTGGGTTTCTTTCGCAGTTTCAATACCAGGCCTTTTTTATCCGCCGCTTCCTGGAAATACGCTGCAGCTGCAGATGCTTTCTCCTTCATCGTAAATTCCGGTTTTATTTCCGTCCTGATATGGAGCATCGCTTCTTTGATATCCGGTAGATCCAGCAGATTTACCGCGACACAGTAAAAGTTTTTCCTGCGTCCGTCGTTATAGTTATCCAGAAGTTCTTTCAGTATTCCCGCCTTTTCCTCCTGCTCCTCCCGGTAGGCCTCAATCCCTGTCTGCCTGGCTTTCAGGCCGTCGGTTATCATATTTTGGTGTGTTATAAAGGAATCGAATTCCATTACTTTTTCATATTTTTCGCAGGGATAGTTCCCGCACATATAACAGTATTCCAAGGATCCATGCTCTCTTGCACAGCGGAAAAAAGAGCATGGCTGGTTCCCCTCTCCGCCACCGCATCCGGGACAATACTGGTTTAAGTGCATGGGACACAGACTACAGTTTAACCCGCAAAGGGAGAAACAGGGATACGATCTTTCATAATTTTTCATTCATCTACTCCTTCACAAAGGGCCGTCTGGACGGTTACTTCAAAGCAATCCTCATTATGTATTCTTCTTCGTTTTCATCCACGATTGTAAAACCTGCCTTTTGATACATTCCAAGCGCGTAATTGTCCTTTTGCACAGCCAGGGAAGCCTTTTCGTATCCTTCCTGCTCCAGATACTCCAGCATTTTTTTCATCAATGCCATCCCGATTCCTTTCCCCCGGTATTCCGGGTAAATGGAAATGGCAAATTCCGGGGTGTTGTCATCCAGGCTCCCGTATCCCTTAATAATTCTTGTCCACACAGCCCCCACGATCCGGTTATCCGTTACCGCACACAAACAACGGTCATCCTTCTTATTTCCGAAGTCCTCTATGTAAATCCTCAGCGCCGGCTCCTGAATGACGGATCTGGGCAAACGGTTATTGTCATCTCTCTGAAAAATGGCTTCATAAAGGAAATCGGAAAGCACACCGTATTCCGAGGGATCCATTTTTCTTATTTCATATGCCATTTTCTCTCCTCCACTCCATAAGGAACTCCTTTTCACCATTATCTTCTTCATTCTGTTCCTTTACAATATGAAATCCTTCTCTTTTATAAAACCGGATCGCACGCCCGTTTTTTTCATAGACCTGTAAGGTAATGATATCACGTCCACCCTTCACATGATCCAGCAGTTTTTTACCAATTCCCTGCCCCTGGCTGTCTTTATTTATAAAAAGTCCGGCAATATAATTTCCTGATAATCCGATGAATCCAACAATTCTCCGCTCATGTTCACAGACATAAATTTCCGCCTGAGGCAGCATCTCACTGACTTTTCGGAAATTTTCCTTCCAATAATCGCTTCGGATAAAATCATGGGCTTGTATATTTGTTGTAAGCCACAGGTCCATAACTGCCTCCAAATCCGTATTTGTAAAATTTCTGATCATAGTTACTCCTATATTATGTTGTTTATCTTCTCAGTAAAACGGATACATCTCGTACAGACGGAGCAGATCTGTCACTCATTTCCCTGTGCTTTTCGTTATACCGGAAGGTAACTTTTCAGTACAGTAAATGCGCAGACCTGCCTGACAATGATTCCGGAAGTATCATTTCGTCCTCCATCCTTACAAATCCGAATTTCTCATATAAATATCTTCCGGCCTTTGTAGCTTCCAGGGTAATATGTCCGACGCCTCTTTCCTCTGCATCTTCTGTTAATAGCTGTAGGACATGATACGCAATTCCTTTCCGGCGGTACTCCGGGTGCGTATACATATTCATAATATATGCTTTTTTTCCCGTTACATTATGAAATGTGGGCATGACGCGGTAATAGCTGATCCCCCCTGCCCCAATAAAATTTTTTCCGTCAAAAACCAGGTAAGCCGTATGACTGCCGTCCTGCAGGGCTTTCGAATAATAATCCGCAGATTCTTTTTCCACCTCGGACATATCCGTATCTTCATGCAAACCGTTTGCTGCCCGCAGTACCTGGATTCTGGTTTCCGTTAGTATGGTAATATCCTCCGGTGCCGCTTTTCTGTATATAAGATTCATTTTTCTGCTCCTGTCATCTGAGTTATAAAAGAAAAATTGTAACTGTTCAGTACCCTCACAGTTACTCTGCAAAACTCCATCCTAAATCGCCTTCGGCGATGGATTTTTGCACTCCTGAATCACTTTCTTACGGTCAGCGCAGTAAATGCCTGACCTGCTGAACAGTTACGAAAAATTTCCATATCGGTTTCGTACCTTCCCGGTTACGGATTTTGGGCAAACGTAATTCCTGTTTTTTCCGCATGTGCCAAAAATAAGTGTTAATCCACAACAATTCCCTGTCTGCCCGCCGCCCAGTCTCCGATTAATTTACCATCATATGGATTTATGTTATCCGGCAGCGCATCTTTTCTGAAAAAACGGTGTTCCATGGCCTCTTCCGACTGCGGCAGAATCGTCCCGCTGTAATGCAGGGCCTTAAACAAAATACCAACCGCTATACAGATATCCTGATTGGGATATTCGATAATTCTGTCCTCACCGGAATAGATTCCGAATAATTCCATTTCTTCCAGATCAAGCCCGGTCTCTTCCTTTATTTCCCGCCGGGCCGTATCGGTAAATTTTTCACCAATTTCCATGGCTCCGCCGGGCATTCCCCATTTTCCGTTATCCTTCCTGCGCTGAAGCAGAATTTCCCCGCACTCATTTTCAATGATGACTCCGCAGGCCGCTATCCATAACGGTGCGTGCCCCACAGTCAACCGCATTTTTTTAATGTAATCTTCCCTGTACTCCTCTGTTATTTTTCCCATATTGCCTCCCGGCCTCAGGCCGCTGATACCATTCCTGCATTGTATTTTAAAAATAAGATTACAGCCATAAATTCATCCCTGCGCCTTCTTCTTCATTGGGACGGCTGTTAAACCCGAATTTTTCATAAAAAGGTTCTTTTCCTTTCGCCGCTAAAATAACCACCTTTATTTTCCATCCTTCTTGAAGCCGGGTTTTCATAAAGGCAAGTACTCCATCCGGCCAGAAACACTACTGACAGTGCTGAATATTTTGTCAGCCTGCAAGGCGGAGGAAGGAGGCGATGCGGTGGCATCGTTGACTGACGACAACGCGGCAGATGGCAAAATAAGCAGTACAGTCAGTAGCGTTTCTGGCCGGATGGAGTACTAGGAGCCTTTTTACCATTTCCGTTCCTATTCCACAGCCCTGGTAACCGGGCATGACCGTAACGTCTTATTTTCGAGATAGGGGTACCTCTGCATCCTCCCCTCCTTCTTTATATGTATGTCTTTAAATAGTCATCATTCCAAAGCTGTACCTCAATGTAACCTCCTGGATTCCCATAAAACCCAGGAAGATTACAGATAAATTCACCCACTTTTTTACCGGATTTCCGGATCATATCCAGGAATTCCGTCTTATTCCACACAGTTCCTTCCGTCATACCCATATCTTTTAAATGCATGCTGTCCCTTGGAGTAAAACTGATTTCATCCGCCGGAATGCCGCTTAACGGAATACGGATACAGTCCGCAGTGCCATAAAATTCCTGGAACTCCCGGTTTTCCCCCAGCACAAAATATATGGGATGCCTGACTGCAGGTTTTCCTCCGCACATACTGAACTTTTCATATAACCAGGCTTCCGCCGCCTTTCGTTTCTGATAATAACGTATGAAATAATCCCCATACCGGTCATTTTTTGATGTTGTTTCTTCCGATAAATGACGGGCAAAAGAAAAGACTTCCTCCTCTGGCAGCCGCATAATATTCTTTAGCGGCAATCCGCCCGCTTCTCTGTAATTGGTAATATACAGGCTGTCTATATCCAGCTTTTCCATGGATTTCAAACGGTAATAATCCGATTTCAGAAAACCGTAGCATAACAAGTCCGTTATCCCTTTCTTCCCGTTACAGGCACGTCTCAGCGTACCCTCCGCCTGAAAGCCGCTTCGCAACAACACCTTGCCCGCTATACGGTTATACCCTTCACAGAAGGCGGCAATCCGTTCTGTCTGTACTTCCTCAAATAGAAAATGAACCACAGCTTTGATGGCTTCCTTCATATATCCGTTATTCCACCACTGCCTGCCCAGAGAGAAACTCAATTGTGCGCTGTCTGTAACATAGGTGATTTCAGCCCTTATGGAACCTATCGACTGACCAGTATTCTTTAAAACAATTGCCCACTTATAGTTATCTGAATTCTGACAGGTTTGGCAGATCTGTGATAGATCTGTTTCCGTTACTTCCATATCATCTAAAGTAAAACGGCGCAGACAAAGCCTGTCTGTCTCAATTTTTTGGGTTCCTAATTTTCTCATCATTTACCTCCGGAGGATTCGCTACCCCAATAGGAATTCATACTCCCTGTAAATCAAGCCGTCCCGGAATTCAAAAATATCACAGGACCGTTCCCCCGCTTCATTTTTAAGCACGGTGACAATCCGCTCCCCTCCCGCACTTATATCCATCCGTTCCCATTGAAAAACGGAGTCAGACTTTCCATAGGCCCTCTTTATCCGTTCCAGATAAGCTTCTTTTCCGCATACCTGTTCCACTTCCGATGAATGGAGCTCCCACTGTATTTCCGGGTGGAGAAAAGCTTCATAGCTTATCCAGTCCCTTGCATTTTCCGCCTGGAAAAATAAAAGCAGCTTCTGTCCGTTATCCATGGTTTTTTCTCCCAAAAACATCCTTTTTAGCGCAGTTCCTTTACATAATAATACCGCTTACCGGTAACAGGGTAATCTTCCCGCACAAATACCTCTTTGTAACCCATCTTTTTATAAAAATCAGGAGCCTGAAAACTGAAGTTTTCCTCTTTTATTTCTTTTCCTAAAAATCCGCCTGACAAATAAGCCGTCCTTTTCCCTCATTCCCCTCCCGGATAAATTTCTTTCGCATCCCCCGGCAGCTGCCTTACATGTTCCAGATAGGCCCTGCTGTTTTCCGCCTCGGAAAAATCATAAGGGCAGTCCATTTCCCCGGAAAGCTGTGCCGCTGTTTCATGAAACAAACCGCACATTACAAATACCGCATCCCACACCGCTTCCGGCTCCGCCGCCGAATACGTGGCAAGATACCGCGTATAGATGTCCTCTGAAACAAACCGTTTCATATATTTCGCACATTTTCCGACGCTGACGTTAAAATGATTGTCCGCCCCTATTTTCCATTCCAGAATTCTTGTAAGCATAGGACGGATATAGAGATTTATCATGTCCATAACATAGGGAATTTCGTCTCTCCACAGGCCTTTTGCCACATTATTCAGACACCACCAGAATTCATTGCAGGTGTCATGAAACTGCTGGGGAGTCGGCTTTTGTATCCAGTATATTTCATCGGAACGCACTTCATTCGCCGGCAACAGGTTATCCTTATCCACCAGGACCCGGAACAGTTCCAGATCCTTCCTTACCGTTTCCATCGTGCACACATGCAAATCCAGACGGTTCCCGTCCGCAAACTGCATCAGCCACCCATAACAATTCTCCGCATCCGAAGGGAAATAAACACTGTCCTCCGGGTACTGCATATATAGACGCTTTCCAAACCGATCAATCCAGGAAGCATCCTCCCGGAAGGATTTTGTTTCCCTGACCACATAAACCACATCATAATCCTGGAAAATATCTGCCGGGACATTCGGGTTCACACGGGAGCCTTCCAGATACGCCGCACGTATTCTGGGATCCTCTTCCGCCGTTTTTGTTATTAAATAGAGCATTTCTTTTTCTGAACGCATAACCAACCTCCGCTGCCTGGTAACAGTTAATTACCCTGCAAAACTCTTTTAGCATACTCCCGTATTTTAGTTTCAAGCACATTCCAATCATATTCCTGAACAGGAAATATGCTGTCTGTTTCCACCACTTTTTTGACAGGTATGGATATCCCTGTATTCCATTTATCATCAAAAGGTATTGCCTTTATCTGAATCGTATCCAACGCATTGGCTATCGTATCATTCACCATTTCTTTATAAGAAGGCAGCGCCCATTCACCCGCTCCTCCATGAGAAATAATTCCTGCCGGAATACCGTACAGCTCCGATTGATAACGGTTATCCTTCCACCAATGCAAAAATGTTATTTGTTCCATCTTCTCAAGCAGTACAGCTAATTTTGACGGTATAGGGGCATAATGAGGGGATACGAAAAACAAATAATCAGCCCTGGTGAAGCCGTCATAAATTTCATTGAACCGGGGATCACGGCAGCATCTTCTGCTTTCATAGCATTCACCGCACCCAACGCAGGAGAGCAATTCATACTTCCGTAAATCCACAATATGGCTTTCGATATTGTACCCTGACAGCTGCTTTGCAAGCATTTCACATAGTTTTATGGAGGTACTGTTCTCTTGACTGCCTGCCATATTGGAACAAGAAACGCAAACTGCCCTTCTGCCTTCTCCGGTTTCCATATGCGGTTCCTTCATGTTTATCCCTCCAGCGCACATTCATCTATCCTGCGCACAACACTCTTGGTGTACGGTTCAAAATATTTCGGCCAGAACCTGTTTGCTGTGGAATTGAAGCTCTCATAATCCACGCCCAACCGGCAAAATCCTTCTTTTTTCAGCATGAGAATCACATAATCCAGAAGCCCCTGATAGATATTCCTTCCCCGATATTCCGGCAAACAATATGCTCCGCATATATTACGCATATCCCCTGCCAGCGTGGCAAAATTCTCTCCACCGTCCGTCACTTCCATAAAAGCGGCCACCTTTTTCCCATCTTCCGCGGCAAAAATTCGGCACTCATGCGTTGCCTCCCGCTCCTGTTCCCGGCATTCCTCGGGTTCCCCCACAGGGGTCCTCATAAAACAGGGACTGTTCCCCATATGTTCCTTCAGCATCCTGCGCAGTTCCCGCACCCGTCCCGCTTCCTGCCAATCCAACTCCCGGAAGGCAATACCGTCCGGCGGGAAACAGTTCTCCAGCGGTTCCATGCTGCGGATCGCGTCCACACAGCGGCGACCGAAGCCATAGTCAAAAAAAGCGGAAAGAGCCGTTTCCTCATGTGCATACAAAGCGATGGAATGATATGTAATCCCCTTTTTCACCCATTTTTCAGCCGCCGCCTGATACATCCTCTGATAGATCACTCCTCTCCCCTCTTTCCTTGCCCCATGGGCGTGCATAGGTGAAAAGGTCCCTTTCGCCGCGGTTTGAAATGCATGCTCCCATGGTTCCAGACAGCATAAAAACCCCAGCATCTCATCCCCTTCAAAAGCAGCCACCCCCAGATGGTTGTCCGCAAAAGGACGCAGATCCGGAAGTGCCTTCATTATGGGCAGCTCCGGTACCCTTTCTCTTTCTTCCTCATAATCTGCCATAGCGAGTTCTGCGGCCATTCCCACATGCGCGCTTTCAAATTCCACAATCTTCATAAATACCGTTTCTTTCCTTCCTCACTTTTCTTCCGGGATTCGTTCCAGCACAAATATAACGGGACGCACCCCATCCGTACAGCATTCTATCGATTTATTTTCATGCTTATACCAGTATTCCTTCCCCGGCTCCCTCGCCACCCTGTCAATCGACATTCTGCTGATCGCGGGATATAAATCCACCCAGGCCCAAGGACAGAAACCATCCGGCATAATAGCTTCTTTCGACGACTTGTAAAGAAAAGAATCCCCCTCCTTCAAAATAGGACACGGGCCTGCGGCCCTTCCCTCCGATAAATATTCATCCGCGATATCCTCATATAACTCGGTCTTTAATACGGTAATCCTGACGTCCATTTCCATCCCCCTCTTTATACAATTCCCGTTGTCCCCAGTACGACCCCAATTACAAAAAACAAACTGCCGATTCCGATAAAAATACCGCAGCACAGTTTTTTCATCCCTTCATCCCGTTCCACCCATATCTGTTCCGGCTTCTCCGCATTGTAATGGATTTCCACCTCTTCCCCCACATGATAACGGCAGGGACTGCTGCCGAAGGAGGAAGTCACACGCCTCATAATCCCATCCGCATAATACGCAAAAACCGGATAATAACAGCTTCTTCCATCACTCCCGCTCCTTCTTTCCACGTCTGCCACTGTGGCTGCGGCTATTGCTGAAGCCTTTTCCCTTCTTTTCCGAAAAAAAACGGCCAATAAAACTCCGATAAGTACAAACAGGAAACCCAGTCCTGCAAAAACCACTACTATAAATATCTTTACATTCATCCCCTTAAATCCCTCCTGTCTCGTTTTCCTCCCGGACAGCTTCCTTAAAAAGTCAGTCCCACCCTCCGGGAATCCCGCAGATCCGTATTTCACTATTCCGTTTCTTTATCTCCCTGACAAAGCCGGCCTTGTCCTGCAGCGCAACCACCATTTCCAGCTTTTTCCCTTTTATTACCAGCCGATCCAGAGAGGCGGCGCTGGATGATATGGGGCAATGGGAACCGCGGACTTCTTCTATGGTATCAATGGAAATGGAATCCTTAAAAAACCCAAAATACAGCTGCAGCCTATCCCCGTCTATTAACACATAATTACGGATAATTATCGGCAG
Organism: uncultured Lachnospiraceae bacterium; assembly: GCA_900548905.1. Lineage (GTDB taxonomy): Bacteria > Bacillota > Clostridia > Lachnospirales > Lachnospiraceae > Eisenbergiella. The sequence goes on along the minus strand of URMK01000014.1, from coordinate 54,148 downwards.
AAAAATAGAATTGCACAGCACAAGGGAAAGCAAAAGGATAACAAGATTATCCCTGCTGAAAACCAGTTCATATACCAACATAACATTAATACCCGCCGTAATAAGCCAGTACCAGAATGCAATTTTCCCCTTGAATCTCATTTCTTCTTTATTTTCCATATACCGGATCCCCATACCCCTTTCTTTTGCGGCAGCTATCCTTGCCTTGTAACGGTTCAGACAACCCGGAACGGTTATCTTGTCTTTCCAGTATACCAAATGTTCACAGTCAATACTATGGGCTTTACATAAAAAGAGCAGGTAAATAATTCACCTGCTCCCATCGTCTTTCTTATTTTCCGGTACCGGATATCCGTTTCCCTGGGCATCCGTAGTGAGGGCGTCCGCCTCCCTGCTCTTATTTTTTCTCAGCTCCCGGTTTATAATCCCCGCTTCATACACTCCTTCCGGAATCGTCTGCAGCCTTTTATCATCCTTTGCTTTTTTCATCAGAACCTCCTAACACATTTTTCTGTCGTTAGTATTCCCGTTTTGCGCAAATTAATCAGTAACTGCGCGGGAATAATATGAGGTACTGTTTATCTGTCCAGCAGTTCTTTCAATTGTCCCAACTGCGATTCCAGTATCTGTCTGTTCTCTTCCTCACTTTTGGTAGGATCATTGGCATCCGTATAAAACCTGCAGGGAAGGGACGGGCAATCGCCGCAATGCTTTCTATTCTTATCATTGATGCAGCATTGATAGATTTCGCAGATGCTTCCCCCTGTATACTCCAGCCAGAAAGCTTTTCCCTCTATCTCCGGGCAGCCTTTGCAATCCTCCGGATAATACTCACAATCCGTACAGACAACTCCGCAGCAGCTTATCACTTTTTCCATAACGTCCTCCCCGGCATTTATCTATTTTCTTCAATTGCATCGATAGCATCAATAACCGTTCCGCGGAACCCTCTTTTCTCCAGGGCACTCACGCCGCGTATGGTTGTCCCTCCGGGGGAACAAACCATATCCTTCATGGCTCCCGGGTGTGTTTGTGTGGTCAAATAAAGCGTTCCGGTTCCCACTATCATCTGTGCCGCCAGACGGTATGACGTCTCTCTGGAAAGGCCGTATTTGACACCGGCATCCCCCAGCGCCTCCAGATACATGGCAGTGAGTGCGGGTGTGCAGCCGCTAAGTGTACCGGCAGGGGAAAGATGTGCGGAATCCACGAATTCCAACAGGGATATATTCTGAAACAGGGATACAAAGCTGTCCAGTTCCTCCTGAGAAAGGGAATGCCTGTTTTCACATATGAATATCCCTTCGCATACCGAAACCGGCGTATTGGGTATGGTGCTGATGTGGTGGGTTCCCGGCTCCAGAATCGCCTCACAACGCTCGAAATCATATCCGGCAGCCACCGAAATAACCGCTTTTCCCTTCAGCAGTTCCTTAACCGGTAAAACCACGGCCTCCATCATATATGGTTTTACCGCAAGGATTATAAAATCACTGTTTCTGATCACTTCAGCCGCTGTCCGGCAGGGTACGATTCCGCTCTTTTTTGCATTTTCGCACAGCTTATCATAATTTCCGGCACAGGCAAATATTTGTTTTTCTGAAACTGCCTTTGAAAGAAGCAGTCCGGCTGTTATCGCCTGCGCCATATTCCCATATCCAATCATACCAAGGCTGATTTCGTTCATTGATGTCGTCCTCCATTCCCCATCATTCTGCCCGCTGCAATAATTTTTCCAGTTCTTCATTCAGCTTCTGCTTCATTTCTTCCAATTCCTCAGCCGACGGTAAATACGCCTCCCCGTAAAGCTCTTCCCGCGGCAATTGCCAGACAGGCCCCGGTCCTGGGGTATCCCCTGCCCTTCGGGGAAAAATGTGCCAGTGCATATGCACCCCATCCCCCTGCCCCAATAATTCGTAATTTAATTTATCCGGGCCAAATGCATGATATACCGCTTCTGCAACCAACGCCATTTCATTTAAAAATTTCTCCCGGAACGGCTTTTCAAGAAAATGGAGTTCGGTGGCATGCACCTTACATAAAAACAGGGTGTAGCCCTTTATTCTCTGATAATCCCCGATTACCACATAACCGGTTTCCAGTTCTCTTACAAAATACCGGTTTCTGCCCTCTTCCGTTTCCCGGATCCGTTTACATATCCCGCACATAAAATTCCCCCTCATCCCCTTATTTTATATTTGGCAAATGCCTTTTCTGCATCCAGATGCACCTCTTTAAAAAATAAAACGAGCCAGATGATATAAGCCCCCGCTGCAATAAGACCGGACACAAACCAGGAACCAACTGCTCCGGCCAGCATAATGACGGACCAAAGGGCAAACTGATTCCGGCAGTCTTTTGCCATTCTTTTTTTATCATATTTTTCCTGCTCATGCCCGGGAAGGGTATTAAAACCACTTACCAGCCTGGCGGATTTCTCCTTTAAAATGCCAAATACCAGAGATAACACGGCAAAACAGGGCACCAAGACAATACACATATAAAATCCGATATGCATTCGTTTCCTCCTTATCAAGAACTTCATCCGTTCGTTTTGAAATTGACCACCTCAGCTTTCCCATAAGCATCAAACATCTTTTCAAATTGGGAAGCGTCCGTTGTTACCTGTTCTCCGTCCTTCGCATCCAAATACGTATAGGAGGCATTACCGTCCTCATCAAAGTTTTCATTTACAGACTCCACAGCGATCAGCTGTTTCTGATTCTCATCCATGGAATACCGAGCCACAAAATGACCTCCCGCGGCATACAGCCCATTGTCATCATAGCGTACAGGATATGCCGTTCCCAGCGATTCCAGAGTTCCGATTTCCCGTACCTTTCCATCCCACGCATAATAAACTCTGCAGGTTAACGCCGCCTCCGTCTCCTCATCATAGCTATAAGTTCCCTCGGCTATCAGCAAAAGGGGCAGTCCGCCCTCCGGCCTCTCCACATAAGCACAGGACTCGTCTTCCGCCATGCCTTCTATAACAGAAGAATAAACCTTCTCCGGCTCTTCTTTCCCACAGCCCGCCAAACCCAGCATGCCAAACACCAAAATACTAATTACCATCATTTTATATCGCCCCAACACACCGCTCCTCCTTTTGCACGCTTCCAAATCTTCCGTTTCTTCGTCCTGCGGCTGCTATTTTCTACCCAAAGCACATATCGTATCTTCTTTGCCGGTGTATTCTTTCCCTGCCGCATCATCATAAAAATCCGGTTTCAGAAAACCGGCTTCCTTAAATTCCTCCTCCAGCATTTCCCTGGAATACACCTGGTTCCATACATTATAGCACCGGCAATCCTGTCCGGTAACCACCACGTATTGCTCCAGCGTGTTACGCGTAGCCGGATAAATGCGATTTCTCTGAATAACCGCATACGGTTCTCCGGCCCAAAATCCGCCGTCCTCATAACCGACGCTATCCTTTTCCTCAAACGCACGCAGAAATCCATCCGTCCATCCGTCCAGAATCAAAATACCGCCGGCCTTCAGGGCCTGCCTGCATTTCTTTAATAGTACCGTCCTGTCCTCCGGCGCAAGCACACCATAATCACAATAAATCAAAATAATGACGTCGAATTCCTCCCGGTAATCCATTTCCAGGTAATTCCGGTAAATGTACCGGATATTAAGCCGTCTCTCCGCCGCCTGTTCCTGCGCATACCGTATGGAACGCCTGGAAAAATCAATTCCGGTCACGTCAAACCCCTTTTCCGCAAGCTGCTGTGCATAAATGCCGGGGCCGCAGCCCAAATCCAGCAGTGTTTTCCCTTCCCCTCCGTTACTGCAGGCCGTTATCCAGTCCACAGATTTCCTGACAAAATCCATTTTTCTGGTTGCACCGTCCTCATTCGGATTTATATGTGCCTCCAGCATATACTTTGATATATGTTCATCATCCCAGAAAGCGGATGTGCTTTTTTCATATACCTTCGGAGTTTCTTTTATAAAATCGAGAAAAATTTCGTTTTTATCATTCATTATCATACTCCTTATTCTGCAGGCGCGGGTTATCCGGGCATCTTATTGCCTTTTTCCCGACAACAGGCCAGATGTTTTGCCAGGAAAAGACAGGGGTTTGCCTCATCCCACAGAAGGGGGAAAACCTCCAGAGGAATAAATCCCATTTTTTCATAGAACCTCCTGGTCCGTTCATAGGGTTCAAAATTTACCGAACCATCCAGTGTTTTTACAGTCAGATACACCATTCCCTCCTGACGGCAGAACTGTACCGCGCGTTCTATCAATGCCGTACCGATACCCATTCTGTGGTATTCACCCAGAACTCCCATAACACATACTTCTGCCGTGAATGGATTGTGCATCTTGACTGCCAGAAAACCAACCGGATTTTCATCCGCATATGCGGCATAAAAGGGCAATTCCCCGACCATGCCAACATACTCTGCCGTAGAAGATTCGATACCGAACCAGTCCGGCAGTTTATGTAAAATACTATCGCAAATCTTCGACTTTATCTCTCGCTCCGTTACTTCCCTTATCTCCATAACATGATCCCTCTCTGCCAAGCTCCCTTTCTCCTGCTATCTGTAACTTTTCGTAGCTGTGAAAGGGCTGAACCGTTGCAGCTTTTCATAATTATACTATTTCCATCTGCTAACCACAATCAATTTCTTCAGACAGCTCCCTTCTCCTTCCCAACGCAAACAAATAATGTAATAGCAGTATCTTCACGGTCAGTGCAGAGAATGCACCGATCTGCCAAACGGCTGGCCAAATAATTACAACAAAAAGTGCCCGGCATCGGCCAACAAAACCAATCCCGGACACTTCTATTTTCTTATAAACTTTTATTATCACAACCCATACAACTACCGGGAATATTACCCCTAGCCTTCATTCATCTTCGCCAGCTTCGCTGCCTGGTCTGCTGCAATCAGGCTGTCGAGAAGTTCGTCAATATCACCGTTCATTATATCATCAATCTTATAAAGCGTGAGTTTAATCCGATGATCCGTAACACGCCCCTGCGGAAAATTGTAGGTACGGATTTTCTCCGAACGATCCCCGGTGCCGATCTGGCTCCTTCTCAGTTCGGCTTCCGCATCGTGCGCCTTCTGCTGTTCGATATCGTACAGCTTGGCACGGAGCAGGGCAAACGCCTTCGCCTTGTTCTGCAGCTGGGATTTTTCCGTCTGGCTGTATACGACAATCCCTGTGGGGTAATGGGTCAGCCGAACTGCGGAGTCCGTGGTATTAACGCACTGGCCGCCGTTTCCGGAAGCACGCATAACATCAATCCGGATGTCCTTATCATCGATAACCACGTCCACATCCTCCACCTCGGGCATAACCGCCACGGTAATGGTAGAGGTATGGATACGGCCGCCGGATTCGGTTTCCGGCACACGCTGTACCCGGTGAACCCCGCTTTCATATTTCAGCCGGGAATATGCGCCTTTCCCATTTATCATGAAGCTTACTTCCTTCATGCCGCCGATGCCGATTTCATCCGCCCCAACCAGCTCCACCTTCCATCGATTACGTTCCGCATACTTCACATACAGACGATACATTTCCGCCGCAAACAGAGCCGCCTCATCCCCGCCTGCACCCGCACGGATTTCCACAACAACGTTTTTTTCATCATTGGGATCCTGGGGAAGCAGCAGGATTTTCATTTCCTGCTCCAGCTCCTGAATACGTTTCTTTGCCTCTGTATGCTCTTCCTTGAGCAAATCACGCATTTCCTCATCGGATTCAGACTCCAGCATCATCAGGCTGTCCTCCGCGTCCTGTTTCATTTTTCTGTATTCCTTATAGGCCTCCACAAGAGGGGTCAGATCGCTTTGTTCCTTCATAAGGGAACGGAAACGTTCCTGGTTCGCCGTTACAGAAGGCTCATTCAGTTCATTCATTATCTCTTCGTAGCGCCGAAGCAAGTCTTCCAGCCTGTCAAACATAATTTATCATTCCTTCCTTAATATGGCTGCCCCGATCGCAGCCGGTGTTATTCATACCACAATCCGGAAACCACACGGTCCAGCCCGGCAAAATCCTTTATCACCTTAACCTGGGAAAACCCGTGTTTTTCCATCAATCCCTTTACGGCCTCTCCCTGATCATACCCTATTTCAAAATACAGGCCGCCTCCCCTTACCAGGTGCTTTCCGCAGCCTTCCAGTATTTTCCGGTAAAAAACCAGGCCGTCCTCCCCGCCGTCCAGCGCGGAAAGCGGCTCATGCAGCCGTACCTCATCCATCAGGCCGCCGATAACCCCTGTCTGTATATAAGGCGGATTGGATACTATAATATCATACGTATCTTCTATATTATCAAATAAATCACTGCACAGAAAACAGGCCTGTATTCCCAGCCTGCGCGCATTTTCCCCGGCAACAGCCAGCGCTTCCCGTGAAAGGTCGGCCCCTGTCCCCAGACAGTCATTGGAATAATGAAGGAGACTGAGCAAAATGCAGCCGGAGCCGGTGCACATATCCAGAATCCTGCTCCCGTCCGTCATTTCACGCATTACTTCTTCCACAAGGATTTCCGTATCCTGTCTTGGTATCAGCACATGTTCGTTTACCAGAAAGGTAAGGCCCATAAATTCCTGCTCACCGGTAAGATGCTGCAAAGGAATGTGCTGTGCACGTCTTTGGATCCAGTCCTGATATTTGACTTCCTCTTCCCGGGAAAGCGGTCTTTCCCCATGAACCAGCAGGGTATTCCGGTCTGTACCGCATACCGTTTCCAAAAGAAGCCTGGCATCCCAGTCGGCTTCCTGTATCCCTGCAGCCTCCAGAATCTGTCTTCCCCAATGGTAGCTGTCTTTGTAATTCATTGCAGCACAGGCTCCCCTGCTTCCGCTTCTGTTCCTGCGGCACCGGGTTCTGCCGGGCCGTCTTCCCGGTCCGTTTCTTCCTGCCCGTCATCCTCCAACCAGGAATCATCAACCTCATATCCGAATTCTTCTTTCAGGTAAGCTTTCCAGTCGAAAACCGCCTCCACAGAAGCGATAGCCACCTCTATCATGCTTTCGTCCGGTTCCCTGGTTGTCAGCTTCTGAAGCCACATGCCCGGCTTGGAAATCAGATTGATAAACAGGTTGTCGCTTCTTCCCGCAAGCCGGATGATTTCATAAGAAATTCCTGCAATAACCGGAATCAAAAGAATACGTACCACCAGCCTGAGCGCCGGATTTTGTACCCGGATAAACATAAACAGAATGATACTGATCAGCATTACAAATAACAGGAAGCTCGTTCCGCACCTTTTATGAAGGCGGGAACTTCTCATGGCATCTTTCACCGTCAAAGGACGCCCCTTTTCCAGGCAGTTAATGCATTTATGTTCCGCGCCGTGATATTGGTACACACGCCTGATATCCTTCATAGAAGCGATAAGGGCCACATATGCCAGAAAAATAGCAAGACGGACAATACCCTCCAGGATAGCAAGAAGGGAGGCATTTCTGATATAGGAATGGAACAAAAGGCTGATTCCGTAAGGAAGAGCAATAAAAATAGCCACAGCAAGGACAATGGAAAATGCTACTGTAAGGCCCATCAAAAGCTTTTCTCCGTTTCCTTTGGACACTTTATCCAGCACCTTATCCGTTTTCGTCTCCTGCCCGTCCTCCTCTTCATAGAAGCTGGCGGAATAAGTCAGCGTCTGCATTCCCAGGACAAGGGAATCTATAAAGTTAAAAACCCCTCTGATAAAAGGCAGCTTTGTCAGCCTGCTGCCGGACAGAGCTCCGGTATATTTTTCTTTTTTGACTTCTATATTTCCGTCCGGCTTTCTTACCGACACGGCTACCTCGTCTTTGTTTTTCATCATGACACCTTCCAGTACGGCCTGTCCGCCGATTCCGGAATAATGTCCGCAGTTCTTTTTACTCATATATGACCCTCCTGTCTGCGGTCTGAAGTATGAAAAAGAAGGTTGAGATTAATTAACCTCAACCTTTCTTGCAGCTCTTATTAGTTTTCCACACCATACTTCTTATTGAACTTATCAATACGTCCGCGAGCCTGAGCAGCCTTCTGCTGGCCAGTGTAGAATGAATGGCACTTGGAGCATACTTCCACGTGAATTTCGGGTTTCGTGGAACCTGTTACGAATGTGTTTCCGCAGTTGCAGGTTACAGTTGCCTGGTAAAACGCAGGATGGAGTCCTTCTTTCATGATTTTCACCTCTTCTATTTTCTTGTTCCCATTATTATTTCGTTCTCATCCACTTGCCTTTCGGCCGCTGATTACAGTAATATCTATAAACAGCTTTTTAATTGTAGCATAGCTTTTCCTTCAATGCAAGTGGTAAATCCGCTAATTTATCAAGATTTTACGGTTTATAACAGGGAATCAGATAAATTTCATTTTTTTGACGAGATTCACGAAATCGACGTTATTTTTTGTCCGCGCGAACATATCCAGTATCTTATCCACCGCGTCCTCCGGCCTCAGGCTGTTAAGCGCTTTACGCAGAATACCGATAGCCTCCAGCTCCTCCGGCGTAAGAAGAAGATCTTCCCTTCTGGTGCCCGATTTGGGAATATCGATAGCAGGGAACACTCTTCTTTCGGAAAGCTTCCTGTCCAGCACGATTTCCATATTGCCGGTTCCTTTGAATTCTTCGTAAATAACATCGTCCATCTTGCTTCCGGTATCCACAAGAGCCGTGGCAAGTATGGTAAGGCTGCCGCCTTCCCGCATATTTCTTGCCGCACCGAAAAAGCGCTTGGGCATATGCAGGGCCGCCGGATCCAGACCGCCGGACAACGTTCTTCCGCTGGGCGGGATTACCAGGTTATAAGCTCTTGTCAGACGGGTGATGCTGTCAAGCAGGATGATGACATCCTTCTTGTGCTCTACCAGACGCTTTGCCCTTTCAATAACCATTTCGGATACTCTTTTATGATGCTCCGGCAATTCGTCAAAGGTGGAATAAATAACCTCAACATTAGGTCCTTCTATGGCTTCCCTGAAATCGGTCACTTCTTCCGGCCGTTCGTCAATCAGAAGGATGATCAAGTGCATGTCCGGATTGTTTACCTTAACAGACTGGGCCACCTGCTTCAACAGGGTCGTCTTTCCTGCTTTGGGGGGAGATACGATCATACCTCTCTGTCCCTTTCCAACAGGGCTCATCAGATCCATAATGCGCATCGCCACGGAAGAACGGGACATTTCAAGGCGTACCCTTTCTTCCGGGAAAATAGGGGTCATGTCCTCAAAATTTTGTCTCCTGGCCGCCACATCAGGGGCATAGCCGTTAATGGATTTCACATACAGAAGGGCGCTGAATTTCTCATTCTGTGTCTTTATCCGTGTATTTCCTACTACAATATCTCCGGTTTTCAGGCCAAATCTGCGGATCTGGCTGGGGGCCACATAGACATCGTTTTCACCCGGAAGATAATTGGCACAGCGGATAAATCCGTATCCGTCGGGCATAACCTCCAGGATTCCGTTCGCGGCGATCCCGCTGTCCAAATCCGAAGGAAACTTCTCATCCTCCGTTATGGACGGAACAGGTATTTCCGCCTGGCTGTTATCCGTTCTTTCCGCTGCAGGGTTCCGGTTTTCCGTCCTGGCAGCATTCACGGGACGCTCCGTAAAGGTAGGCCGCTCCCCACCCTGGGCTGCCTGTGTATTCTGCCTGCCTTCATTATTAACTATAATATTTCTCTGGTTCCCGCCAGGCCTGTTATCCCCGTTTTTCCGGATTACGTTGTCTCTGCGTACCGGTTTCCGATCCATATTATTACGGTTCTGGGAAACAGACTGCGGCGCGGCCTGGGAAGCCGCAGGGGTCGTGCCCTGGGACTCTGTCCTGCCGGCCGCCCTGGGTGCTGCTGCAGGCTGGGGCGGCGCGGATGATTTTTCCGCAGCCGGCTGTTCCTGTGCTTTTGCATTATCAGCCGGTTCCGCTTTCTTTACATCCGCGGTCTTTTCCTCCGCATCCCTTCCTCTTGCGCTTTTTTTCGTTTCGCTGGCGGTCTTGGGCTTTACCGCCTTTTCTTCCTTTGTCTCCGTCCCGGGCGCGGCCGCCTGGTCCTTCCCATCCTTTTCATCCAGCGCTACCATAGCTTCTATAATATCCGCTTTTTTCATTCCGGATGTTCCTTTAATTCCGCGCGTTTTGGCTATTTCCTTCAAATCTGCCAATGCCAGAGACTGATACTTTTCTCTCATACCCATACCTTTCCTCCGTACCAAACGTACATAAAGTTACTAAAATACATACAATAATGCAAACAACAAATCTGCTACAATACCGCCCATATAAACAGGTAGGTTTCCTGCCGCTATCTTCTGTCTGTTATTCATTTCTTGTTATCAGGGAAAAATTAAATGACACCAGGCTGTTCTGCCGTTGTTCCGGCACGAAAGCCAGCGCTCCATGTCTGTCTACTGGCTCCGCCATCCAACAGGATACGTAACGCCAACAAGATATGTATTGGATACGATACTACAAAATTGTTATCTTTATGTGACCACATTATACAACACTATAGAAAAAATAGGAAGCTTTTTTTTCAAAAAGCTTCCGGCCAAGATATTTTTACGTTGTGACTTAACGCAAAACAAGAGTTCTCTATTCTGATATCCTTTTTTGTTCACCATAAAACGGATATTCATGACGAGGGCGCGGTTTCCTCCGGAAGAATCCCCCACTCCACCTGTTCTTTCCCCATATCATATTTATAATTATACAGAGTTTTTTTATCAAACTGATAATTGAAGGTGATAACCGGATGAAGTCTGTCGGTACAGGATATGAAAATAGCTGTTATTTTATCAAACATTTCCGGTTCCATGTAACGCTCCAGTACCGTCTTATAATTGGCATCCACCTCTTCCCGCCCCCAGCCGATACGCTGGGAATAAACAATCTGCCCCTGTTTTATTTCATAATTGGCATAAAGCTCAATATACGCGCTTGTGAGTGCGGTTGCGGCAGAACGTAAATCAAGCTCCGCCTGTCTGCTTTTGGCTCTGTTTATGTACTTAAACAGGCTGGGAAGCACAATAGCTGCCAAAATCCCCACAATTACAATTACAACAATCATCTCAACCAGAGTAACCCCTTCATTCCTTTTTCTTTTATCTTTCCTCATCACTGCCTCTCCCCGTTTCTGCCGTATTCCTGATACCGGCAATTTAGTTTCCCCCGTACCTGCCATGCAGCCGGAGCAAATCCTGTTCACCTCCTATATCGTCAGCTTCCGGGAAAAGTTAAATCCCCCGCCCTTTCGGTTATTTCTCTGGTTGTGATATGGCACCGCAGCAGCCGGAAAAAGCAGGCATTCCCGGGCTGTATAAGCCCTGAAATGCCTGCTTTTCCATTTTCCTGTTACCGGCAGGGTATCTCTTCCGCCGGCAGACAGTATTCCTGATTTATTATTTTAATGAAAATACCATACGTACCGGATCATGGTCCGAATAAAGGTAACCGGTATGGATATTCTCGTATTCCTTCATCTCTATATTGTCTGAGATGAGAAAACCGTCCAGCGTCACCGTATAGGTAACTCCTTCTTCATAAGGGATATCCGCATTGCGCGCGCTGTCGGGCAGTGCGGAACGTTCCTCTTCCCCCAGCAGGTCAATGCTGAAAGCAAATCCTTCCGGCAGGCTGGATCTTGGGAAAGGATATGCCCAGGATTCCCGTTCCTCCGAAGCATCCTCCAGCGCTTTCAGATCATGGTTAAAATCCCCGCCGCAGATGACATAATTCCCCTTATCATATTCCGCCTGCATATCCGCGCACAGCTTTCCTATCTGCGCTTCCCGGATCGCGTCACTGTTGCCGTATGCCGACATGTGCTGGGAAAAAATAACCAGCTCTTTTCCGTTATCCACCGGTATACGGCTGATAGAATAACACCGATCCAAATCCAGGAACTTGCTGAAGGAGGTGGAAATGGGAAAACTTTTCCGCATGGCCGAGGAAACAGGGTACCTGGAATAAAAAGCAATTCCCGCCAGGCTCTTCCCATGAGGCTCCCAGGGCGGCACCATCAGAAATGCGGAGTCATAATTGACTGCAAAGTCGGAATAATAACTGCCAAAATACGTATCCAGCAGCTCATACTGGTTTACGTGGTAGCTTCTGGTGGCATCCAAATCCACCTCCTGGAAAATCATAAAATCCGGATTGTATCCGGCAGCCAGGCCTCCTGCGCCGGAAACGGTCTCCAATACGCTCTCCCTGCTTTCTGCCACGGAGGACTTCCCTCCATCCATGAAAAAGCTATATTCGGGCGTATAAGCACCGAACCCGATATTATAAGTCATGATTTCATAGTCCGTCCCGAGGGATACGGCAGTTCCGCCTTCCCCGGATTCCGCCGGCTGCCGGATCTCCAGTTCCAAATCATCAGGCAGCCTGTGATAGCTGAGCATCACATATAACACATAGCCAATGACTGCCAGGAGCAGGACAGCAGCAAGCCCCAGCAGGATCCGAAGCCATATCCGTTTCTTTTTCTTCCCTTTCGCCATATCAGTTCCTCCTGTAACATGTCTTTTATGCTAATCATACTCTATTATGAAAAAAAACACAAACTTGCTGTTTAGTTTAGAAGTATATTGCTCATGCCATTACTTCTTTCGATAATTTCTTTAGCCTCATGGAATGCGGCTAACTCTTGTATTGCGACTTTGATCCCCTTGTGATTTTCAAAAGCGGAATCAAATATGTTTTTTTCTTTTATTATGAAACGTTTTGTCTGCCATTCCATTTTGCAGTCTAAATAACCGACAAATCTATTTCCCACTAGTATTGAGAGAGGCCATTTCATCCCCTTTTTCCGCTGCCATCAACCAGCTTTCGTCCGAAGAGCCCCATCTTATTATATCTTTTGTTGCGGCCCGATAAATTGCAAATTCATTATATGGGACAAAAAACATGTTGCGCTTAAAAGCAAACGATTCTATAATTTTAAATTCTTTATACGCCGCAACATCCAGGTTCTCTGCTATGAAGTCTTTTTTTCTATTCCAAAGCATCATATATTGGTTTAAAAGGATGGTTGGATTAGGGTCATACTGTAAACCGCATATGTCCGAGACAATATCCTCTATACCAGCAGAGCTTCGGGGATTCAAGTGTTGGCTTGAAACAATAATATTACGAAGTTCACTTTTTTTTTCACAATCAATAGTAATCATTACAATAGCCTCCGTCATATAAAATACTTCTTTCATTATCTCCGTGTTAAAAAAGTCATAAAAGGCAGCCCTCTGGGGTTTTGGCCCTTGTGTCAGCCTAATAAAAGCCGGTTCTCTTGTACACAATTCCCCCATACGGTCAACACCACGCACACCGCGCATGATTGCATAGTTACATTATAACATGTGACGGAAGAAAGATGGTTATTGTTAGGCATCTTTTCAGTCTTTTATCGGCACGCTTCAGCAAGTTTCGCTATTGCGCATCGATTCCAAATATTATATGATACTTTTGTAGCTGTCCGGAAGACCGGCAGTCTGCATCCACAGTCAAAACCCTTAATGCAGGCGGAACGGACAAACGCTCGTGGTATTTGACACCACGGCAGCCGCCAGGGCCAAGAGAACTTTTCTTTCCAAGAGAACCTTCGGTTATAAGAGAATTTTCGGCTCTCTGCAAGTCTGGTTCTGCCCGCTGCCTGCGGGAATAAAAGAGCGGAGGAATACGTATGAATACGAATGAAAAAGCACTGCAATTACATAAAGAGTGGAACGGTAAAATAGAAACCGTTTCCAAGACACCTGTCAAATCAAGAGAGGATCTTTCCCTGGCCTACACTCCGGGCGTAGCCGAGCCATGCAAGGTTATTGCACAGGATAAGGAAGAGGCCTACACCTATACCATGAAAGCCAATACCATCGCAGTGGTATCCGACGGTTCCGCCGTACTCGGTCTGGGAAACATCGGCCCTCATGCCGCCATGCCCGTCATGGAGGGAAAAGCGGTTCTTTTCAAGGAATTCGGAGGTGTCAACGCGGTTCCTATCTGCCTGGATACCCAGGATACGGAAGAAATCATCAAAGCGGTTACCTGGATGGCCCCGGGCTTCGGCGGCATCAATCTGGAGGATATCAGCGCTCCCCGCTGTTTTGAAATTGAAGAACGTCTGAAGGAAACACTGGATATTCCTGTATTCCATGATGACCAGCATGGCACCGCTATCGTTGTCCTCGCGGGCGTTATCAATGCCCTGAAGGTCACGGGTAAGAAGAAAGAGGACTGCCGCGTCGTTGTAAACGGGGCAGGAAGCGCCGGAATCGCCATCACCCGGCTGCTCCTTACCTATGGTTTCTTGCATATCACCATGTGTGACAAATCCGGTATTCTTTCCCGTAACAGCGCGGATTTGAACTGGATGCAGGAGAAAATGACGGAGCTTACCAACCTGGAAGGAAAAACCGGATCTCTGGCCGATGCCATGAAAGGCGCCGATATTTTCGTAGGGGTATCCGCTCCCGGTATCGTATCTGCGGAAATGGTTTCTTCCATGAATAAGGATGCCATCCTGTTTGCCATGGCGAATCCGGTGCCGGAAATCATGCCCGACATTGCCAAAGCCGCTGGCGCAAGGGTGGTAGGCACCGGCCGCAGCGATTTTCCCAATCAGGTGAACAACGTGGTGGCTTTTCCCGGTATTTTTAAAGGGGCACTGGAAGGCCGCGCCGCACAGATCACGGAAGAAATGAAGCTGGCGGCCGCTTTAGCCATCGCCTCCCTTGTCCCGGAGGAAGAATTAAACGAAGACAACATCATGCCCGAGGCCTTCAACCCCAGGGTTTCGGAAGTGGTGGCACAGGCGGTCAAGTCCCATATTGTCCGCTGACTCCATGGATTACTGCGGAAAACCCTACTATTCCCTGGATGCCTGGTGCAAAAACACTTATGGGGAAAAGCTGTATAAAATTGCGCTGGATGCCGGCTTAACCTGCCCGAACCGGGACGGCACACTGGACAGCCGGGGCTGCATCTTCTGCAGCGCGGGCGGCAGCGGGGAATTCGCCGCAGGGAACAGACCCGGATCCGGCGGGCCGGCAGCGCTTCTTTCCATCCGTGAGCAACTGGAAGCCGGCAAAAAGCTCCTTGAGGGGAAAAAGACAGGCAGCCGTTATATTGCTTATTTTCAGGCGTATACTAATACCTACGGCCCTCCGGAATATCTGGCTTCTATTTTCCGTCAGGCTCTCGCAGAACCGGATATCGCCGGTATCTCCATCGCCACCCGGCCCGACTGCCTGGGCGCCGGGGTTATGCAGCTGCTCATCTCCCTGAAGCGGGATTTCCCCGGAAAATTTATCTGGGTGGAGCTTGGCCTCCAGACCATGCACGAAGAAACAGCCCGGTATATCCGCAGAGGTTATCCCCTTTCCTGTTTTACCCGGGCCATGGAAAGCCTTCATAAGGCAGACATTCCAGTGATCGTCCATGTTATCCTGGGACTTCCCGGAGAAACGGAGGAAATGGTCCTTAACACCATCCGTTTCCTGAACTGCTGCGGGATATTCGGTATTAAGCTGCAGCTACTGCACATACTGGAGCATACCGATCTGGCAGCACTTTACCGGGAAGGGAAAGTGTCCGTGCTTTCCCTGGATGCCTATCTGTCCCTGCTGCTAAAATGCATTGCCGCCCTTTCGCCCGACATCGTCATTCACAGGCTTACTGGCGACGGACCGAAACGTATCTTAATCGCTCCGTCCTGGAGCGGCAACAAACGTAACGTATTGAATACGCTTCATCAACGCATGAAGCTTTCCTCTATCAGACAAGGACAATGCTATGAATCAGGAACCTTTGACTCTCTACAAATTGATTGTGCTGTATATGTTGGACAGGGTCACTTTCCCCCTGACCACAGCCCAGATCAGTGAATTTATCCTGGACAAGGAATATACCAATTTCCTAACCCTGCAGACAGCCATTTCCGAACTGACGGAAACCGGCCTGGCCGAGTCCCGGACCATTTTGAACCGGACCCAGCTGCAGATTACGGAGGAAGGACGAAGTACCCTCCATTTTTTTGAAAACCGTATCAGTGATGCCATTAAAAGTGATATCATCGATTATTTCAAAAATCATAAACTGGAACTGCGTAACGAATCTTCCATTCAGAGCAATTTTTACAAGCTGGTAAATGGGGAATTCGAAGCGCAGCTGGTAGCCAAGGATAAGGATGTGGATCTGGTAAATATCCGGATTTCCGTTCCCACCCAGGAACTGGCGGCATCTATCTGCGCCAACTGGCAGAAAAAAAACAAAGAGATATACCAATATCTTACGGAACAGCTTTTCTAAGCCGTGTATAGCCGGCCGGGCGCATGCGCTTACCGCCTCCAAAAAACAGCCCTGCCCCCGGAAGAAATCCTTCCGGGACGCAGGGCTGTTTTTATTTGCAGCTGTTATACGCATTCTCAGCTGCTTGCCTTATTCTTTTTTCAGTCTTTTGCTACAGGATATTCATTGCACAGAAGCCTGTAAGGCGGTTCATCCTCTTCGATCTCAGGGAAACGGCCGATGGGCTCATAAAAACGGTTATCCGTATTATCATCGTTGCACATGGAAACTTCTCCCAGCAGCACCGGGCCTGTACCGGGTTCCAATTCAAAATCATGATACATATAAGGATAAATGGTGATGGATTCGCCGGGTCTTAACTTCACCTGGGTTCCTGCAGGAACGGTGAATTCCCGTCCGTCACAGTTAACCGTAACATCCGTGTCGGCAAACTGTTCGTCCTCTGTGGAATTATACACACGAATCAGTACGTTTCCGCCGCCTCTGTTGATGATATCTTCCATCTTATTCCAGTGGAAATGCATGGGGGCCATCTGTCCCTCTTTTATGTAAAGAAGCTTTTCCGCATAGGTTTTGGTATATTTGGGATTCTTCAGGTTCCCGTTCCTCAGCGTAATCAGGGAGAAGCCCACCTCGTCAAATTTACCAAGGCCGTAATCCGTGATATCCCAGCCCAGCATATTATCCCTGATTTCATCATACTCATGATTCTTATCCTGCCAATCCTCCGGTGTAAAACCGCAGAAAGGCGGCAGCTCAAAGCGATGCTCTTTAATCATAGCTTCCATGTCTTTTAATGCCGCATTGATTTCTGATCGTTTCATTTATTTATGTACCCCCGTTTCCTGTATTTGCCCGGGATTATTCTCCCGGTGCCACACGGCGTATTTACGCCGGGCGGAATTAGTATCAGTGGTATTATACCCTGTCCCGCGTCTCGATACAAGTATACTTTTTTTACTTTTTCTATATAAATGATTAGAAATTTTATTTTTCTTCCTCTTCCGTCCCGGCGGCCTCCTGCCGGATCCGCTTCATATGCTCCCGGATTTTTACCTCATAGCCGTTTCCGGAAGGCTTATAGAATTCTCTTCCGCTCAGTTCATAGGGCAGATACTGCTGCCTTACATAATTGTTCGGATAGTTATGGGCATATTTATAATCCAGTCCGTGTCCCAATTTTGCCGCTCCTTTATAATGGGCATCCTGCAGATGGGAAGGCACCGGCAGGTTTCCTGTATCCTGAACGCACCGCATAGCCTCATCGATAGCGCAGACGGCGGCATTACTCTTAGGTGCGCAGGCCACATAGGTCACTGCGTTAGCCAGAATAATCTGGGCCTCCGGCATCCCCACCCGCTCCACAGCAAGGGATGCCGTAACCGCCACCTGCAGCGCCTGGGGATCCGCATTCCCCACATCCTCCGAAGCACATATCATAATCCGGCGCGCAATAAAAGTAACGCTCTCCCCCGCATACAGCATTTTCGCCAGATAATAAACGGCGGCATCCGGGTCGGACCCCCTCATACTTTTAATAAAAGCAGATATCGTATCATAGTGGTTATCCCCCGTCTTATCATACTTCACCACACGCTTCTGGATACATTCCCCGGCCACATCCAGAGTGATGTGTATTTTCCCGTCCGCCCCCCGCGGGGTTGTCATAATCCCAAGTTCCACCGCATTCAGGGCATGTCTGGCATCTCCTCCGGCCACATCCGCCAGGAAATCCATGGCGTCCTCTTCAATCACCGCCTCATAAGCGCCCATTCCCTTCTGCCTGTCATACACGGCACGGCGGATAAGCTCCTTCACATCTTCCCTGGATAAAGGCTTCAGTTCAAATATTATGGAACGGGAAAGCAAAGCGCCGTTCACCTCAAAATAAGGATTCTCCGTAGTTGCGCCGATAAGAACGACAGTCCCGTCCTCCACGAAAGGCAGAAGGTAATCCTGCTGGCTTTTGTTAAAGCGGTGGATCTCATCAATAAACAGAATCGTTTTCTTCCCATACATCCCCAGGGTATCCTTGGCCTTTGCCACTACTTCCTCCATATCCTTTTTCCCGGAAACTGTGGCATTTATCTGGGTAAACTCCGCACTTGTGGAATTGGCGATCACCTTGGCAAGTGTCGTCTTTCCGGTTCCCGGCGGTCCGTAAAAAATTATCGAGCTGATTTTATCCGCCTGTATCGCCCGGTAAAGCAGCTTGTCCTTGCCGATAATATGCTGCTGCCCCACTACCTCATCAAGCGTTGTGGGACGAAGCCTGGCTGCCAGCGGGGCTTCCTTCTCCATACTGTTTTCTCTCATATAATCAAATAAATCCATCATTCCCTCTCCCGCAGCCGCCTTTTTTTTACAGCGGCTTTTTTTATTATATCGGACCCTCCTGTACAAGTCAAACCTTCTTCAGGGAAGATAACGGTTCCTGCCTGTCGGAACCGTTCCCGGGGAAAACCACGGGCAGGCGCATCAGCAGCACCGTATATTTTACGGCCACATCCATATACTAAAGGGTAAAAAGGAGGAGAAACAGAATGAAAGATGAAGATTACAATATTCCTGCGGATCAGGATTATACCAGCGCCGTTTCCGCCTACGACTGTACCGGCCTGATTCCCGCCGGCACCGTTCACGAAAAGACCCTGGAAGCTTACAAGGAGCTGTATCCGTTCGGCGCCCCGGATATGAGTGAGGAGGAAATCGCCCGGATGAGGGAAAAAAACAAGAAGGATTCCTCCGAATCAGAGAAACAATAGCCTTTGGCGGAAAGACACAAAAGCCCGGAAAGCATATGCCTTTCGGGCTTTACAGCGGCTTCAGTCAAATAATATCTCATCCACCGTCACGAACTCGTACCCTTCCGCCTTCAGGATATCCACAATCTGCAGAGCTGCCGTCACCGTGGAATCATAGGAATCGTGCATGAGGATGATGCTGTTTTCCTTCGTATGGGATAACACGTTTCTGACCACCTTATCCACATTCGTGGAACACCAGTCCAGCGGATCCACATCCCACAGAACAGGGAACATATTCAGTTCTTTTTCATATTTTTTATCCCAGGAGCCGTATGGAGGGCGGATAAAAGAAGTCTCCTTACCCGTTACTTCCTGAATGATGTCGTTGGTGGAGATAATTTCTTTTTTAAATTCGTCGGAATTGGCGGCGGTCAGCTGTACATGATGGAAGGTATGGTTTCCGATCAGATGTCCTTCCTCGCTTGCCCTTTTCACAATATCCGGATAGCTTTCCACATTCTGCCCGGTGACAAAAAAAGTTACCTGCACATCTCTTTTTTTCAGGCCGTCCAGAAGCTGGGGCGTACACACCGGATGAGGGCCGTCGTCAAAGGTAAGGGCAATTTTCCCCTTATAAGGCGCCTCATCCTCATAACCGGAATCCGCCACCGTCCGTGACCAGGCCTCCTGCCTTTTTGCGTTTTCATTCTCCCGGGCCAGGAACGTAAGTGCCACTGCAAAAAGAAGCATAGTCAGAACCGCTATCCATTTTTTTCCCTTCAGCATGACGCTGCCTCTTTGATTCTGTTCTCTTAGCTACTATATGCAGCTTTCCCGGAAATTATCAATCCACTTTTACATGACGTTCTGCGGTCTTCCATCCAGATACCCCGCAATATTGTCAAATACAATAACCGCCCTCTTATACAGTGCCTCCCTGGTGGCAAAGGCAACATGGGGCGTGGCAAGCAGATTGGGCGCCTGTAACAGCGGATGCTCCCGGCTGATGGGCGGCTCCTTTTCAAATACATCCACAGCAGCACCGGCAAGACGGCCTTCTTCCAGCGCATCCGCCAGTGCCCGGCTGTCCACTACCGGCCCTCTTGCGGTGTTTATCAATATCGCTTCCGGCTTCATAAGACGAAGCTGTTCCTCCCCTATCAGGCCCCTTGTCTGTTCCGTAAGAGGGACATGCAGGGATACCACATCACATTCCCGCAGCAAGGTTTCCATATCCGTCATACGAACGCCTTCCGCTTCTTTCGGGCTGCGGTTATAGCCGTATACCTGACAGCCGAAAGCGCGGGCCAGCTGCGCGGTACGCATCCCGATAGCTCCCATACCGATTACGCCGAATTTCTTTCCCTCAAGCTCCAGCCCCACAAGCCCGGTTTTATCTTTTTCTTCCCGAACGGCCTGGTTACAGGCAACGATATTACGGTACAGGCTCAATACCATGCCAAAAACCAGCTCCGGTACCGCCGTATTGGAGTAGCCTGCACAATTGCTCACCAGGATTCCTCTTTCCCTGCAGTAATCCATCGCCACATGATCCACACCGGTGAAAGCAACGGAAATCATTTTCAGCTTATGACAGTTTTCCAGAACTTCTTTTTGAAAGGGCAGATTGGAAAAAGCGAGAATATCCGCATCCTTTGCCCGCTCCACCAGAGCCTGGGTATCCGTGACACGTGTGTCATAATAAACAATTTCCACCTTTTCCCCCAGCGTTTCCCCGGCAAGTCCAAGAAGCTTCTCCTTTTCCACACCAAGCGGCTCAATAATCACTAATTTCATCATTTCTTTTCTCCTTGTATAATAAAATTAATCCGGCTCAGATACCGGGCTTCAAAGCCCGGCCGCTCCGCCAGATTCAATACCTCAGATAAACTGATTCTTCTCCTCGCTGTATATATAGTCTATGCCTTTCAGCTTTTCCTCAAGCAAGGCCCTGTCCGCCCCGCAGTCATCGCAGAACGCATCCAGGCTTGGATAAAAATCCCTCAGTTTCATATTTACATAACTCAGCAGCATTACCGGATCTTCAGGTATCATAAAACAGCCTCCTGTCATTTATCGCCCCGGGCGATAGATTCTTCTTTACCATGCAATCCCTATTATAGAGAATGGTTACCTTTCTGGCAACTGCCCGCCGCTAGTTTTTTGCTAAATTTCCTCTCTAATTGAGAAATACTCTTGACAGGCCTTCTTTAGAAATGCTATTCTGAGTCTAAGTTAAAGGGGAGTAGTATCCATGTACAATCAACATACCCTGATCTGTCTGTCGTTTGCAGAATGCACCATTTCGTTCAGCCTTCTGCCCGGATAAAATGATCATGGTTGTACACTTTCTCTATGGGAAAGAACGAGACTTTTGGCGTCAAGCCGGAAGTCTCTTTTTTATTACACAAACTTCGTACATGCCGGTTCCCCCCTTCTTTTACCAACAAATTCAGAAAGGATGAAAAAGTATGGAATTCATTTATGAAGGATTACTGTCCATCACCCCCCAGCAGGCCATCATGTATGTGGTAGGCCTCCTGCTCATTTATCTCGCAATCAAGAAAGAGTATGAACCCGCACTGCTCCTTCCCATGGGCTTCGGTGCCATTCTCGTCAATCTTCCCCTGTCAGGTGTCATCAATCAGACAATGACGGGTATCGGGGAAGTAAACGGTATCATTGAATGGCTGTTCGAAGTGGGAATCGAGGCCTCCGAGGCGCTGCCAATCCTGTTGTTCATCGGTATCGGCGCCATGATCGATTTCGGGCCGCTTCTCTCCCAGCCCATTATGTTCCTCTTCGGAGCGGCCGCACAGTTCGGTATTTTCTTTGCCATCTGCGCCGCGGCACTGATGGGCTTTGACTTAAAGGACGCGGCTTCCATCGGTATTATCGGTGCCGCCGACGGCCCTACCTCCATTCTGGTATCCCAGGTGCTGGGTTCCCGCTATGTAGGCCCGATTGCAGTGGCCGCCTACTCCTATATGGCGCTGGTGCCTATTGTACAGCCCTTCGCCATCCGCCTTGTTACCACGAAAAAGGAACGTCTGATCCGTATGCCCGCCAAGTCTTCCAGGCCGGTAACCAAGACGACCCGTATCCTGTTCCCTATTATCGTTACCTTCCTTGTAGGCCTGATTTCTCCCGCATCCGTTTCCCTGGTGGGATTTCTGATGTTCGGCAACCTGCTCCGGGAATGCGGCGTGCTGGGTAACCTCTCCGATACGGCACAGACCTCCCTTGCCAACCTCATCACACTGCTGCTGGGCATCACCATTTCTTTCAGCATGCGCGCAGATGCCTTTGTACGGTTTGATACCCTGCTGATCATGATTATCGGCCTCCTGGCTTTCGTATTTGATACCATCGGAGGTGTTGTCTTTGCCAAGGTACTGAATCTGTTCCGTAAGGAAAAGATCAATCCAATGATCGGGGCCGCCGGTATTTCGGCCTTTCCTATGTCGGCGCGTGTGGTTCAGAAAATGGCTATGAAGGAGGATCCGGGTAATATCCTCATCATGCAGGCAACAGGCGTAAATGTATCCGGACAGATTGCTTCCGTTATTGCGGGAGGTCTGGTTATCAGCCTTGTTTCCGCCTATCTGTAAGATTATTGATACTTTATTTATAGAAACCGATTTTCCGGGAAAGGAGAATTTTATGTGGGATAATTTTTTAATCACCCTTTCTATTATGGGGAAAGGTATGGTGGGGATTTTCACCGTAATTATCATTATAAGCCTGGTTGTGGCACTGATGGGCCGCCTTGGGGCCGGGAAAAAACCGGATGAGAAAAATACCGGGAAATAAGAATACGCCGTAAAAGCGCCGGGACGATTGTCTGCTATTGCGAATCGCCCCGGCGCTTTCTTTTTTTATTTTATACCATTTTTATTTTATACCATGGCAGGAACTTCCTTCCTGTGGGCTTCCAGCCTGCCGTCTTTCACATCAATGAGTATCGTGTCCCCTTCCCCCACAGCATCCTGCAGGATCAGCTTTGCGGAAAGAGTCTCCACATGCTTCTGGATATATCTCTTTAACGGTCTCGCGCCATAGGCCGGATCGTAGGCATTTTCCACCACGAATTCTTCTGCGGCGGGTGTGAGTTCAATCGTCAGCTCCCTGTCGGAAAGCCGTCTGTTCAGATCGCCTATAATCAGCTGGATAATACCGGCGATATTGTCCTTGCTGAGCGGCTTGAAAAGGATGATTTCATCAAGACGGTTCAGGAACTCCGGTCTGAAATGGTTCCGCAGATCCGTCATAACCAGCCTTTCTGTATCCTCAGAAATCCGTCCGTCCTGGCTGATTCCTTCCAGCAGGTAATTCGCGCCGATATTGGAGGTCATAATCAATATGGTGTTTTTAAAGTCTACCGTGCGCCCCTGGGAGTCCGTAATACGTCCGTCATCCAGCACCTGGAGAAGCACATTGAATACATCCGGATGGGCTTTTTCGATCTCATCAAACAGAACCACGGAATAAGGTTTTCTCCTTACGGCCTCGGTCAGCTGCCCGCCTTCCTCATAGCCTACATAACCCGGAGGCGCCCCGATCAGTCTGGATACGGAGTATTTCTCCATGTACTCGCTCATATCGATCCGGACCATGTTGTTTTCATCATCAAACAGGGATGCGGCCAGCGCTTTGGCCAGCTCCGTCTTACCCACGCCGGTAGGCCCCAGGAACAGGAAGGAACCAATAGGCTTGGTGGGATCCTTGATCCCGGCTTTGGACCGGATAATCGCTTCCGTCACCTTGGTAACACCCTCATCCTGTCCGACCACTCTTTTATGGAGTTCTTCATCCAGATGCAGGGTTTTGTTCCTTTCACTTTCCGTCAGCCTGGAAATGGGGATTCCGGTCCATCTGGAGACAATCTTTGCGATTTCATCCTCACTCACACTCTCATGGACGAGGGAAAGATCCTCGCTCTTCACCCTCTCTTCCTCAACCTCCAGCTGCTTGCGCAGTTCGGGCAGCTGTCCGTAGCTTAACTGGGCTGCCTTTTCCAGATCTCCTTCCCGCTGGGCGATTTCTATCTGGCTGTGCACGGCATCAATCTGCTCCCTGAGGCCGGAAAGCTTATCCACGCTGGCTTTTTCATTATCCCACTGTGCCTTGCGGTTCTGGAATTCTTCCTTCAGTTCCGCCAGCTCCTTCTGCAGATCCGCCAGACGCTCCTGGCTCAACCGGTCCTCTTCCTTCTTCAGGGCGGCTTCTTCTATTTCCATCTGCATGATTTTACGCTGCAGTTCATCCAGTTCGGTAGGCATGGAATCCAGCTCCGTCTTAATCAGGGCGCAGGCCTCATCCACCAGATCAATGGCCTTATCGGGCAGGAACCGGTCGGATATATAGCGGTTGGACAAAACAGCGGCGCTCACCAGCGCGTTGTCCATGATTTTCACGCCGTGGTATACTTCATAACGTTCCTTCAGACCCCGGAGGATAGAAATGGTATCCTCCACCGTAGGCTCCTCCACCATGACCGGCTGGAACCGTCTTTCCAGGGCGGCATCCTTCTCAATATACTGCCGGTATTCGTCCAGGGTGGTGGCGCCGATGCAGTGCAGCTCGCCTCTTGCCAGCATAGGCTTGAGCATATTGCCCGCATCCATGCTGCCCTCGGTCTTGCCTGCACCCACAATGGTATGCAGTTCGTCAATGAACAGGATAATCTGGCCTTCACTGTTCTTCACGTCCTCCAGCACCGCCTTCAGACGTTCCTCAAATTCTCCCCGGTATTTGGCACCGGCAACCAGCGCCCCCATATCCAGGGCAAATATTTTCTTATCCTTCAGCCCCTGGGGAACGTCCCCCCGCACAATCCTCTGTGCCAGGCCTTCCACTACTGCGGTCTTGCCGACGCCGGGTTCCCCGATAAGCACCGGGTTATTCTTCGTCTTTCTGGACAGGATACGGATGACATTACGGATCTCCGCGTCTCTGCCAATCACCGGATCCAGCTTCTGGTTCCTGGCCTTTTCCACCAGATCCTCGCCGTACTTCTCCAGCGTATCGTAGGTGGCCTCCGGGTTATCACTGGTAACCCTCTGATTGCCTCTCACCGTGGAAAGTGCCTGGAGAAAACGTTCTCTTGTGATGCCGTATTCCGTCCATATGGCTTTGATTTCCTTATTGGGATGCTTGATCATGCTCAGGAACAGATGCTCCACCGATACATATTCGTCTCCCATCTGTCCGGCTTCATCCTCTGCGGACGTCAGCACCTGATTCAGTTCTCTTCCCACATAGACCTGGCCGCCCTGTACCTTCACACGCTTGCTCACCGCATTCTCCGCCCGGTTCACAAAGTGTTCCTTCTGGATTCCCATTTTCTCAATCAGCTTCAGTATCAGGCTGTCTTCTATGGTAAGCAGGCTGTAGAGCAGATGTTCTTCTTCAATTTCCTGGTTGCCGTATTCATACGCCAGCTTCTGACAGCGCTCTACAGCCTCCATGGATTTTTGTGTAAATTTGGAAATATTCATACACATGCCCTCCTGTTGCTTTTATTGTTTTATTTGTTCTATTACCACTATAACAGCATCGCATTGTCTTGTCAACTTTTTTTCTGTTATTTTTTTCGGTTCTTTTTTTACATGCTTGTTACTGTGCAGTTAATGCACAGTAACTGAATGAACAGTAACACATGCTTGTTACTGTTCACTCCGTGACCAGCAACCTGCATAAATCTATTTAAAATCGCCTGCGGCGATGAGATTTATGCACTCTTGAATCACTTTCTCACGTACTGTACAGTTAATGCACAGTACTGAATGAACAGTAACACATGCTTCCTTACCAGAGTAAACCTACGGCAGAAAGACTTGTGCTTCTTTCAAAACGGAGGTACAATTTATAAAGAAGGATTTCCAGTTTCCGGAAACCCGGGGAAATTTATAAATTTCTCTTAACACACATAAAAAAAGGATACTCCACATATCATGAAGACAAAATCATATGAAATTGACATGTGTAACGGCCCACTCACCGGAAAGCTTTTAAAATTTGCGGTACCGCTCATGCTATCCGGAATCCTGCAGCTTCTTTTCAACGCCGCCGATATCGTGGTGGTCGGGCGGTTCGCAGGGCATCAGGCGCTTGCCGCGGTGGGAAGCACCGGTTCCCTTATCAATCTGCTGGTAAATGTGTTTATCGGCCTTTCCATCGGCACAAATGTCCTGGTCGCCAATTATATGGGAGCTCGCCAGGAAAAAGCCGTGAGCGAAACCGTTCACACTTCTGTTTTGTTAAGCCTTTTATGCGGAACCTTTCTGATTTTCTTCGGAATCGTACTGGCGAAGCCGCTGCTGACCCTGATGGGGACGCCGGACGATGTAGTAAGCCAGGCCACTCTTTATATGCGTATTTATTTCGTAGGTATGCCTGCCACTATGCTGTACAATTTCGGCGCGGCTGTCCTGCGGGCGACCGGGGATACCCAGAGGCCCTTATATTTCCTTTTTGCCGCCGGCATTATCAATGTGGTCCTGAATCTGGTCTTTGTCATCTGCTTCCATATGGGGGTGGCAGGCGTGGCCACGGCAACCGTCATATCACAATGTGTTTCCGCATTGCTTGTATTGCGCTGCCTGCTTCATGAAACCGGCTGTATTAAGCTGTACTTAAACCGGCTGCATATCCATAAGGATAAGCTGATCCAGATGATCCGTATCGGGCTTCCCGCCGGGATGCAGGGCGCGATATTTTCCGTATCCAATGTTTTAATCCAGTCCTCCATCAACTCCTTTGGCTCCGTTGCCATGGCAGGAAGCACCGCTTCCAGTAATCTGGAGGGTTTTGTATATACCTCCATGAACGCCTTTTATCAGGCATGTTTAAGCTTTACCAGCCAGAATCTGGGAGCTGATAGAAAGGAACGGATCAATAAAATTCTGATTACCTGCGAGGCGCTTGTCTTTACCGTAGGGCTGGTTCTGGGCAATCTGGCCTTTTTCTTCGGCGATAAGCTGCTGCAAATTTATTCTTCGGATCCTGAGGTTATCCGGTACGGCCTGATGCGTATGCAGGTCATCTGTACGGTATATTTTCTCTGCGGCCTGATGGACGTACTGGTGGGAAGCATGAGAGGCCTGAATTACTCCATTATCCCTATGATCGTCTCCCTTGCAGGAGCCTGCGGTCTGCGTATTCTGTGGATATTTACCGTATTCCAATGGCACCGAAGCCTTTTTGTCCTTTACCTGTCTTATCCGGTCACCTGGCTGGTTACGGCAATCGCCCATTTGATATGCTTCCTTATTATAAGAAAAAAACTAGACGAAAGGAAACACTATGAGCTGGGAAATTGAATTTTTAAATGCCATACAGCATCTGTTCCGTAATGAATTCCTGGATATTGTCATGCCTTTTATCTCTTCTTTGGGAAACGCAGGCATTTTCTGGATTCTGCTCACCCTTGTCCTTCTCATCATCCCCAAAACAAGAAAAACAGGCATTGCTTCGGCAATTGCCCTGCTCATTATGGTGGTAACAGGAAATATGATTTTAAAGCCGCTGATAGCCAGACTCAGGCCCTTTACCGTTAATACGGCCATTGAACTGCTCATTGCCGCCCCCACGGATTTTTCTTTCCCGTCCGGACATACCTATGCATCCTTCGCGTCCGCAACGGCCATTTTAAAAAATAACAGGCGGCTTGGTATCCCTGCCATGGTTCTGGCGGCGCTCATTGCTTTTTCCCGCCTTTACCTCTATGTCCACTATCCTACGGATGTGCTCTGCGGTATTCTGTTCGGTGTCCTGGCCGGGCTGGCCGGCAATTTCCTTGCAGGTAAACTTGCCTCCAGACTCCGCCTTCCGTCCTGAAACAGGATGAAAAGTCTCGTATCGGTTCAGGCTTCCGCTCTTAATTCTTACAATATGCAAACAAGTTTGACCCGCTCCGCGAGCCATCCGTTGTTCAAAAAAAGCAGGTTTCCCATCGGAAAACCTGCTTTCTCTTTACGTTATTCTATTTCTGTTCTGCAATAATGCAGAATATGGTAAAGCAGACGACTGAATTATTCAGCTGCTTCGGTGGAAGCTGTCTCAGTTGCTTCTGCAGAAGCGGTTTCTGTAGCTTCGGTAGAACCTGTCTCAGTCTCAGTAGCTGCTTCTGTTGTAGGCTCTACGGATTCTGTAGCTGCTTCGGTAGAAGCTTCTACGGAAGATTCTGCTTCGCTGGATTCTACAGTAGCTTCAACGGAAGACTCTACTGCGCTGGATTCAACCGGTGCTGCTGCATCGCTGGAACCACATGCTACCATAAGTGCGGATGTCATAACTGCTGCTGTTAAAACTGCTACTAATTTTTTCTTCATAATTAATTCTCCTCCTAATCGAAACATACAGCCTTATATGCGGCTGCACCTGTATTACGAAAATGAGAATAACACTTTTCTCTAAACTTGTAAATAGTTTTTATAAACTTTTTAAACAAATTATGAATTTCATAAGATTTTGTTCACAGTCTGTACACATTCATCGCTGAAAACAGCAAAAACAGCCTTTTTCCGAATACCTTTTATGGTTTTTCATTTCTCTCTGTGATACACTGGATACAGGACAGGTCCGGTCGGGAATATGACCTGCGGGCCGGAAATATATAACAGGAGGTTCTGCCATGTCTTCTTATTTGTTAGAATGCTGTGTTGACTCCGTGGAATCCGCTCTTATTGCCGAAAAGGGCGGAGCCGACAGGCTGGAACTGTGTTCCAATCTGATCATCGGAGGAACCACCCCCACACTTTCCCTTTTCCACCGTATCCGCATGCTTTCGGATATCCGGATCCATGCTTTGATAAGGCCCCGTTTCGGCGATTTCCTATATTCCGGGGAAGAATTCCAGGTCATTGCAGAGGAGGTGCGCCAATTCCGTCAGGCGGGCGCAGAAGGGGTGGTTATCGGCTGCCTGACCCCTGCCGGTTCCCTTCATATGGAATATATGAAGCAGCTGATGGAAGCGGCGGACGGAATGTCCGTTACCCTGCACCGTGCCTTCGATATGTGCCGGGATCCTTTTGAGGCGCTGGAGCAGTCCAGGGAGCTGGGTATCAATACCATCCTCACTTCCGGCCAGGCTCCTTCCTGCCTGGAAGGTATCGCGCTTTTACAGGAGCTTCAGGAAAAAGCAGGCACGGATCTGACCATACTGGCGGGCGCAGGTGTCAATGCCGGGGCTATACGCACCCTGCTTGCCGAAACCTCTTTAACAGCCTTCCATATGTCCGGCAAACGGATCCTGGAAAGCGGCATGCAGTTCCGCAGATCTCATGTTTCCATGGGCATACCCGGAATGAGTGAATATGAAATCTGGCAGACTGACGGAGACGCCGTCCGCGCCGTCCGCAGCCTTCTGGATACTCCCGCATAAAACCAGGAAACGATGAGTATCCCCCACCTTTCAGGGCTTTAAGACGGAACCGTCCGGACAGACTGCACAGGAAATACGCAGGCCCGCCTGAACGGTTCCCCGGAACATCTCTTTACGCTTCACATTTCCAGAAAAAAGCGCTATAGGGCGGCAGCGTGCTTCCTCCGCCGAAATCGTGGTTTTCACCGCTTATTAAATCCACCGCCATTCCGCAGCCTGCATCAAAGTGCGCCGTATATGGCTCGCTGTCCGCATTTATTGCTACCAGTACCCGTTCTCCCTGCGCCGCCCTTTCAAAAATACACTGCTTGTTCGTCAGGACAACGGAACGGAAATCTCCGTAATTAAGCGCGCACGACGCCTTTT
Source organism: uncultured Lachnospiraceae bacterium (assembly GCA_900548905.1). GTDB lineage: Bacteria > Bacillota > Clostridia > Lachnospirales > Lachnospiraceae > Eisenbergiella. Next base: position 24,361 of record URMK01000014.1, on the reverse strand, counting down.
TAGCCTCCGCCAGCTTTCCGATAAATTCGGTCAGTTCATTCTCCGCCGGCTCCGCAAAACACGCGCGCAGAGCCTGATCGCCGTCACTCTTATTTCCCTTTGCTCCCCACTCGCTTCCATAATATACACAGGGAATCCCCGGCATTCCGAACATCATGGCATAGATCAAAGGCAGATGCTTTTCATTTCCCAGAAGGCTGGCAATCCTGGTCACATCATGGTTATCCACAAAAGAAAACAGATGCAGCCCTTTATACAGCGTCCAGTTTTCCTCTCCGAACTGTCTTAACAGGGAATGGTTGATTTCAAACATATTCATGCTGTTAAAGCTGGAATGCAGCCCCTTATAGCATTCATAATTGGTAGCGGAATGCAGCATCCCCTCATTCACCAGAACCTTGTAGTCTCCGTGCAGCATCTCTCCCACAAGGAAAAAGTCCGGCTTCAGACCGTCACAGAGGCTGCGGAGCCGCCTGACAAAGTTATGATCCAGGCAATAGGCCACATCCAGCCGCAGGCCGTCTATGTCAAATTCATCCACCCAGAATCTCACACTGTCAAAAATATGGGTAATTACTTCCTCATTCTGCAGATTAAGCTTCACAAGATCGTAATTGCCTTCCCAGCCTTCGTACCATAAGCCGTCATTATAATTGGAGTTTCCGCCCAAATCAATATGGAACCAATTTAAATAAGGGGAATTCTCCCTGTTTTTCACCACATCCTGAAATGCCCAGAAGCCTCTTCCCACATGGTTGAACACACCGTCCAGAACCACACGGATCCCTTCTTTATGAAGGTTTTGACACACCTTTTTGAAATCTTCGTTTGTACCGAGACGGCAGTCCACCTTTCTGAAATCCCTGGTATTGTACCCATGGGTATCCGATTCAAACAACGGAGAAAAATAAATGGCATTGGCACCCAGCTTCTTTATATGCCCAATCCAGCCTTTAACCTTTTGTATTCCGGCCTGTTCCGATGCAGGAACGCTTCCGTCATTTTCGAACGGAACCCCGCAGAACCCCAGAGGATATATCTGATAAAATACACTTTCGTAAGCCCACATACTTGTGTCCTCCTAACTAAATTTGCTTTCGCCCCGTAACAGTCCGTATCAGGCCGAACCGCTGCGCCGCCTCTCCATTTGAAGAGACGCATGTGCACGCTATAGTATACCATATCCCATTTTTGCTTTCCACTTTTTTTATCTACACCCTTTGCATCGTTTTCCACTTATCCATATGTGTGGATAAGCTCAATTCACACCTTTTTTTCTCTCCGGTTTTTCGCCGTTTCTGTGGATAAGCCTTTTAAATTATCCACATTGATTTACATAATAAAATTGACTACTGCGGTTTTTTTACTTTATATCGACCATGATGTGAAAATGTGCATAACCGACTCAAAACGTGAGAAATCGACAAAATCTGCAAAAGAAATCCCCACTTTCCACATAGTTATCCACAATTCTGACCGTCATAAACATGTTTTCCACATGTCATTCCAGGAAAACTGCGTGTCATTTTCTGATAATCCGCACATTCCACAATTTTTTCCACATAACCACGATCGTACTTTTGCGGCAGCCGGAAAAGCCGGACGGAAACCGCACGGTCCCGGGCCGATGGGAAGAAATAACAGCAAATATAAAAAATTTTTCCATGGATAAAACAGACCATAGACATTCAGGAATACCTGTGATATACTAACTTGCTGCCTGAAAAAGACAGCCTTATGCACAGACCCTTCTAAACTATTATGGAGTTTTCATTATGATAAAAATAGGTTCTCATGTAAAAATGGGCGGAAAAGATATGCTGCTTGGTTCTGCCAAGGAAGCGGTTTCCTATGGAGCCAATACCTTTATGGTCTACACCGGCGCCCCCCAGAATACCAAACGTAAGGCGATAGGTGAATTGAATATCGATGCGGCCCGGAACTATATGGCCGAAAACGGGATAGAGGATTTTGTTATCCACGCCCCTTATATCATTAACCTGGGCAATTCGGTAAATCCGGATACCTATACCCTGGCTGTGGATTTCCTGGCCCTGGAGCTGGAACGCACCATCGCTATGGGAAGCAGGGTTCTTATCCTCCATCCGGGAGCCCATGTGGGTGCGGGCACTGAAACCGGGATCCGCCGGATCGTCCAGGGGTTGAATGCGGTGCTGACGCCGGATACTCCCTGCTTTATTGCCCTGGAAACCATGGCCGGCAAGGGTTCGGAAATCGGCCGGAGTTTTGAAGAACTGGCCGCTATCTATGATGGGGTAACCTGTAATGAGAAATTACGGATATGCTTTGATACCTGTCATGTGAATGACGCCGGTTACGATATCGTAACGGATTTTGAAGGCGTTATGGAACAATTTGACAAACGGTTGGGTAAGGATCAGATCGCGGTCTTTCATATCAATGACAGCAAGAATGTCCTGGGGGCCGGCAAAGACCGTCATGCCAATATCGGAGAAGGTACCATCGGCTACGATGCTTTAAGGTATATCGTGCACCATCCCGATTTTCCGGGTATTCCCAGAATCCTGGAAACACCGTACCGTCCGGATCCGGAAAACCCGGAGAAGACACTTCCTCCCTATAAGGAAGAAATTGAATTATTGCGGTAAGCAGGTAAGCACATTTAGACGAATCCCCCGCCAACGCAGGTCTACTCCTTTTCGTTGGCGGGGGATTCCCCTCAGCTTTTTTCTTTTGTAAACAGCCATTCATCCCAGAACCGTTCCACCCGGTGTGCCACCCTGTCTGCCGTGACCACTTCGTATTCCTCCCATTCTCTGGGAAAGAGCTGCTGATAGGCACCGTTGAGGAACCTGTCATCCAGAAGGGCCACGATTCCCACATCTTCCGAGGTACGTATCACCCTTCCTGCGGCCTGGAGAACCTTGTTCATCCCCGGATAACGGTAAGCATAATCAAATCCGTTTTTCCCGGCAGCATCAAAGTAGCATTTCAGGATTTCCCGCTCATTGCATACCTGGGGGAGACCGGTCCCCACAATAATCGCCCCTATCAGGCTGTCATTCTTCAAATCGATACCCTCGCTGAATATACCTCCCATAACACAAAAACCCAAAAGGCTCTTTTCTTCCTCCATTTCAATGTCCATATGAATCACATCACTCAGCTCACAATTCCGGTTTCCTTCAAAGCGTCCCAGAAATTCTTCCCGGTCCGCTTCACTCATGATATCTTCCTGAATCATGCACTCTTCCTTTTCCGTATCCAGGAAGTGCTCCTCATAGACTTCAAACACGCTCTGCAGGAAGGAATGGGAAGGGAAAAAGATCAAATAATTCCCGTGGCGCATCCTGGTTATTTCATGAAGATAGCCGGCGATATTATAGTATTCTCTGGGTGACCTTCTTGTATATTTGCTGGTGACATCACTTCCTATATAAAGTGCCTTTTTCTTGGGATTGAAGGTGGATTTGGCATATACCTCAAAATCTTCCTTCTCTCCCCCCAAAAGGCTCTTGTAATACTGGATGGGCAGAAGGGTTGCGGAAAAAAGTACGGTACTCCTCGCCCGTTCCATGCATTCCTTCAGATTCACCGAAGGGTTCACGCAGAACAGCTTCACAAGGAAGCTGTCATCCTCCTCCAGCTCGGTGTAAATCACATAATTGTCGTCCAGCTTGTCATATATCAGGAGGAAATGGGATATTTCAAAAAAGAAGTCCAGCACCTCATCCCTTACGGGGCTTTCATCATGTTCCTCCAGATATTTTTCCATGGTTTCATACAGCCGTTCCACAGCCTGTACAAAAGGCTCTATGGAACCTACAATACGGCAGTCCTCACATTCCCGTTTCAAGGGAAGAAGCTCCCTGCTGCACCGGTCCAGCTGGTTTTCCATTTTACCGTCGTATTCCCGTACCATTTTCTTTAAAGCCAGAAAATCTTCCTTCACCAGTGCCGCACTGTACATTTCCCTTCCCCGGTCCACCAGATTATGGGCTTCGTCAATGAGGAAAATATACTGCCCCTGTACACCTTCTGCAAAAAAGCGTTTCAGATATACATGGGGATCGAAAACATAGTTATAGTCGCATATAATCCCGTCGGAAAAAAGGCTCATGTCCAGGCTCATTTCAAATGGGCACACCTTATATTTCCGGGCATATTCCTCCACCTTCTCCCGGTTGTAATGATCCTCATGAATCAGCAGATCATAAATCGCCCCGTTAATCCGGTCATAATGGCCGTCCGCATAAGGACAGGCCCCGGGATTGCATTCCGTTTCTTCCATAAAACAGATTTTATCCTTCGCGGTCAAAATAACCGTTTTAAACCGCAGCTGTCTTTCCCGGAGCAGCTGGAAGGTATTATCCGCCACTGTCCGTGTGATGGTTTTAGCCGTCAGGTAAAAAATCCGTTCCGCCTTCCCCTCCCCAAGAGCCTTAACGGCGGGAAACACGGTGGAAATCGTTTTTCCCACACCGGTAGGGGCCTCTATAAACAGCTTCCGTTTATGGACAATACTGCGGTATACATAGGTAGCCAGTTCTTTCTGCCCTTCCCTGTACGGAAACGGAAAATCCAACTGTCGGATGGAAGCCGTCCTTGTCTCCTGCCATTCGTTGGAGAAATCCGCCCATTTTTTATATTCCAGCAGCAGGGCGTCAAACCATTCGTCCAGCTCGGCGCGCTGGTAAGTATTCACAAAATACCGCAGCTCCTCTGTTTCCATATTACAATAGGTCATCCGCACCTTCATCTGCATGCTTTCGTGCTCTCTGGCATACATGCAGGCATAGCATCTGGCCTGGGCCAGATGGACATCCACCGGCTCTTTCATTTTATCCAGGTCGCGGTAGGTTCCCTTTATCTCATCTATGGTAACAACGTCTCCGTTGATAACTCCGTCGGCCCGGCCTTCCACCACCAAATCGTAAGCAGGAGTGCTCCATCTGTAGCGCATCACCACCTCCGCCTGGTAATCGGATCCCATTCTTCTCTGTATCATGCGATGGATCCGTCCGCCCTCCGCCATAGCGTTATCAGGCGCCGCTCCCTTCCGGTTGTCTATATTGCCGCTGCGCAGGATAAACTCCACCAGGCTGCGCACGGATATTCTGATTTCCACGTTACCATTCCTCCTCCTTGTTTTGCGGAGCAAAATGCGAGTTCTCTGACGAGCAGAGGAATTTTCCTCCTTTTTAAGAAAGTATTCTGCCGCATCGTTCCCGTTTCCATTCTCCCGGAAGTATGGTTCTTTCCGATATGCAAAAACTCCCTATAAAGATAGTACACACTTCTTTACAGGGAGTCAAACTTTATATGAGGCTATAATAATTTATACCGTACAATCAATTTTATTCATGCCGTTATTTCAGCAGGCAATCGCAAATTTTCTGAGGTAATTGTCAAATTCTTTGCTGTATCCATGACAGGTTACTGTCAATACACGGGTAAGGTCCAGTCCATACACACCAAGAATAGATTTAGCGTCTACCACATAGCTGTTATACGCTATGTCAATATCGAAATCACACCTGGAGGCCGCGTTTACAAAATCCTGTACCTCGTCCGGTCTCAGCACAATTTTATACTGATTGATTCCATTCATACTTACCACTCACTTTCATCCTTTCTTAAAATATACCGTAACTGTTCAGTGACTTCACGGATATAAGCACAAACCCATTCCATACCGCCTGCAGCGTTTGTGTTTTTGCATCCCTGCATCACTTTCTTACTTGGATTTATCATATTATACAGCATTGGGTAGAAATGTAAACCCCCATTTTTCGACATAAAAAAACAGTAAAAAAAGCCATACTGCATTATGTCCCGGCATGGAGTCAAACCCGCTCCCTTCTTTGTCTAAAAGTGTGATTTCCGGTGTTTGCCCACATTTTCACCGTCCCGTTTTCTGCTCATTCTTTACAAATTCTATCATATATTCTTGGAACCTGTAAGGGAGGTTCTGTCTCTGCAATTTCTCATTCTCCCGTTCCTTTATCATTATCTTACGGCAGAAATACCGGAAAAGTTCCTGAATATTTCTTTCCTCCTCTGAAAATTCCAAATCCTGTTTTTCCGGGCCATGCTCCATTTTCGCCATAAACCAGGGATTTCCGGCCTGGTGGATGCCGTAAAGCTTCCGCCCCTTATCATAAATAATAAAATTTTCTTTCGGAAAACGATCTGCAAAATGAGGCATCATAAAAGGAACCACATTATTCTTCGGCCCGATTTCCCCGAACAGGACGCCCCCCGTGGTTTCCTCAAAACGCAGGAAACCCAGAAGATGATGCGCCTCGTTCCCCGCTGACCTGCTCAGTTCAAAAACACGGCGCACATCGGCATTTCCCAGGTGATCCTGCAGCTTTCCCCGGAACTGCCCCTTAAGTCCTTCCGCAACAGCCCTGTAGACGGCCTGTCCCTTATCCGTTTCCCAGGAGGAAAGCGCATAACAGAACTGCTCGTAGCATTCCTCTCCGAATCGGGAAAGAATAGTCCGCCTCACCTTATCCGCCTTCTGCACATCCGGTACGATCTCCCTGTATTCTGCAAACAGACGGAGGTTTCCGTCCTCCCCAATCTGTATATAGGTATTGTCATGATCACACTTAGAAGCATATGCGTCATAAATCCCGGTAAAAACGCCTTCCTGGGAATCTTCACAAATAAAGATCTGTTCCATCCTTACACCCTCCGTATATAAACGGTTAGCCCAGCCGCCTGATTTCCTGCTGTTTTGCCGTAAAACGGACATCATCAAACAGGGACAGCTGCCGGTAAGACATCCCTCCGGCCTCCGCCGGCAGCTTTTCCTTTACCGCCAGCAGGTTACGGGTTATATAATCTTCTTCTATCCTGGTATTGTACATCATACGCCCCTGGCAGGTTATGAAATAAAGCGCCCTCTTCAGGACCACTCCTATCTTCTTTAAATCCTCAAAACGCAGGCAGGCACTCCGCCTGGCCTTGACTATCCTCTGGGCGCTTTTCACGCCGATTCCGGGCACACGCAGCAGCGTGTGGTAATCGGCGCGGTTCACTTCCACCGGAAAGCATTCCAAATGCCGCAGCGCCCAATCCTCCTTGGGATCCAGCAGTACATTGAAGTTGGGCCGGCTCTCATCCAGCAGCTCCTGTGCCTGAAATCCATAAAACCGCAGAAGCCAGTCCGCCTGATACAGCCGGTGCTCCCGAAGCAGCGGAGGGCCTCCCGGCAACGCCGGAAGCTCCTTGTCCTCATTTACCTGCACAAAGGCTGAATAGAATACCCGTTTCAGGCTGAATTTATCATATAGATTCTGGGCCACCATCATCAGCTGGAAATCGCTCTCGCCGGTAGCGCCGATAATCATCTGTGTGGATTGTCCCGCCGGTACAAATACCGGCGCATGGCGGTAAACCGCCACCTCATTTTTGTTCTCCGTTATTCCGTTCTGTATCAGCCGCATGGGAGTGAGAATATTCTTCCTGTGCTTATTGGGGGCCAGCTTCTTCAGTCCCTCGGCGGTAGGCAGCTCCAGATTCACGCTCATCCTGTCCGCCAGGAATCCCGTGAGGCGCACCAGCTCCGGATTGGCCCCCGGAATGGCTTTTACATGAATATATCCCTGGAAGTTATACTCTCTGCGCAGCTTAAAAAGGGTCCGGTACAAAAGCTCCATGGTATAATCCGGGCTGTACAGAATCCCCGAACTCAAAAACAGTCCTTCTATGTAATTCCTTCTGTAAAATTCAATGGTAAGCCTGCAAACCTCCTCCGGCGTAAAAGAAGCCCGGGGAACATCGTTGGAACAGCGGTTGATGCAGTACTTACAGTCATATATGCATTCATTGGTAAATAGAATCTTAAGCAGGCTGATACAGCGGCCGTCTCCGGAAAAGCTGTGGCAGATCCCCGCCTTAATCGCATTCCCCATACCCGTTCCGTCTCCGCTGCGATCCGTCCCGCTGCTGGTACAGGCCACATCATACTTCGCCGCATCTGTCAGGATCCCCAGCTTATCCATAATGCTCATCTGTCTGTCCGTTATTCCGTAATCCATTCCGCCCCTGCCTTTTCCTGCCCCTCCGCCCCTTTTCCGCAGGCGGAAGCGCAGTCTTTATTCGAACACGCGTTCTCTTTTTCCATATTATAGTACATATGTTCGATTTATGCAAGGGTAAAAAGTCAAATACCTCGCGGCAGTCGCCAAGCGGATAATAGAACCTTCGGTTCTATGCGAGTGCATCCGTTTGGCTCGTTGCCCGCGGGCATAAACTGTCTCCGCCGCAGGTTGTATCGTTTCCGGGAAGGCTCACAGGAAATGCTGTGCCTGCTACTCAGGAAGCTGCCGCCCCTTTAAAGCCGATGCGTATCCGGCTGCGCCTTCCCGCAAGTGCGGCCTGATATACGCCGCACACCTTTTCCCCAAACTGTCTGGCGCCGAACTGCAACCCTGTCCGTACCGCTCCTGCGGACAGGAAATTCTTCCAGTCCACATCCCCGGTAATTTTCAGGCATTCATCCCGGAATTCTTCAAAGGTTTCGTATTGGTAACCGTTTTCCTTATGCTTTACAATCCCTTCCACACAAGGATCTTTTCTGCATACTACCGGCAGTCCGCTGGAAAGGGCCTCCAGATAAGTAATTCCCTGGGTTTCGCTTTGCGAAGCGCTGACAAAGAGGTCTGCCGCCCGGTAATAGGCAGCGGTTTCCTCCGGTGTGGCCATCCCGGTAAAATGAATGCGGCTGCTGTTCTTCTGCTCATCCGCCAGAAGTTCCAGTTCCTTTCTGTAGGGACCGTCCCCGACGATCAGAAGCTCCAGTTCCTCCCGGTTCATCTTCCCGAAATAGGAGATGATTTCTTCTATATTTTTTTCCTTGGCAAGGCGGCCCAGAACAAGCAGCACCTTTTTTTCTTCCCCGATCCCGCAGCTTTCCCGTACTTGTTTTCTGTCCCGATCCACCGTTTCCCAGCAAACCGGCAGAAAGCGTTCCAGCCGTATACCCGTGGGAATCACCGCAATAGGGCGATCCACGCCATAGGAATCAAGAAGCCCTTTCACCTTCTGGGTAGGAGCAATGACAAAATCCGTTTTTTCCAGGATAAACCGGGAAAACCACGCGGCCGCCTGTCTGCCCCAGGGCCTTCCGGCGCTGAAATAGTGGGTGTAGTCCTCATATACCGTGTGATAGGTATGAACGATAGGTATTCCCAGCTCTGCCGCTATTTTGCGGGCGATCAGAAAGCTGCTGAACTCGCACTGGGAATGGACGATGTCCGGCTGCCAGCCAAGCAGTTCCTCGTACAGTCTGTTTCCCGGAAAGCATACAGCCCTTGCCCCGGGATAAATCCTGCTCATATCCACGGAACGCATGTAATAGACATCCCCTTCTTTATAGGAGTGTCCCGTATTGGATAAAGTAGCCACCTTCACCTCATGCCCTCTGCGGATAAGTTCTTTTTTTAATGTGAGAACAGACGTAACGACACCGTTAATCACCGGTTCATACCAATCTGTTGTAATTACTATTTTCATAGGTCCCCTCCTCTAATAAGCCGGAATAAATTTCAGCAAGGGCCGTTCCTATTTTACCGATACTGTTATCCCCTACCAGCCGATAGGCTTCTTCCGTCAGATCCGGAAGCTGTTTTTCCAGAATTGCCGGTATAAGCCTTTCAAAATCATCCTGCTTCTTTCCTTTATATACAGTCTTTCCATGTGTAAGCCAGCCTTCATATACAGGAATATCCCTCACAAGCACCGGCGTATGCATTGCCATGGCCTCCAGCATGACAATCCCTTCCGTTTCTTCCAACGTGGGAAAGAAGAACAAATCGCTTCCGCTGTAGGCATCCATCAGCTTTTCTTTGCTGATATAGCCCGGGAACTGCAGATTGGGAAGCTGCGTCCTGACCGCCTTCCTGATCCGCGGGGGAATCAGGGCGGTGGGTGTGGAGCCAAACCAGATAAATTCATATTGGGGATACCGTTTTGCCATTTCCACAAAATCAAGGATCCCTTTTCTTTCTATATAATGTCCCACCCCCAGCACTACCTTCCGGGAGGAGGGAATGCAATAGGTTTCCCGGAACCTCCGGCCTCCCTCTTCGCTCTTTTTATAAGCAGCCAGGTCAATACCATTGGAAAGGGGCACTATGGGTTTGTTTATTCCATAAGACCGCAGAAGCCGTGCGGAGTAAGGAGTCGGTGTAATTATGACATCCCCGCTTCCATAGCACCGGCTGATCCATCTGCGGAACAGTCCTGCGGCCATATTCGATCCCACGAAGGAATTCCTGAAATCCTCCATGGTGGAATGTCCATAATAAACCACCGCTTTCCTCTGCATATGGGCTTTCACACTCATCCACAGCGAATCCGGAAACACGGTATTCAGATGAACCACCGCATAATCATCTTTTTCATCAAACGTATAAGGAATCCCCGCATTTTCCAGCGCCCGCGCCTGATGCTCCATGGCCCGTCCCACGCCGCTTTTGCCTACCACCTTCATACCGCCGTTATAAAGCAATACTTTTTGCATTTTCCACTCCCTCTTTCTTTCCAGCCTGAGCAAACACGCCTATCGGATCATCTGCAGAACCTGGGCAAACAACAGCTGCAGTCCCAGCGAATATGCTGCAATGGATAACGGCTTGCCGAGAAGAATAATTACCATGAATTTTTTAAAAGACATGGAAGTCACGCCGGCCAGGAAGCACAGCAGATCATCGGGCGCTGCCGGGAAAAAAATAGCCAGTGCAAACCACTTATCAAAGGTGCCGTTTTCCATCCACTTCAGATATTTTCCATATTTCTGGCCGTCAGCCGCCTTTTCCACAGCCTGCATTCCCAGCCTTCTGGATATCTGGAAAGCACAAGCCGATCCGATACAGATACCCACATAATTATATATAAATCCCCACAGCGGCCCGAAAAGCAGCACACCGCCAAGACAGGAAACGCCGCCCGGTATAATAGGAACCACCACCTGCACCACCTGTATTAAAACAAAGATGAGAGGTCCCCATATCCCAAAAGGCTTCAGGAACTGCTCCATAGCCTCCTGAGAGGTAAACAGCCCTTTCTGCATCCCGTATATGGTAAACGCCGCACAAAACGTAATTCCCAGCGCCGTAATAACATAAGAAGGCTTTATAAGCCTTTTCCCTTCCAATCTTCCTCTATATTCCGATTTCGGTTTAAATTCCGCCTTTTTCACTCCCGCCGTATATTCCATACTGTTCTCCTTATACATCCGCTTCCTGTCTGTTATTCATTGTCTATATCCTACCAGTCAAAGCTTAAAGAACAGCACGGTAATTTCTAAATATTTCTTTAACAAAACTGATATTTTCACTTAAATAGGCTCCGTAACCACAGCCGTTTTTTTGTTACCGTCTGGAGAAAAAGCAAATATAATATTGAAAAATAGGAGAAAATTGAATATAATGCTCCTGTAATCATAGAGAAACCGGCGGCCGCCCGCCGGACAAGTGACATAATTATTTTACAGGAGAGAAGAAATGGAAAAGAAAAACAACATTCTGAAAATCGCATCCTTTATTCTGATTGCGTTTGCCGCAATTGCCCTTGTTATATCGGTAATCAATGTTACCAAAACGCTGGGTCAGATGAATAACATGGATGCGGCAGCACAGGCTGCATTGGACAATGCAGTTGCCGCCAATGCCGGAAGCGGGGTATCCGCCGATATGGCAGTAGGTCTGGTAAGCGGTATCGCATATGTAACGCTTGCAATCACGGTAATCTTTAATGTGTTGAAAATTATAATCGGCATACTGGGAATTAAGAAATCCGAAGTGATGGGAACCAATAATTTCTTTATGATATGGGGTGTTATTTTCCTTGTTTTCGGTGTTTTCGGTCTGGCAGGCATAATGTCCCTGCTTGGGTTCTGCAATCTGATGGCAGGTATCGTAGCTCCGCTGCTTTACATCATCTTTTCAAAGCAGAATAAAGCGGCCTGATTTACGGCCGCTGCAGAGCGGAGCCATTAGAGGCGCTGTCCCGGAAAACAAACTGCCTCACCTGCAGGCCGGATATCCTCCGGCAAATGCCATAGCAGGTGAGGCAGTTATTTTTTGTAACTGCAACAATACGGTGCCGTTACCGGTTTTATAGTTTTCTCGTAGATTCCTGTTCCAGCAGCACGCCGGCATAAACCTTATGCCGGTGCCCGCTTCTTCCGGCCAGGATATCGAACAGAAGGGACACGGATTCCTCCGCGATATCCTGTACAGGCTGGCGGATTGTGGTAAGGGTGGGATTATAATAGCTGCACAGCTCTATTCCGTCAAAACCCGCCACGGAATAATCCCTGGGAACATTTTTCCCTTCTTCAAAGATGGCACGGCACGCGCCTACCGCCATGGTATCCGAAAGAGCGAAAATGGCAGTAAACTCTTTTCCGGAGTCCAGCAGCTTTCTCGTCATCACGTAGCCGCTTTCCATGGAATAGGACTTAATATCCGCAGGCATATGGCAGATCAAAGTCTCATCCGGCCGTATGCCATGATCTTGCAATGCCTTTTTGTAGCCGTTCAGCCTCATCTTACCGATGCTTGCGTCATTGGGCTGTGCGGCCAGAATTGCAATTTTGGTATGCCCCTGGCGGATCAGGTAATCCGTCATCCGGTAGCCTTCCTTTTCATCGTCCACCGACAGGGAGGAATAATTGTCATGATGCATTCCGTCCGGCGCGCAGCCCACGGTGGAAAGAATAAAAGGAATATGAAGCTTGCGCAGTTTTTCTTCGGAATGGGAAAAATATCCTCCCAAAAAGATTATCCCTGCAAGACGCTTCTCTTTCACCAGCTCTAGCGCCACATCCACTTCATCCTCATTGGATTCCACATGCCGGATGACCATGGAATACTTTTTCCTCTTGATTTCATCCTCAATAATCTGTATGGCATCCGCAAAAAAAGGATTGGTAATACCCTTGACCAGCACCGCAACGCACTTCCCGTCCGTACGCTTTAAGTTTCTCGCACTGTTATTGGGTATATAACCATGCTTTTGGATGGTATCCATAATCATCTTTTTCGTTTCCGGATTAATATCCGGATGGTTATTGATAGCCCTGGATACCGTGCTCACTCCCACATTACAGAATCTGGCGATATCCTTAATCGTTATTTCTTCCACATCATGCTCGTTCCTCATATCCAAACACCCGTCCCCCACATCTGGCGTCATATTTTTACAGGTTCCGACCGAAAACCCATCTTTATTTTATAGGACAGTTCTGGTGTAAGTCAACCCTGTTTGTTTTTCCGCGGTTTTCCTGTAACAGTTCAGCCGGGTCTGAAGCGTTATGTTTCCTAACCTTTCACAGCACCGGCCACAACGCCTTCGATAATATATTTCTGACAGACCAAATAAAAAATGATAATGGGGATTATCGCCAATACCAGGACGCCCATCATAGCCCCCATATCGATGGAGCCGTAGCCGCCTCTCAGATACTGGACCGCAATAGGGATGGTCTTATATTTGGTCATATCCAGAACCAGGTAAGGCAGAAGGTAATCGTTCCAGATCCACATCGCCTGGAGAATAGCCACCGTAATGCAGGTCGGCTTCAGGATAGGCATGACAATACTGAAAAAAGTCTGGATAGGCGTACAGCCGTCGATCATGGCCGCTTCCTCTATTTCCAGCGGAATCCCTTTTACAAAGCCGCAGAACATAAAGACCGAAAGCCCTGCTCCAAAGCCCAGATAGACCACAACGATACCCAGCGGATTCCCCAAATGAAGCATATCCGCCAGCTTGGAAAGGGTAAACATAACCATCTGGAACGGAACGATCATGGAAAACAGACACAGGTAATACAGGCCTGTGGTAAACTTGTTTTTTACCCGGGATATATACCATGCACACATGGAAGTGCAGAGGATAATCACGGTAACGGATAAAACGGTTATAAACAGGGACGTCCAGAAGGCATCCACAAAACCGGTCTTTTTAATACCGTTCACATAGTTTTCCAGGCCCACATACATTTTTCCCGTAGGAATGGCGAAAGGCTTTCTGCTGATGTAGGCTTTTTTCTTAAAAGAGTTGATGAGCACCAGGACAATAGGAAATACGTACACCAGGGATATGAGGGTAAATACAAAGGTCAGAAGCCCGCCGTGCTTTGCTTTTCTCGCATTCATTACTGCTGTACCTCCTTCCTTCGTGTGATCTTATTCTGCGCAAGGGCTATAATCGCCACCAGGATGAAGAACACCACCGCTTTGGCCTGCCCTACGCCCTCCCAGCCGGTACGGCCGTAAAAGGTATTATAAATATTCAGGGCCAGCATTTCCGACATCTTGGACGGCTCCCCGTTCGTCAGCGCCAGGTTCTGGTCGAACAGCTTGAAGGAGTTGGTCAGTGTCAGGAAGGTGCAGATGGTGATGGAAGGCATGACCATGGGAATTGTCACCTTCCTGAGGATCTGTCTGGAATTGGCCCCGTCAATCTTAGCCGCTTCAATTAAATCCCCTGAAATATTCTGTATCCCGGCGATATAGATAATCATCATATATCCTATCTGCTGCCAGCACATCAGAATGATAAGCCCCCAGAAGCCATAGGCGGAGGAATAGGTCAGCGTCCGGTTAAAATACAGCAGTATGCCGTTAAGAAGGAGCTGCCAGATGTAGCCTAAGATTATACCGCCGATCAGATTGGGCATAAAAAACACCGTTCTGAAAATATTGGTTCCTTTAAAGCCTTTTGTGAGAAGCAGGGCCACCGCAAAGGCCAGGACATTGATCAGGATCACCGATACCACCGTGAAGAGCGCCGTATACCAAAGCGCATGGACAAAGGACGGATCCGTAAAAATTTTAAGATAATTGGAAAAGCCGATAAATGTGGCATCCGTTACCGTGGTAAACTTGCAGAAGGATAAATAAATACCCATTATAAAAGGGGCTATGAATCCCAGTATAAAAGCAAGAAATGTAGGAAGTACAAAAATCGGCCAATACCTTTTGATTGCTTTTGCCATTTTCTTTCCTCTCTTTACATAAATGTGTACACCTGTCTGTATGAAACAGGGCGGGCAAACTGCGCCCGCCCCTTCTTAAATAACCGCCGGTCCGCTGAGCGCGGCAGCCTCTGTTTTCATACTTACTGTGCATTTACCGAATCGTATTCCGTCTTCCATCCGTCCACAAATGCCGTTTTCACATTATCCCATTTACCGGTACCCTGGGCATATTCAAGAAGTGCGCTGCCCACACCGTTCTTCCACTCTTCGGTGGGCATGGTTGTGAAATTCCATGAAACGGGTGTTTTGCCGGCCTTTGTATATTCATCATTGGCGAGAATCAACGGGTTGGTGGACTGATAGCCGTCTGCAAAGGTCTTGAAAGGAGTAACAAATCCCATTTTGTTTGCAAGAGCATCGCGTCCTTCGTCACTGGTTACCACCCAGTTCAGGAAATCAAGGGTTGCCTGGATATCTTCCGGAGCCGCGTTCTTATTTATGCACCAGTAGTTTTCAGAACCGGTGCAAAGTCCCTGGTTCTCTTCCCCTTCCACACCAATATAGATAGGAAGCATTCCCAGATCTTCGTCCGCTACTTCATTATCCTTAATATCATTGTAAGCCCATGTACCGTTCTGGTAGAATACGGCTTCGCCAAGTGCGAATTCGGAAGCGGCATCTTCACCGGTTTTACCGGAAAGGAGACTGGGTTCGCAGGTCGCATCTGTAATATAAAGGTCAAAAATCTGTTTGTAGTTATCCAGATAGGTTCCTTTAATTGCAGGTGAGGATGTAATTCCGTCAGCCTTGTATTCATAATATACAGGAAGGTTGGCAAGATGTGTCTTGAATCTCCAGTCGGAGGAAGCATCAAAGCCTGCGGATGTAAAAGCACCTTCTACGCCGAGATCATCCTTATGGGCCTGTATGCCGTCCGCAACCTTTTTCAGCGCTTCAAAATTATTCAGCTGGTCAATGGAGGTGATTTCCGCATCGGGCAGTGCAAAATAATCATTCAGCAGTGCTTTGTTATAGATGATGCCGTAGGTTTCGATAACATATGCCATACCGAGAACGGAATCGCCTTCCTTCAGCACATAATCATCGCTTTCGATATTCTTGTAAACTTCACTGTCCTTCAGGTCATAGCAGTAATCCTTCCAGGATGCCAGGCCTACGGGTCCGTTTACCTGGAACAGGGTAGGCGCTTCTGATTTAGCCATCTCAGACTTCAGTGTGGATTCATAGGTCCCGGAAGCCGCTGTCACTACCGTTACCGGCACGCCGGTCTGCTCCGTATATACTGCAGCCAGATCCACCCAGTCCTCTGCCTGTTCCGGTTTGAAATTCAAATAATAAACCTTGCCTTCGCCGCTTGCCGCAGCAGTCTCTGCCGTGCTTTCCGCGGGTGCCTGCGGCTCCGCCTCAGAACTCGCTTCTGCCGGTGTTTCTGCCGGTGCAGGTGTGCTTTCTGCCCCTGCGTTTGATCCGCAGCCGGCCAGAAGGGCAGAAACCATAGCTACGCTCAGTAATGCGCTGATCAGTTTCTTTTTCATAATTACCTCTCCTTTTCTAAAATGCTTTGATTCCGGAAACGTTATCGGTAACGTTGTCGGTAACGTTTCCAATTGCTATGGTTGTATATTACCACATCGTATTTCTTAATGCAATACTTTTTTGTATAATTTTTATATTAATTTCTATTTTTCTTGTACTTAATATACATTTTGAATAATTATAAGTTTTTTCCACTTTTTTTACCAGCATTTTACATGTATTTTCCTTCTGTTTTCCGGGTAAAAACATGCTGTCCTTTATGATTTTAAACATTTTTACCCGAATTATACCGTTCAAAAACGCATAAAAATACATTCCGCTGCACGACAGGACGACGTCTGCTGCCGACACGTTTTATACGGTCCGCGCAGCACATATGCAGACCTGCCTGATCTGCTGCAGGTTTATCCCGCAGAAAAAAAAGAAGAAATCCCCTGCAGGATTTCTTCTTGTGTATTTACTGTATCTACAACATATATTTTTCCATAATTATAGCCGCCCCGTCATGGTCACAGTCCTCCGTTATTTCCCGTGCCAGCGCCTTCACCCGGGGAACCGCATTCCCTACCGCAGCCGGGAACCCTGCTGCCTGCAGCATTTCCACATCGTTGCTGTTATCCCCCAACGCAATAACCGCTTCCATGGGGATTTGCAGATGATTGCACAGGATTTTAAGCCCTTCGCCTTTATTTGCCCTCTGTGCATTGATCTCCAGGTTACCCGCCAGGGAGCTTGCCAGGGAAAGCGGAAGCCTTGCTATTTTCTCAAGCGCTTTCCTGCGGCTGCCGCCATCCTTAAAGAACAGATTGATTTTTTCCACCTCCATGGGATTTTCCCGGTAAAAAGAAAACAGGTTTTCCACCTTTACCACGCTCTGCCGGAACACCTCGTCAAACTCCCCGAGACCGAACGCGGCAAGACGACGCATATAGGCTGTATCCATAAAAGGACGGTTTCCCATAAAAAAAGAGGTAAGGATATCCTCTCCTTCCACACAGGCAATCACCTTAAGCACGAGCCTGGGCGGTATGGGTATCCGCGCAATATGCTTCTTCTTCTGCAAATCGTATACACATGCGCCGCTCTCGCATACCAGATACTTCATGGAGGGGAACGCATCCAGATAAGCTTCCATTTCACGGATACACCTACCCGTGGAGAAAACCACCTGTTTTCCCCGCCGCATGATCTCTTCTATAGCCCTTCCGGCTCTGGGCGTTATTTCCTGCCCGGAATTCAGCAGCGTCCCGTCCATATCCAGGGCAATCAGCAAATATTCCTTTTCTTTCATCTGTGACCCTCCCATCCTGCCGTAATACCTATTGACAGTTTACAATATTTCAGCCGGTTTGTCCCGTGTTTTTTTATGGAAAAGCGGTTGCGGAAGGCTTCAAAAAAAGAAGGGCATGCTGTTGTCATCCCCTTCCTCCCAGGTACTGCCTGTCTTATCTTTTTATATTTTCATAATAGACACCGCCGACCACACCTGCCACTATAATAATCACCGATAAAATTGACCAGATATCCCACATTGTCTGCTGCCTCCTGTTCGCATTATGTATCTTTCACAGATACCATAACATGACTGGCAGACAAATACGATATTCCGGGGAGTTCCTTAACGCCTTATGAACGTGTTGTTAGCGGAATCTTAGCAAATGCCCTCTTCATAACCAGACAGCGCCTTGTTACGGACAGCTGTACCAGCTTGTTTTTGTCAAATAATACATCATATCCATTAAAGGTGCCGCGTATTTCATTCAGCTCCACAGGCACTCCCGCACTCGCCAGACGGTCCGCATAGGCATTTCCTTCATCCCGCAGGCAGTCAATTTCCTGGGTTTCCACATAAGCGGGAGGAAGATTCTCCAAAGAGGCGGCGCCCAGGGGTGCGGCATACTGCGGTTTGCCGAAATCCCCCTTCTGCAGATACAAATCCCACATCTGACGGTTCAGATTGGCATTCCATCCGGGTGAATCCACAAACTGGCGCATGGACCAGGAGGTCATGCTTCTGTCCGTTACCGGATTAATCAGCATCTGAAAACAAATAGACGGGCCCTTCCTGTCTCTGGCAAGCAGCGTCACAGCCGCCGCAAGGGCGCCTCCTGCGCTGTCGCCGATCACCGCTATCCTCTCCTTGTCAATGCCAAGCTTTCCGGCATTGCGGGCTATCCAGGCAAAGGCTCCGTAGCAATCCTTCACAGGCCCCGGATAAGGCTCTCCCAGCCGGTAATGTACCATAATGACCTTACACCTTATATTTTCCGAATACACCTGGGCCAGACGGTGTGTGGACGGCCTGTCCCTTAATACAAAAGCGCCTCCGTGATAATATATCATACAGGGGGCATTTTTACTGATATTGGCCGGTTCATATATAGTCAACCCGATTTTTCCGCCATCTGCGGTATGGATGCATTTCTTACTCCGCTTCATCCCTTTGGCAGGACGCTGCAGGAAAACACCGGCCTGAAACCACATGTTTATCAGCCATACCTTTTTCGGCGTTATAATATAGTCTCTGAAATCGATACGACTCCAGAGACCTCCCACATCCTTTAACTCTTTATCCAATGCATATTTCGAAAACATGTATCCCTTGTGCATACCGGTTACCTCTTCAAGAAAAACACGCTATACTGCTTTACAGTACTAATATATCATAACTTCGGTTATAAAATCTACCCCTTTTCCAAATTTCACCTTTCCGACACAAAAGGGTATTTCCTGTAAGGAATGGGAATACTTTGCTATAAAAGAAAAAAGCAGTCCGCGTGTTTGCGCCGACAGGCAAGGGAGGAAATATGTTCAGAAAAAAATACAGCTATGAAATCATCGGTATCCTGTTTACGGCCGTGCTCGGCACGCTGCTTCATTTTTTATACGAATGGTCGGACCGGCTGCCCTTAGCCGCCCTTTTCTCCCCGATCAACGAATCGGTCTGGGAGCATCTTAAGCTGCTGTTCTTCCCCTTTGTCCTGTACTCCCTTTGGGAACTGTTCCACGCCTCCCGCAATCCTGCCGTATTCCTTCCCGCCAGGACCATGGGGCTGGCGGCAGGGCTGGTTTCCATCCCTCTTCTTTTTTATTCCTATACCGCCGTCCTGGGAACCAATTATCTGGCGCTGGACATCACCGTATTTTTGCTGAGTATCCTGCTTGCTTTTTTCCTCAGCGGACTTACGGAAAGAACGGCCGCTTATCCGTCCGGAAACAGGGCTTTGTTCCGCGTACTGCCCTATTTGTCCATGGCGGCGGTGCTTTTGCTGTTCGCACTATTTGTTCTTTTTACCTTCCGTACGCCACGGCTGCCTCTGTTCCGCGATCCGGTGAACGGCAGCTTTGGGATATGAGGTACGGTACCTTACCCGCGGAAATCAAAATAAGCGGTAATCCTCATAAATACTGAAGATTCCGCTATTGAAAAGAGTGAAGCACGGGGGATTCGAACCCCCGACAACCTGATTAAAAGTCAGGTGCTCTACCGACTGAGCTAGTGCTCCTCATCTTATGCAGTTACCTTTCCCCGAATTGTAAAAATTATACATCCGGAAAAAAGAATAAAAAAAAGAACCATATACGAAAGATTCCTTTTCTGCAACTGGGCTAGCTGGATTCGAACCAGCGAATGCAGGAGTCAAAGTCCTGTGCCTTACCGCTTGGCGATAGCCCAAGAAGGTGGATAAAGGGATTCGAACCCTTGGCCTCCAGAGCCACAATCTGGCGCGCTAACCAACTGCGCTATACCCACCATATGGATTATGAAAATTCTCATAACCTCAACGTGCTCGAAGGGATTCGAACCCCCGACCCACGGCTTAGAAGGCCGTTGCTCTATCCAACTGAGCTACGAACACATATTACGGGAACGCCTGGCGATTAAACAACAGGACTACTCTGACTGATGCCGGCAGCTGAAATCTGCCAATCGGGCAACCGCTTACAAATGCCTGTCCCAAAAAGGACCGCCCGTAAACTGATAATCTACCCGCAAGCGGGAAATTACCAACACAGTTAATAACCCGCAAGCGGGTGATGGGAATCGAACCCACGTATCCAGCTTGGAAGGCTGGTGTTCTACCATTGAACTACACCCGCATATATAAATGAAACCATGTACAACTAAAAGTATGGGTAATCGGGGTGACAGGATTCGAACCTGCGACCTCCTGGTCCCAAACCAGGCGCTCTAGCCAAGCTGAGCCACACCCCGGTTTCTGCTCACCTTTAGCCGTGACGCAGAAGTTATTATATAACACCCATCAACATATGTCAACGGATTTTTTGAATTTTCTTTCCAATTTTTTTACAAAAAATTCAAATGGTAATGAACCTGGCCGTCCCTGTCAAGTTCCATAAGGATATAAGAGGGCCTGCGCCCTTCCTGGCGCGGAAAAGAAAGACTGCCCGGATTGATCGCGGTAACTTCCTTGTCCACATCGATGACCGGCTTATGGGTATGGCCATACATGACTATGTCAACGCCTCTTGCCATGGCTTCTTCCTTCAGTATGGAATTCCCCATGGATACATAATAATTATGGCCATGGGTAAGCCAGACCCTGTATTTACCTACATCAAATTCCCTTTCCCTGGGAAGATCCGTAAAAAAATCGTTATTTCCGGCCACAATTTCCACCGGGCAGTCCGCACCGGCTTTATAGAACTCCTCGCTTCCTTCGGAATCGCCGCAGTGTATAAGCATGTCAATGGGTTTTATGCGTTCTATCAAAGCAAGGAATCTGTCATCTCTGCGGTGGGTATCGCTGATTATCAATACCTTCATCCTTTGTTCCCTCTTTCCTCATGTGTACCGGAATCCGGACTACAGGATTCCGTCAAGACGCTCCTTCATCATGCGCAGCGCATTCCCTCTGTGGCTGATTTGGTTCTTTGTCCGGCTGTCCAGTTCCGCGGTGGAGCAGCCATATTCCTCCACATAAAAAATAGGATCATAGCCAAAGCCATTAGCGCCCTTTTCTTCCCAGCCGATATATCCCTCAATGACACCTCTGACCACAAACTCCTCCGGTTCATCCCCCGGTATGACCGCAGCAATGGCACAAACAAACCTGGCTGTACGTTCTTCCCTTGGAACACCGTCAAGGCGGCCTATCAGATTTGCATTTTTAATCCGGTAGGAGGTATCCTCGCCCATATATCTGGCGGAATAAATGCCCGGCTCCCCGCCCAGGTAATCAATCTCCAGGCCGGAATCGTCTGCCAGGACAATATCCCCCTTACCGGCACAGGCCGCCACCGCCCTTGCCTTAATCAGTGCGTTTTCCTCAAAGGTGCTTCCATCCTCCACAATATCAGCCTCTATCCCGGCTTCCTTCATGGACAGCACCTGCAGTTGAGGATTATCAAGAATCATGCGGATTTCCCGCATCTTCCCTTCGTTTCCCGTAGCAAAAATAACTCTCCTGCTCATTTATCCTGTGCTCCATCCGTTTTATTTCCGCGGACAATAGGCCAAAGCCAAGCTTGCTTTGGCGGCTGCCGCGGGTAATTTAATTAATCATCCTGCTTTTGCCGTTTCGGCGGCTTTGGGCCTAAATACTGGTAAAAATAGGTCTTCATCATCCCATTATATATTTTCCTGTTTTTATCTGCTTTTCGTCCGATATCACGTTCTGCGTTTTCATAAGCGGTAATCAGGTACATAGACCAGGAATCCAGATCGGCGAACCGTTCCCCGATTTCTTTATATAAAGCCGGCAGGGCGGCTTTTTCTTCCAGCCTTTCCCCATAGGGAGGATTGGTAATCAGGAAACCATACTTCTTGGGATGGCTAAGCTGCGCCACAGGGCGCCGCTGGAAATGAATCAGCTTTTCCACACCCGCAAGACGTGCGTTCTCCCTGGCAATAGAAACCATCTTGTCATCAATATCATAGCCCTGGATATCCGTTTCCACATCCAGGTCCACCATGTCTTCCGCTTCGTCCACTGCATCGTACCAGTTCCTTCTGGCAACCACTTCCGGCCAGTTCTCCGCCGTAAAGCTGCGGTTCATGCCGGGAGCCATGTTGGCAGCCATCATAGCCGCTTCAATAGGAAATGTCCCGCTGCCGCAGAAAGGATCCACCAATATCCGGTCCCCTCTCCAGGGTGTCAGCATGATAAGGGAAGCCGCAAGATTCTCCGCAATCGGTGCTTTTGCCGTCAATTTACGGTATCCCCTCTTATGAAGAGATTCTCCCGTAGTATCCAGCCCTACCGTCACCTCATCCTTCATCAGAAACACACGCACCGGAAAAGAAGCCCCGTTTTCCTCAAACCAGCCCGCATGATAGATTTCTTTCAGGCGTTCCACCATCGCTTTTTTCATAACGGATTGAATATCCGAAGGGCTGAACAGCTTACTCTTCACACTGGCTGCCTTAGCCACCCAGAATTTCCCGTCCGCGGGGATATACTCCTCCCAGGCCAGGCCTTTCGTCCCCTGAAACAATTCCTCAAAGGTTTCCGCATGAAAGCTTCCCACCTTAATCAGAATACGCTCCGCACTGCGCAGAAACACATTCGCCCGGCTGACCGCTTCTTCATCCCCGAAAAATGTAATCCGACCGTCCTCCACCTGAAGCACATCATACCCCAGATCAATAATTTCTTTTTTTAATACCGCCTCCAGCCCAAAATGGCAGGGCGCAATCAACTCAAATTTTCTCATAGCTATATATTACGTTTATTTCTTTTTCCCGTCAATGATATTTTGATCCATATCCTGCCGGGTCCCGCAGACAGCGGACAGAGAACCATCCGCCGCCGGCGAAGTCCGGGTACCTATATGTAAAAAGCCGGGAAGGGCGGATATATCCGCGTCTTCCCGGCTTTTTTCAGCTATTGTAGATTAATAATTGTTCTCTTTGCTGCTGTCTTTTCCGCTGTGGCAGTCAGAGTAGCTGTTCTTGTTCTGGTTCTGATTCTTCTGGCTGTTGCTGCTGGAATTCTCAGACTTATTCTGCTGGTTCTGCTTTTCGCTGTTCTGGCTGTTCTGGTTGTAATCATTCTTAGACATAATATAAAACCTCCTGATTCATTTTTGTTACAGGAGTAGTATTTGAAAAATCAGCTTTTTTATGCACAATAATTTTATTTTTTTCGAAAGAGCCGGATAATATATACCACAAGTACGATAGGAATCAGATAAGGCAGAACGGCCCACATCAGGGAACCGACCACGCTGATGACCACCACCACCGCCATCAGGACCAGGATAGCTATCAGCCACCCGGGCATATGCACCCGGTTCACAGTGCCACCGGTTCTTTGGGTAAATTTTTCTTCCTGGTAATCATTCTGGCTTCCCGGACCTCCGGCCGCCCGGAATTGTGTCTCGTTGGCTTCATGGGCATATTCATCACCGGCACGCTCTGCCGCATCTATCAGGGTTCTTGCCAGAATCCGGGGATCCCCAAGCCCGGACAGGATATCGGATTCCGTCCTTCCTTTCGCCGTCTCTGTTATAAAATAGGTGTCATAAAATTTAAGATTATCTTCCACGGATGCAGCCGCCATATTCCCGTTCAGTGCACGCCGCAGAGCTTCCAGGAATTCTGTTTTTGTCATCTGCTTATCTCCTTTTTTACTTCCTATTCGTATCATACCCCACTAAAGGCTATATTACAAGAAAACGGTTTATGAAAAAAAGATTAAAAAATACTAAAGTTCTGTTCCTGTTTACAGCCCTTGTGCTGCCGCCCTGTGGATTTGCCCGGCCTTTTTCCCTCCCGGCTTATCCCCGGGGCTGCGGTGCTGCAAGGTTCCTTCCAGGGGCCGCTCTCGCTCGGCTAAAAACGCAGCAGTACTA